>ONMT01000068.1 GCA_900319025.1 uncultured Bacteroidales bacterium
TCTTATTCAGGAAGTCAGACATCTCATCCGGGCCGAGATGCAGTTTCTTTTGTAAGTACGTGATAGCACCGCCGTCTATATCACCTGAACGAGTTCCCATCATAAGACCCTCCAGAGGAGTGAGACCCATCGTTGTATCGATACATTTACCACGTTTGATAGCTGCTATCGAAGCACCGTTACCAATGTGGCAGGAGATAATCTTTACCTTATTGATATCTACACCTAAGAATTCGCATACGCGCTGGCTTACATATCGATGGCTCGTTCCGTGGAAACCATAACGACGTACTCCATAGCGGTCGTACATCTCGTGAGGGATAGCGTACATATATGCGTAAGCGGGCATCGTCTGATGGAAAGCCGTGTCAAATACACCTACTTGAGGAAGACCCGGCATCAATTCTTGAACGGCACGAATACCTTTTAAGTTTGCAGGATTGTGAAGAGGAGCCAAGTCACTTACTGCTTCGAAAGCACGAATAACACGACCGTTAATAACTACTGACTCTGCGAACTTCTCGCCGCCGTGTACCATACGATGACCAACTGCGTCAATCTCACTTAACGATTTAATAACACCGTTCTCGGGATCTGTCAGCAACGAGAAAATGAATTTCACACCTTCTGTATGCTCTGGAATATCGTGCATCACGTTGCGCTTCTCGCCTGGATACTTGATTTTTACAAACGAACCTTCCATCCCAACACGTTCTGCACCTCCGGCAGCTAATAGTGTTTGATCCGTCATGTCATACAGCGCATACTTAATTGAAGATGAGCCACAATTCAATACTAAAATTTTCATGATATATTTTTATTAAGGGATTAATATTCTTTACTTTTGACTTTCGACTTTTGACTTTCGACTATTTACCCAATCACGCCATCGCTTGATTGGCTGTAATAATAACCATTTGCACAATATCTTGCACTTTGCATCCGCGACTCAAATCATTCACCGGAGCTGCTATGCCTTGCAATATAGGACCAATGGCATCTGCACCTGAGAAGCGCTCCACTAATTTATATCCGATATTTCCGGCTTGTAAATCAGGGAATACAAGCACATTGGCTTTTCCTGCTACATTAGATCCCGGAGCTTTCTTCTCTGCTACACTTGGAATCAATGCCGCATCAGTTTGCAATTCACCATCTATCTGCAAATCAGGCGCTAACTCACGAGCGATTCGCGTTGCTTCCGTCACTTTATCTATCAGCTCATGCTTAGCACTACCTTTGGTTGAGAAGGATAGCATACCTACGCGCGGTTCGATACCGGCTAACGAGCGGGCTGTCTCGGCGGTTGAAATGGCTATCTGTGCTAACTCTTCAGCATTAGGACACGGATTAACTGCGCAGTCAGCAAATACCAATACTCCGTTTTCGCCCAACTGCTTGGCTGGCGTAATCATAAGGAATGCACCGCTCACAATGCTCACTCCGGGACGTGTCTTCAGTATCTGGAAAGCGGGACGAATCGTATCCGCTGTTGTGCCTCGTGCACCGGCAACCTCTCCATCCGCATCGCCGTTCTTAATCATCAAGCAACCTAAGTATAGCGGATCTTGTGCCTTCTTACGCGCTTCTTCTATTGTCATGCCCTTAGCTTTACGTAATTCACATAATAAGGAAGCGTATTTCTCCAAATCCGGATTGTTCAACGGATCAATAATCGTTGCTTCGTTGATGTGACTCAAACCTTTCTCTTGCGCCTGCTGCGCTATCAATTGGGGATTACCAATAAGAATTAACTTAACTGCTTTCTTGGCTAAAAGAATTTCTGCAGCTTCCAACGTGCGCGACTCATCTCCTTCCGGCAGTACAATGCGTTGAGGATTCGCTTGCGCGCGCGTCAACATTTTATTTAATATATCCATACTATTTATTATATGTCTTAAAGTGCTGCAAAGTTACATATTTTATCTCATATACGCAATTTACAAAGGCTTATATGTAAAAAATGAGGAAAAAATGCACAAAAAGTGTTTTTTTTATGAAAAAACTTTGGTAATTCAAAAAAAAGTAGTAATTTTGCGGGTCGAATATGTATGTTAAACACGAAACAAACAGATTGATTATGAATAAAAAGGTACTTCTTGCGTGTGGTTTAATGCTTTGCTCGCTCGTTATGTTTGCTGCGGAGCAGACAGATGAACCTAAAGGTGCTCACCCTTGGAAACTGGAGGAGAATGCGAATGGTATTGCACCTAAGTTTGCTCACTGGACGTTGGTCTTAGAGGGCGGCTTTAACTCGTTTGATGGTGACTTCAATAGTGAGATGAAACACCCTGTTTGGGCTCCTGCTGCCGGTTTCGGTTTGGAATACCACTTCACGCCGATGTGGGCGTTGGGTATTGAGGGCTACTACGATTGGTATAAAGTAACGGGTAAGAATAATGACCAACACGCTGCTGTACTCTTAGATGGTATGATGGCGCGCTTTCAAGGATACTTGGCGTTCGACCTCATGGGGTCCTGCTATCCGAAAACCCAGAAGAAGATATTCGGTCTGAACCTCTTAGTCGGTGGTGGTGCAGCATGGTATAAGAATAGCACCTATTACTCTGATGAGACAAAGGGCCACACTGCTGATTTTACACCTAAATCCGACTCTAAATTCAATAATCCGCTGCCGTTTGTACAAGCGGGTGTGCTCTTTGACTTCAACCTTGGTCGTGTTACATCGTTGGGCATTAAGGGTACCTATTCTTATTTCGTAAAAGATATTATTGACGGACGTGGTTCATCTACTCCGGCTTCTAAGAATAACGATGGTATTTTCGATATCTCGCTTGCTCTACGCTTTAAGTTAGTGGCTAAGAAGAAGACACACGTTCAGAATATTGCTTCCTATGCTGCTGCTGACAGCTTTAATGCTAAGAAAGAAAGTAGCAAGGCATACGGTAAGGATACGCTCGTTATCTCGCACGTGGATACATTGTATATCAATACTACCTCGGCTGCTACCAACACCGTGCAGGTGGTTAACGATAACTTCGTTTACGTTTACTTCGCTAATAACTCGAGTACCCTTGATGATGCTGCGCTTATCGTAGTTCAACAACTTGCAAGCCAGTTGAAGTGGGATCCGACACTCTGCATCGAGATTATCGGTTATGCGGATAACACTGGTACCGAGGAGCATAACACCAACCTGGGTGTAGTTCGCGCACAAAATATTCGTGACGAATTGGTTGAGGAGCATAATATTGATCCGAGCCGCATCACATACTCTACAGGTGGTGCTATCCACGGTGGCCGTTCAACCGGTGCTTATACACCAAACCGCCGTGCAGACATTCGCGTAATGCAATGCGACGACTTCAGTGCTGTTAAGCAACGTAATGACGCTCGTGATGCACAAGCTGAGGCTGCTCAACAACAAGCCATGTCAGAGCGTGATGAGAATAAGATGATTACAGCTCCGGAGGGCATGACGCTGAGCGCTATCGCTCGTAAGTACTACGGTAATACCTATTGCTGGGTATTCATCTACGAGGCTAATAAGAAAACGTTGAAGTCGCCGAACTACATTCCGCAAGGCACTCGTCTCGTTATCCCTGACCTCACGGACGAACAGAAACATATCTCGAAGAATAAAGCAGAGGCCATCTACGAGAAATTGAAATAAATTAAACCTATTTATCCCCGATGAGAAACTCTGTTTCGAAATCGGAGAGCGGAGGCACAAGTCGCCCGTCTATTTAGCAGAGCGGTATAGACATTGCGACCTTGTTGCCGAACGCGAGGGTCCCATAGCTCAGTTGGTTAGTAGCACCTGACTCATAATCAGGGGGTCCTTGGTTCAAGCCCAAGTGGGACCACGAAAAAGGAACGACATCAGCCGTTCCTTTTTCATTTTATAGTTGAAATTCTAAAGTCTTAATCTGTCCTTTGACCTTTGTCCCTTGTCCTTTGTCCCTTTGTACATCCTTTCGACTTTCGACTTTCGACTTTCGACTAATTGCTTTCGACTTTCGACATTTGTTTGCTCCTATCTTCTTACTCGGAAGTAGAGCGCTATACCGATGACGAGGAAGACGAGGTTAGGCAACCATGCTGCCATAAATGGCGACATGATGCCGTTGACTGAGAAGGTGGTGCTTACCGTAGAGAAGAGGATATAGGATGCCGTGAGCACGATACCTATACCTAAGTTCTTACCCATTCCGCCGCGCACTTTCTTACTACTCATCGTTACGCCCAATAGCGTCATAATAAACGCGCCGATTGAGCCTGCCCAGCGCTTGTGCCATTCGGTTTCAAAGGCTTGAATATTGCCTGACCCGCGCGCGTTCGCGCGTTCCATATAATCGCGTAATTCAGGATTAGTCATCATCTGTGCGCTCTCGGCGGTCATAAACAGTTCGTCCGGCTCAATAGCAATGATTGTGTCTAATCGTTCGCCTCGGGTGAGTGTTTCTCGCATACCGTTAAAGTCACGTCGTATATAACTCTCCATACGCCATTTATGGTCTTCGATATGGCGAATGCGTTCCGCGGTGATACGGCTGGTGAGCACTTTTCCGTCAAAGTGTTCCAGAGAAGCGCGGTAGCCCATACTGGTACGTCGTTGGAAAGTCTCTATATAGAGTATTGTTCCGGGTTCCACTTCCATTTGCACGTTACGTGTGTTCTCCGAAGAGAAGCGTTCAAAGTGTTTGTCTGTGAACGTGAGCAAGTGCTTGGATGCGGGCGGAATAACGTATCCGGCAAGGTAGGCGCCAAGACCAAAGAGCATGGTCGCCGAAATGAAATAGGGTAGTAAGAACCGCTCGTAGCTCACTCCGCTGGCTAAGATAGCGATAATTTCGCTGTTGCCTGCTAACTTCGAGGTAAAGAAGATAACGGAGATGAAGATAAACAGCGAGGAGAACATATTGGCGTAGTACGGAATAAAGTGGATGTAGTAGCCCATGATGATCTCTTTCCACGTCAGTTGGTCCTCGAAGAAGTCGTCCATCTTTTCCGTCATATCAAAGACAATGGCGATAGATAGGATGAGCATGATCGAGAAAAAGAACGTGCCCAAGAACTTCTTAATAATATACCAATCCAGTTTTTTCATTACATTCGATGCATGATAATAGGCAATACGCTATCTTTCCATGTCTTGAAGTCTCCTGCGAGGATATGTTGTCTTGCCTCCGTAACAAGGTCAAGATAGAAGCAGAGGTTATGAATACTCAGTATCTCCAGTCCGAGCATTTCTTCGGCGTGGATGAGGTGTCTGACGTATGCTCTGGTGTATTGGTGGTCCACGTAACTGTTGCCTGTCGGGTCGAGTTCGGTGAAGTCATCTTCCCATTTCTTATTGCGCATATTCATTACGCCTTGTCGGGTGAAAATCATGCCGTTTCGTCCGTTGCGTGTTGGCATAACGCAGTCGAACATATCCACACCGCGCTCTATCGCTTCAAGGATATTCCACGGTGTGCCGACGCCCATGAGGTAGCGAGGTTTGGAGGTGGGGAGTATATCGTTAACAACCTCTATCATCTTGTACATCTGTTCGGTTGGTTCACCGACAGCGAGTCCTCCGATAGCGTAGCCGTCACGGTCTAAGTCGCGCAGTCTTTTGGCAGCATCTTGACGTAAGTCGGAATAGACGCAGCCCTGTACGATAGGGAAAAGGTGTTGTTTGTATCCGTATAGGTCCTCTGTTGAATCAAATCGTGTGATACAGCGGTCTAACCATCTGTGGGTGCGGTCCATAGACTCTTTGGCGTATGTCTTGTCTGCCGTCCCCGGACAGCACTCGTCGAATGCCATCATGATATCGGCACCTATTTCACGCTCAATGTCCATCACAGATTCGGGAGTAAACATCAGTTTGCGCCCGTCTATATGGGACGAGAAGCGCACGCCCTCTTCGGTCATTTTGCGTATATCGGTCAGAGAAAAGACTTGATATCCTCCTGAGTCGGTCAGTATGGGCTTGTCCCATCCTTCGAATCGGTGCAATCCGCCTGCCTGGTGCAGAATCTGTGTGCCGGGTCTAAGGTAGAGGTGATAGGTATTACCGAGGATGATTTGTGCGTGTATATCGTCTATAAGGTCTCTTTTATGTACTCCTTTGACTGTTCCGACCGTTCCGACCGGCATGAAGATTGGAGTTAGTATATCGCCATGGTCAGTGTGTACCACTCCGGCACGAGCGGCTGAGGCGGTATCCGTATGGATTAGGTCGAAGAAAGGCATTATAGTTTATTATTAGTTGGGAAGATAATAGCCGGTTTGAACGTCTTGACTTCGTCGGGAGTCATCATTGCGTATGCCATGATAATCACCGTGTCTCCTACATGCATTAGGTGCGCAGCGGCGCCGTTGATGCAGATGCAGCCCGAACCGCGTTTACCCGGAATGACGTAAGTCTCAAGTCGGTTACCGTTGGTATTATCCACTATCTGCACACGTTCGCCGACGTAGATATTGGCGGCGTCCATCAGGTCTTGGTCGATAGTTACGCTTCCTACATAATCGAGATTAGCTTCGGTAACAGTAACTCGATGAATCTTTGATTTAAGAATATTCAGTAGCATTGTAAATCGTTTGAGCGTGCAAAAGTAGTGCTTTTTTTGCATATATGCAAGAAAAAAGTGCAAGTTTCGTCAAAAACTGCACTTTTTTAGTTTAGTGTGCTACGCACGTTTATTGTCCGTTGGACGTTTAGTGTTGCTGCGCAACGTTTATTTACACGCCGTAGGCAAGATATTCATTATTCATTAATCATTATTCATTGACTTCCTCGCCGTCAGGCAATACACGCGCTTTAGCGCAATACACTGCCGAAGGCTCTACACGCCGTCAGGCAATAAACGCGCCTTGGCGCACTACACTGCCGCAGGCAATAAAATCTACAATCTACAATAAGGCGTCAGCCGCCAAATCTACAATAGTGGATAATTACGCGGCTCAGCCGGCGTAATTACTCCACTCTCGGTCCCACAAGTAGTTGCGGAGTTTCTTGAATGTGGTCTGTGCAGCGAACTCGGCTTGTGCTGTTTGGAGCGCAGCGGGGTTCTTCATGACAGCAGCCACAGCCTTAGCAACA
>ONMT01000046.1 GCA_900319025.1 uncultured Bacteroidales bacterium
CATCCTCTGTCTTCAAGTTGTTACTGCTGGAAGAAGCCGCATAGAGATACTTGCCATTCGATGTACGGAGTGCATAATTGTCGCCTTGGGCTTCAAGTGTAAAGGACATTGTTCCTTCACCCGGAGTAAGAACGCCTTCGTTATCTATGGAAGCCTCAATAGCAGTACGATTATTGTTGGTTTGTGAACCCATCGCGTAGGTAGTTCCGCTCTTCACACCGGTAATCAGCACCTCAAGTCCATCTGCTATGTCACTTGCTGTGGCTACTTCCCATCTTGATGCGGTTCTAACCGGGGTCTCAGTAGTTTCAACCTTCAGAGAGATGTTAACAACTTTAGATTGTGCAGGATTTTCTGTAGCGTCATCACTAATTGTCAGCGTTGCGGAATACGACCCTTCTGTTGCTGTACTTACAACAGATATAGTAATATCACCACTTGCAGTCAAAGCTGTTTTGTCAATGCTAAATGCTGTTGGGTTCGTACCGCCGAGAGTAGCGGTAGCTGCTGCGACATTGGTGAGCGTTACGGTGATAGCAATAGGATTAACAGTTGCATTTGGAGCTACTGTACCGAATTCGGCTTTCGTACTTGATACATAAATCTTCGGATCTGCGGAAGCCACCTCAAGACCGATAATTGTCTTTTCTGCAGTCTCTCCACCAAAGTTCGCGGTTACTGTTACAGACGTCTGTCCTTCAACAATCGGATCGTATGTCCATGAAAGACCAGGATCATTAGTAATATCCACCGGAGTTTGCGCCGTTCCTCCCAAAGTGTACGTTGCGCTTACGGTCAGGCCAGCCATATCAAGTTGGTCGCCCGCCTTGTAACCAGTCTTGTTGGTCATATCACCGTCGATAGCAATGCTTTGGAGTACCGGAACTACACCACCCTCTTGGTTAACGCCGAAAAGGACGAAACGTTTGTCAGAGCCAGCAGCGAACGTAATCGTTGTTTCATCCGACAAAGTATAACTACTTAAATCAATGCAATAGTAATACATATACGGAATGCCCTCCAGAGTGTAAGGACTGCTATTCTTAATTCCGGCATCAGCCGCTAAAGCTTGTACCAGCAATTCGGTCTCACCCATTGTTACCGTAATAGTACTTGTCTTTGCATTCCATGCAGCAGCGTGGAAGTGAAGTTTCTGTGTTCCGGCCGGAACTGTTACCGTACAACTACCAGCTGCACTACCCGTACAAGCACGAAGGGCGTCAAATTCCGTTAGAACTTCATTAACAGTAATTTTAACTTTCTCTGCATAAGCCTTTGTGGATGAATTTCCAGTAAGAGTTAAGTTGCTGGTATATGTCAAAGCCCATACAGAAGGATCTGCCCATTGTGCTTGGATGGTTACAGTTGAAGCTGGCATTGTGAATGCGCCAGCGGTAACGGTAATCTCTGCAAAAGTAGTGTTGTTAATAACTTTCCAGCCGTCAAAGAGTTTATTAGTCTTAGTCCAAGTATTTTCAGGAAGCGTTACAGACGCGCCTTCTACTTGGTTTGCAATTGCCTCTGGAGCAGTACCACCATCTGCGCCATTGCCATCGAAGCTTACGGCGTATTTGGTTTGAGTAGCGATAACCGTCACGTTGAAGGTAGTTGTAGCGGCCTTATAGATACCGTCTGCAGCGAGGTTTGCAGTAATAGTAACCGTACCTGGAGCTACTGCGTGAATCGCATTGCTAACAATAGTAGCCTTCGTCTCATCACCCGAAACAAGTGTGATTGCGCCTTCGCCTTCTACGGTAACTGTTAAGTCAGCAACACCCAAATCAGTTGCACCAACTTCAAATTCTGTAACGTCAGTAATTGCGAAGTTCGGAGTACGAGCGAGTGACTGAACTTCAGACTTGCCATTTGCGAATTCAGGTGTGGAATTGTTGTAGTAGATAACCTTACCAATAACAACTACTTCATCACCTACTCTCAATTGGTTAGCAGAAGTGAAATCTGCACCGCTCAGATATTTACCTTTAAAAATTTCAACTTCGTTTGTACGTGTACCATCGTCTGAGATCCAATATGTCTGTGCATTACTACTTGCGTTATTAATGTAACTTACCTTACCACGAATAATCATGTCGTCTGTAGATTCGGTATTACCTACCACATTAATAATCAAGTTACGTGCTACGCTTGCAGCAAGTTCTACATTGAAAATCGGATTAACTGTAACTGTATAAGTTGCTGTCTTTGTAGTGCCACCAAAGGTATAAGAAACTGTAATTTCTTGTTCGCCAGTTGTGGATGCATCATAACCGGTAAACTCCGCCTGTGCTGTTACGTCTTCAGGTTGGCCTTCGCTATAAGTAGCGGTTACAATCGGTTTCGGCAATTCAAGACCTTGATAAACATCAACTGCATCATAAGAGAGTGCTATTGATACAAGTGTCTTTGAAGCAACCGTGACGGGAACACTATACGCTAAGCTCTGAACACTTTCATAAGTAGCCTTAACAGAAATATTACCTGATGCGGTAACGGTTGCAGGGGTACACTCCCAAGAATCAGCCGTAACAGCGGTAGCAAAGCCATTTGCATAAGTCGCCGTCACATCCAAGCCTGCAGGTTCAAAAGTCTCACCATTAGCATAAACGGTCTTAGTCGGAGTACCCGATACAGCAACTGCGGCTATAGAACCTTTGGCAACACGGTTCGTGATAGTATTGTTTTGATCTAATTCTTTTGTCTCATTATGGACCTTGTAGTTTCCGCTAATCGTAACCTTATCACCGACCTCAATACTGCTTGCTTCTGTTCCTTTACCTCTATAGCTCTGCAATTGAGCTGCTGTAGTAGAACCATCATCAGAGATATTGAAAGTGATATTACTATATTGCGTACTATAAGGTGTCACAATCTCGCTTACGTAACCCGTTACAGTTACATCATTGAGGGTTGTTAAGCTATGTGCTTCCAGATATGAGAACAATTCAGCAACGGAAGCAAATGGAAGATTGATAGTATAAGTTGCCGTTGCAACGGTACTTTCATCTGAGCCCTTGATAGCAATAGCCTTGATTGAATAGGCGCCACGCTCCGACAAACTGATTGCTCCATTGTAAAGAGTACTTGAACTACTTGGAACGGAGCCGTCAGTAGTATAGTAAATAGACGCGCCGGTTGTTTCACAATTGAGTGTTACACTCTGTGCTGCTGTATAAGTTCCGGCGGCTGGTGTAAATGTTGGAGTAGCCACGGCTGCTGGAGCGGGTGCTTCATAGTAAACAATAATTGATTTACAATAGATAGCTTTTGTATTTGATGTTTGCGTTATAGACACCAGAATAGTTCCAGATGCCGAGCCTGTAAAAGTGTAATCGGAAGCTGTCGTAGTTATAGAAGCAGACGGTTTATCACCATAAATTTCAAATGCTGTTCCATCCACGGAAACAGAAACAACAGCACTTGTTCCACTTGCACCACTTGTATTCACTACAACTTTCGCGATGGTTCCTGCGATTTCATCTGTTTGAATCTTTATGTACGAAACTGCTGCACTACCTGTACCATAGTGGATGCCTTTCGTATTATCGTAATTAGACTCATTAGCATCTGAAGTAACAGTCCAAACCGCGTCATCATCAGCTGTTCCTGAGCCGCCACAAGCTTTCGTGAATATCAAAGATGATTTTGTATATGGTGAAACATTAACATGTACTGCACAAGTTGCGGACTTAGTATTGTCTGATACAGACTTACAGGTAATTGTTGCATCACCAGCACCTACAGCCGTTACAACACCAGTGTTTGAGACTGTTGCCACATCCTCATCGTCCGATTCCCATGTCACATTCTTATTCGTAGCATCGGCGGGCAAAACGATTGCTGTCAACGTCTGCGTCTCTTCTTCGGTCAGTGTAATTGCACTTTCGTCAAGAGTAACACTTTCGACAGCTACAGAACCGCCACCAGTCGGCTCATACGTAACTTCAATCACCTGTGCTAAAAAGTTATTAGAACTGTTTCTAGTGAAATCTACTGTATTCGTTGTAGTTCCGCTATTAGGGGTATAAGTAGTCGGCGAAGTCGCTTTATCTCGAGCCCATCCTGTTGGAGTATTCGGTTGTCCCGTTTTCCAAGTCAATACCACAGAGGTAATTTTATTGCCTTCTGGAACAGTAATACGCACTCCGGAGGTATTTGCTGTATAAAACCGCCAAGATTTATCACTACTATAATATTTCGAATCATTTGATCCTGACCCTAAAGCAGTAAAGAGAACATCTCCAACCTGAGCACTAGGTGTTTTGACACCGTTTGACCATGTTGCACCATTTGTGCCAACAGTTAATTTTTCTGCCCAGACGTTAGTGATGCTTAAGAGGCTAAGCATTAAAGAGAAAAGTAAGAATTTCGTTTTCATAAGTTATATTATTTTTATTGGTTATGCAGTGTTTAGAGGTGCATCCCTGTGAATCCACACTATAGGAGAACGTTTGCTATAGCATTTCGGCGGGAAGAACCAAAGCAGTTTATGATTGGTATTCCTTCACAGCTGAAGCTATAGTTTTTTTCATCTCATCCCAAGTATTAGGAATGTGCATTTTCGGCATATCCATCGTTTCAGCATCATCAAAATAGGTTAAGCTCATCAAAGCTCTATAATCAGAAAAATCCGGATACTTGCAGCGGTAAAAGTCCATAATCTGCGATAGAGAGTAATGCTGCAAGAGTACAAACAAATCAACAAAATCTTTTTTGGTTCCCCTGTTAATGATGGCATTCACTTTCATAGCGGCAATATCCTTGTCAGAAGCCAATACCACGCCCTCTTCAACAACAGGTTGATCAATCCATTGGTAGCAACTATAATCCACAAAGTCAACTTTAACCTGTTTGATATTTAGTTGCAGTATATGATTTGTTTTATTAGTAATTTTGTAATCTCCTATTCGTTTCGCCAATGTTACCAAGTTGTCCAACTCCACCGGTTGGTCAGAGAAGAAATCCAGATCCACGGAAACACGATGCCCATACTGTAGTGCTAAAGCAGTACCTCCTACCAAGCGCATAGCCTTGAGTTCAGGCTGTTGAGCTAAACAGGTTAAGAGTTCCAATGTGTTGGGTGTGATAGTCTGAACTGATAACATCTGTAATCCTCCTTTTTGGTATCCGAGATGGCGCAAATAAAGGATAATGCCATCGGGTCAAGTGTACGCATCTGCTTGCAATTAGCAACCACGGTATCCAGTCCGTAGAAATCACGTGTTAGGCGCCAATCGGATAACGTACCATACTCAAGAACACGCTGAATAAGACCTCTTGCATGCTTTTCCACATCCAATTGCGACTTATCCATATCCCAGAATAAGACTGGCGATAACTGTTCTATAAAAGCCTTACTTGACATTTTCGGCGGCAAAGGTACAACATTTTTTGCATATATGCAAATAAAAAGTGCAGTTTCGGTGAAAAAAAATGCTTTTTTTTGTTTATTGTTGCTTTGCAACGTTTAGAAAGTAAATCAAAAAAGCGGCGATACGACATGTTGCGGGCAACATCCTGTGTTTAAGTGCTGAGTGCCCATCGTAAGCAAGCTTCCATGTTCACTCATCACTCAACCACTGATTCCGTACAAAAGTACCGAATCATCGCCTTACGAAAAAGCGCTTCGCTTACAAAAAGTGAAAAACGTTTTTCGTAGTATGGTGGAAATATTGTTGCTGCGCACGTTGAGTGTCCGTTGGACGTGTAGTGTTGCTGCGCAACGTTTAGGTAGTTAATCAAAAATCGCGCTTTCAGCGCTGTGAAAAACCCATGTGGTTATTTGTAGATTAAATGAATCACTCACTAATCACTCACTAATCACACACTAATCACTCACTAATAACTCATACTTAACGGGAATGCAAAGGTAATAGATGATAGATGAACCTTTTGCGGTGAACCGCATAGATGATAGATTTGGCGGCTAAAGCCTTATTTTACGGCCGATGGCCTATTGTAGATTTGGCGGCTGAAGCCTTATTTTAGATTGTAGATTTGGCGGCTGAAGCCTTATTTTAGATTGTAGATTTGGCGGCTGACGCCTTATTGTACGGCCGATGGCCTATTGTAGATAAAAGAAAAGTGCAGTTTTGGGGGACTGCACTTTTTTTAGTTTAGTGTTACTTCGTAACGTTTAATGTGCTACGCACGTTTATTGTTGCTACGCAACGTTTAGGAAGCGGAGAGGATTAGAGGAGTTCGACGGAGCGGTTGACGAACTTAGCTAAGGCTTCGCCCTTCAGCAAACCGGACGCTAAGAGCGCGATATCGGTTAACTGATGCAGACGTTCGTCTTCGCCATCCAAACGGTAAACCGTTTTGAGGACCACTTCGTTGTTAGATGTTTGACCGCTTTCGCTGTTAGAAGTTGGATTTTCCTCCTTCTTTTCGACCTTTTCTTCGACTTGTTCCTCGGTCATCTTAGCCACGAGTGCCTGGATGAGCGGGTGGTTCGTGTTCAGAACCAAGGTGTAGCTGTCCGGCATCTGTCCGTAGAACGACAAGCCCTGCTGGTGCGCTGCCATGTCTTTCATACGACGCATAAACTCATTCTGCGTGATGAAGACAGGTAACGCGTCTGCCGACGCTGCCTCGCAGGTCACAGTGTACTTGAGTTTCTCACTTTCCGGCAAGATAGACTCAAACGCTTTACGAAGTCCCTCTTTTTGCTCGGCACTATAGTTGTCCTTTGCCGCTTCCTCTTTCTTGATGATATTCTCAATGATATCGGAGTCAACGCGGACGAAACGGAGTTTATAGTCTTCAGCTTTCTGCTCGAACTGCGACATAGCGTGAACGTCGAGTTCGCCGTTCATAAGGAGGACGTCATAACCTTTCTCTTTCGCGCGCTGGATATACGAATAGGACGCGTCGGGGTCTTGGGCATAGAGGAGAACGAGGTTACCATCCTTGTCGGTCTGTGCCTCTTTGACCTTTGCTTTATACTCATCGAGAGTGAAGTACTTGCCGTCGAGGTTCTTGAGGAGTGCAAAGCCGATGGCTTTCTCGTAGAACTTCTCGTCGGTGAGCATACCAAACTGAATGAACATCTTCACGTCGTCCCACTTCTTCTCGAAGTTCTCGCGGTCGGCTTTGAAGAGTTCTGCCAATTTGTCAGCCACTTTCTTGGTGATGTAGCCGCTGATCTTCTTGACGTTATTATCGGACTGCAGGTAGGAACGGCTGACGTTCAGCGGTATATCCGGGCTGTCGATAACGCCGTGCAGGAGCGTGAGGTATTCGGGAACGATGTTCTCCACCTCGTCGGTGACATAGACTTGGTTGCAATAGAGTTGAATCTTATTGCGGTGGACGTCGAGATTGTTCTTAATCTTCGGGAAATAGAGTATTCCGGTCAGGTGGAACGGATAATCGACGTTGAGGTGGATATGGAAGAGCGGCTCCTCCATCTGCATTGGATAGAGTTCGTGGTAGAACTTATCGTAGTCCTCGTCGGTGAGCTCTGTCGGCTTGCGCGTCCAGGCAGGATTGACGTCGTTGATGATATTGTCCTCATCGAGTTCAACCTGCTTGCCGTCCTTCCAGTCTTTCTTCTTGCCAAATGCTATCTCAACGGGCAGGAACTTACAATACTTGCGCAGCAGGTTCTCGATGGTAGCGTCCTCGAGATACTGAGTGAACTCGTCGTCTATATGCAGCACGATATCGGTTCCGCGGTCGGCTTTAACGGTGTCCTCCATCGTGTACTCGGGATTACCCTCGCACGACCAGTGGACAGCCTTAGCGTCCTCGGCGTAACTGAGCGTGAAGATTTCCACTTTCTTAGCCACCATAAAGGCGGAATAGAAGCCGAGACCAAAGTGACCGATAATCGCTTCCGCCTTGTCTTTGTACTTATTGACGAACTCCTCCGCGCCGGAGAAAGCTATCTCGTTGATGTACTTATTGACCTCGTCCGCCGTCATACCGATACCGCGGTCGCGGACGGTCAAGGTCTTCTTGTCCTTATCAATCAGTACGCGGACGGTTAAGTCGCCGAGCTCGCCCTTGAAGTCACCTACAGAGGCGAGGGTCTTGAGCTTCTGCGTTGCATCGACGGCGTTACTGATTAACTCACGGAGAAAAATCTCGTGGTCGGAGTATAAGAATTTTTTGATTACGGGGAAAATGTTATTTGATGTTACCCCAATGTTTCCCTTTGACATAATATATAGTATTTGTAGTTATTACTAGGTTTTCTAGGAGTCCTAGGAGCCCTAGGAGTCCTAGATTTATTCTTCAAGAAGTGTGCCAAAGGGGAGAGACTGACATTTTGGCAGTCGGAATCTGCGGAGAGAATTAAAAATTAACGGCTAAAGCAAGAAAAAGGTGAGAACGTGAGTCCCCACCCTTTTTGAGATATCAACTATTTGCTTATTCGGCTTTAGCCTCTTCAGCAGGAGCCTCAGCAGCGGGAGCCTCAGCCGGTTCAGCTGCAACCTCTTCAGCAGCGGCAGCTTTCTTACCACCACGACGGGTAGATTTCTTAGCGGCTTTCTTAGTCTCCTTGAGCATGTTCTCGTTGTAGTCTACGAGCTCGATGATACACATCTCAGCAGCATCACCCAGACGGAAACCGGTACGAAGGATACGTGTGTAACCACCGGGACGGTTAGCAATTTTCTCAGCTACGTTTTGGAACAACTCGGTAACTACCTCTTTCTGTTTGAGTTCGCTGAATACGAGACGGCGGTTAGCCGTGGTATCTTCTTTGGCGCGAGTGAGCAGCGGCTCAACATAGATGCGCAATGCCTTAGCCTTAGCGAGCGTAGTGGAGATACGTTTGTGTTGTATCAACGAGCAAGCCATATTGGAAAGCATTGAGCTACGGTGAGCGGCTTTACGGCTAAGATGGTTAAACTTCTTATTATGTCTCATAATAATTCTAAATTAAAAATTAATGATTAAAAATTACTCATTCACGCGGTAGCGCGAGATATCCATACCAAAAGCAAGTCCGTTGCGCTCGAGCAGTTCGTCGAGTTCGGTGAGAGATTTCTTACCGAAGTTACGGAACTTGAGCAGGTCATTGCGGTGGTACTTAACCAACTCACCTAATGTCTCGACCTCAGCAGCCTTCAGGCAGTTGAGAGCACGAACAGAGAGATCCATGTCTTGTAGACGTTGGTTAAGCAGCTGGCGCATACGAAGGATTTCCTCGTCGAGTCCGTTTTCGCGTTTGAGCGTTTCTTCCTCTAACACGATGCGTTCGTCTGAGAAGAGCATGAAGTGATAGATGAGGATTTTAGCGGCTTCGGTGAGTGCATCTTTCGGTGCGATAGAGCCATCGGTTTCAATCTCAAGAGTCAGTTTCTCATAGTCCGTACGTTGACCAACGCGGTAAGCGTCGATAGCGTATTTGACGAGGCGGATAGGCGTATAGATAGAGTCGATAGCCAATGTACCGATAGCATCGTCAGCCTTTTGGTTCTCGTCCGACGGAACATAGCCGCGGCCTTTGTTGATATTGATTTCGATCTCGAAGTCAGCGGACTCGTCGAGTTCAGCCAGCAGGAGTTCTGGATTCAATACCTCGAAGTTTTGGAGCACGGAGTTCAAGTCTCCTGCGATGAAAGAAGTAGCCTTCTTAACGCGCAGTTTAACGGTCTCGGTCTCAGCTTCGATGCCTTCTTTGCGGCGGAAACGAACCTGTTTGAGGTTTAAAATAAGGTTGGTTACATCAGTGATGACACCAGGAATGGTAGCAAATTCATGATCAATACCACTGATTTTAATTGAACAGATAGCGAAGCCTTCGAGTGAGCTAAGGAGCACACGACGAATAGCGTTACCAACTGTAATTCCGTAACCGGGTTCGAGAGGACGGAACTCGAAAGTAGCCTTTCTGCCGTTCGACTCAACCATTATCACCTTGTCAGGTTTGATAAAATTTAATATTGCCATGAATTTAATTATTGTTTAGAGTACAACTCAACGATTAATTGTTCCTTAATGTTCTCCGGAATTTCTTCACGTGGAGGAATATTGAGGAATTTACCTGCTTTGTCAGCCTCGTTCCACTCCAGCCAGTTATATTTAGCGTGGTTGAAGCCTTCGAGCGAAGCAGCGATCACCTCGAGTGATTTGGACTTTTCGCGAACAGCGACTACCATACCGGGTTTAACTTGGAATGAAGGGATATTCACAACTTTGCCGTCCACGGTGATGTGGCGGTGGCTAACGAGCTGACGAGCAGCTGCGCGAGTAGGAGCGATACCGAGACGGTAAACGATGTTGTCGAGGCGGCACTCAAGGAGTTGGATAAGGATTTCACCCGTGATACCTTTTTTGCGGGAAGCCTCAGCGAACAAGAGACGGAATTGACGCTCCAATACGCCATAGGTATATTTAGCCTTTTGTTTTTCAGCGAGCTGAGTACCATACTCAGAGCTTTTCTTACGGCGGTTAACACCGTGTTGTCCGGGAGCATATTTGCGTCTATCGAGCGCTTTGTCCGGACCGAAGATTGGTTCACCGAAACGACGTGCGATACGTGATTTAGGACCTGTATATCTTGCCATAATTATAAAATGTTTAAAGGTTTATTGCGCTTCACGCGTTAGTGCGTTACACGCGTTACTCAATTATTATACGCGGCGGCGTTTAGGAGGACGGCAGCCGTTATGTGGCATAGGTGTAACGTCGATAATCTCCGTTACATCGATACCGGCAGCGACGCAGGCGCGAATAGCGCTCTCACGTCCTTGTCCAGGACCTTTAACGTATGCTTTAACTTTACGCAGGCCGAGGTCGAAAGCGACCTTAGCGCAATCACCAGCAGCCATTTGAGCTGCATAGGGAGTATTCTTTTTTGAGCCACGGAAGCCCATTTTACCTGCAGACGACCAACTGATAACTTGACCGTCACCATTTGCAAGAGTTACAATAACGTTGTTGAAAGAAGACATAACGTGGAGTTGTCCTACGCCGTCAATTTTAACAACACGCTTCTTGGCTGCAACTGTTTTCTTTGCCATAATTGTTTGATGTTTTTTAAATTACTACTTAGTTGCTTTTTTCTTGTTAGCAACGGTCTTCTTTTTACCTTTACGCGTACGAGCGTTGTTTTTGGTAGATTGTCCACGAACGGGTAATCCCAGACGGTGGCGTACACCACGGTAGCAACCGATATCCATCAAACGTTTGATGTTCAACTGTGTTTCTGAACGGAGGTCACCTTCTACTTTGTACTTAGCACCGATGATCTCACGAATCTTTGCTGCTTGGTCATCCGTCCAATCCTGCACTTTAATGACTTCGCCAGCTTTGTTTTGTGGCAAATCTACACCGACAATTCTTATAGCCATAATTTTTTACTTTGGGATGTTGTTTAAAATGTTACCAAGATGAGGAGCTTATCCCTGACGCATCTTCATTTTGGGTTCTTTTTTGTTAATTACATAAAGCTTACCTTTGCGGCGTACGATTTTGCAGTCCGCATTGCGCTTCTTAATAGATGCTCTTACTTTCATTGTAAAAACAGGTTTTTCTTGGGGTCAGGAGTCAGGAGTCATGAGTTAAGACTAATTCGTCCTTTGTCCGTAATCCCGATTAATAATTACTTATAGCGGAAACTAATTCTTCCACGGGTCAAATCGTATGGACTCATCTCCACTTTTACGCGGTCACCGGGTAAGATCTTGATATAATGCATACGCATTTTACCGGAGATATTAGCGATGATGACGTGTCCACTCTCTAATTGGACGCGGAACATAGCGTTGGACAGTGCCTCCGTGATTGTTCCATCTACTTCAATTGCATCTTGTTTAGCCATAGTGTTTAAATAAATCTGTCTCCTAAGACTTGTTGAATATAGTCAAATGTGGATAATATATCCGCTTTCCCGTTTCTAACGCACACGGATAACTCATAGTGTGCAGCGGGTTTGCGGTCACAAGTGCGTGCTGTCCAGCCGTCGTCCTCTATCAGTACGTTTCGTCTGCCCATGAGAATCATCGGCTCGATAGCCAATGTCATTCCGGACTTAAGGATGATACCGTTACCGCGGCGGCCGTAGTTGCATACTTCGGGGTCTTCGTGCATCTCGCGTCCGATTCCGTGTCCTACGTACTCGCGGCAAACAGAGTAACCAGCTTGTTCAGCGTGCGACTGGATAGCGTAGCCCAAATCACCGAGACGTTTACCCGTGACAGCTTGCTCGATACCGAGATACAAGCACTCCTTCGTGGTCTTCAACAGTTTGAGTACATCAGCGCTCACTTCGCCTACGGGGAAGGTATAAGCTGAGTCGGAGATGTAGCCGTTCAGGTTAATGCAGCTGTCCACGGAGATGATGTCTCCCTCCTTGAGCACAACGTCCTTGCTGGGAATACCGTGTACCACTTGTTCGTTCACTGAGGTGCACAAGGTAGCGGGATAACCCTCGTAGCCTAAGCAGGCAGGAACACCGCCGTGGTCGCAAATGAAGTCGTGCGCAATCTTGTCTAATTGGGCAGTAGTCACCCCAGGGGCAATGACTTTGGCGAGTTCGCCATAAGTCATACCCAAGAGGTCATTACTCTTACGCAACAATTCAACTTCTTCGTCTGTCTTCAGGAATACCATAATTAATAAGCCATGGCGCCTGAGCGACCTTTGATACGCATACCAGACTCAAAGAATCCGTCGTAGTGACGCATCAAGAGGTGACTCTCGATTTGTTGAAGTGTATCCAATATAACACCTACCATAATGAGCAAGGACGTTCCGCCGAAGAACTGCGCGAAGCTCATGCTCACGTTGAAGAGGCGAGCGAAAGCGGGCAGGACGGCGATGATAGCCAGCAGGATACTGCCGGGCAGGGTGATGCGGCTCATGATAGTGTCAATATACTCAGCGGTCTTCTTACCAGGTTTAACACCTGGGATAAAGCCGTTGTTGAGTTTCAGATTTTCTGCCATCTGCACAGGGTTGATGATAACGGCTGTGTAGAAGTAGGTGAACGCGATAATGAGGATAGCGAAGACTACGTTGTATCCGAAGCTATTGTTATCCATAAATGTACGTACCCACCAAGAGGAACCATCTGCGTTGAAACCGGCAATAGCGATAGGGATGAACATGATAGCCTGCGCAAAGATGATAGGCATCACATTAGCTGCGTTCACCTTCAGCGGGATATATTGACGAACACCACCGTATTGCTTGTTACCAATGATACGCTTTGCGTATTGTACAGGAATCTTACGAGTACCTTGTACCAACATGATTGCAAATGCGAACACGAGCAGAAGGATGATAATCTCAAGGATGAATACGATCAGACCGCCACCTGCGTCATTCAAACGGCTGGAGAACTCTTGTACTACGGCACCCGGGAGACGAGCGATGATACCGATAAGGATGATAAAGGAAATACCATTTCCTACACCACGGTCGGTAATGCGCTCACCGAGCCACATAACGAACATAGAGCCTGCGCACAGAATGAGGGTTGACGAAATCGTAAACCAGTTAGGACCAATAGCAAGCGGTTGACCGGCTTGTGCCATCTGTACGCTCAAGTTAACGAGGTAACTCGGACCTTGGAACAGCAGAATAATTACGGTCAGGTAACGCGTGATCTGGTTCATCTTCTGACGTCCGGACTCACCCTCTTTCTGCATCTTCTGGAAGTACGGCACTGCTATAGTGAGCAGTTGAACAACGATGGATGCGGAGATGTACGGCATGATACCCAGCGCAAAAATAGATGCATTAGAGAACGCACCACCGGAGAACATGTCTAACAACGCCATCAAACCACCTGCCGTCTGAGCACGAAGTGCGGTGAGAGCTGTCGGATCAATACCAGGAAGAACTACGAAACTACCGAAACGATAGATGAGCACGAACAGTAACGTGGTCAGCAGTCGATTGCGGAGATCTTCAATCTTCCAGATATTTTTTACAGTTTCAATAAATTTCATAATAAAAACTTTGTTTTTCTTATGGAGCCTTGGCTTCGTCGAATGAGGTAATCGAGCTTACATTCGACTCGCCCAAGTCTTCATATTAAACTACGCTTATTAAATTTTTTCGATAGTACCACCAGCGGCTGTGATAGCGGCTTCAGCGGATTTGCTGAAAGCGTTGGCTTTAACTGTCAGTTTAGCAGTAAGGGTACCGTTACCGAGGATTTTCACCAGTGCGGACTTGTTGATGAAGCCAGCCTCAAAGAGTTCGGGAAGTCCGATTACTTCGAGTTTGCGTTCGTCAGCAAGTTGTTGAAGGATATTGAGGTTAATAGCCTTATACTCCACACGGTTGATGTTTTTAAATCCAAATTTCGGCAAACGACGTTGCATAGGCATTTGACCACCTTCGAAACCGATTTTCTTTGAGTAGCCTGAACGTGATTGTGCGCCCTTATGACCACGGGTAGAAGTGCCACCGAGTCCCGAGCCGGCACCACGGCCAACACGTTTCGCGGTCTTAACTGAACCAGCAGCCGGAGTTAAATTATTTAATTCCATAATGCTTAGTTGTTTTTAGGATTAATCAATAACTTTAACAAGGTGTTTAACTTTCTCTACCATACCGAGGATGGCAGGTGTAGCTTCGTGCTCCACGATAGTGTTCATTTTGTGAAGACCGAGCGCTTCCATTGTTAATTTCTGCACTTTCGGGCACTTAATAGTACTGCGTACTTGTTGAATTTTAATCTTTGCCATAGTTCTTCACAATTTTATCCGTTAAACACTACATCGAGGCTTACGCCACGGTTTTGAGCTACTTGTCTTGCGTCGCGCATTTGTCCGAGCGCTTCGATAGTAGACTTCACGAGGTTGTGAGGGTTAGAAGAGCCTTTGGACTTAGCCAAGACGTCACGTACACCTGCTGATTCGAGTACGGCACGCATAGCACCACCGGCTTTTACTCCAGTACCGTGTGTAGCGGGTTGGAGATAAACGCGTGCTCCGCCGAACTTAGCGTACTGCTCGTGAGGAACAGTACCTTTGAGAACAGGCACTTGAATGAGGTTCTTTTTGGCAGCTTCGGTGCCTTTAGCAATAGCGGCAGTTACTTCGCCTGCTTTACCAAGGCCATAACCAACAACACCGTTACCGTTTCCAACAACAACGATGGCTGCGAATGTCATAGTACGTCCACCTTTTGTAACTTTAGTTACGCGGTTGACAGCAACGAGGCGCTCCTGGAGCTCCAAGTCTTGGGTTGATTTTACTCTATTCATAACTATCCGTTGTTTTTAGAATTTAAGACCGGCTTCGCGTGCAGCGTCAGCCAAAGCTTGTACTCGACCATGATAGAGGTAGCCATTACGGTCGAAAACGACTTTCTCTACGCCAGCTTTCTTTGCAGCAGCTGCGATGAGCGCGCCCACTTTCTTAGCTTTCTCTGTCTTAGTCATTTTATCTTTAATAGCGAGTGAAGAAGCCGCTGCGAGTGTAACCCCCTTAGCGTCATCAATCACTTGAGCATAAATCTGGCAATTCGAGCGGAATACAGTCAGACGAGGTTGCTCAGCGGTACCATTCACTTTGGTACGGATAGTAGCTTTAATTTTAGCTCTACGTGCAATTTTCTTATCCATAACTTACTCCTTTCTTATTATTTACCAGCAGATTTACCAGCTTTACGACGAACGACCTCACCTTGGAAGCGAATACCTTTACCTTTGTAAGGTTCGGGTTTGCGGAAGGAACGAATCTTTGCGCAAATTTGTCCAAGCAGTTGTTTGTCAGCGCATTCAAGCATTACCAGAGGGTTCTGGTTACGCTCTGACTTGGTTTCAACTTTAACTTCCTTCGGCAAGCCGAGGTAGATTGGGTGTGTATAACCGAGTGAGAAGTTGAGCACTTGTGGTTGTGCCAGTTCAACACGGTAACCAACACCTACCAACTCGAGAGTAGCTTTATAACCTTCACTTACGCCATAAACCATGTTGTGGATTAAAGCACGATACAGTCCGTGTTTAGCACGGCATTCTTTTTCGTCATTAGGACGTGTAACGTGGCAAACTCCGACTTCAACGGTAACTGTGATGATAGGATCAACAGCTTGGCAGAGCTCACCTTTAGGACCTTTAACGGTCACTACATTCTCTGGGCTAACTGCTACGGTAACTCCGGCAGGAATAGCGATGGGTAATTTACCAATTCTTGACATAACTTTCCTCCTTCATTAATATACGTAACAAATAACCTCACCACCCAACTTTTGGCCAGCGGCCTCTTTGTTGGTCATAACGCCCTTAGAGGTGCTAAGGATGGCGATTCCGAGTCCGTTCAGTACGCGAGGCATCTCACGATAGCCTACGTATTGACGCAAACCTGGGGTTGAAACACGTTGTAAACTCTTGATGGCGTTAACTTTGTTAACCGGATCATACTTCAAGGCGATTTTGATTGTACCTTGAGGTCCATCTTCTACGAACTTGTAAGAGAGGATATACCCTTTCTCAAACAAGATACGAGTGATCTCTTTTTTCAGATTCGAAGCAGGCACTTCCACTACGCGGTGGCCGGCTTTGATTGCATTTCTGAGTCGAGTCAGATAATCTGCGATTGGATCTGTCATTTGTTTGTTGTTTTAAAATTATCAGGACTGTCCTGACATTGTTTAATAATAATTGTTAACTTACCGTAGTTTTCTGGACATACCGAGAGACTCGGATGTTCCAGAACTTACGGAATATTTTTACCAGCTAGCTTTCTTCACTCCTGGGATGAGGCCTTTGGAAGCCATCTCACGGAATTGAATACGGCTGAGACCGAATGCACGCATGTAACCTTTCGGACGTCCGGTGATGCTGCAGCGGTTGTGCAGGCGAACCGGGCTGGCGTTCTTCGGAAGTGCTTGGAGACCTTCATAGTCACCATCCTTGAGGAGTTGAGCACGTTTAGCAGCGTATTTAGCGACGAGCTTTGCGCGTTTAACCTCGCGGGCTTTCATTGATTCTTTTGCCATAGTTGATTACGTTTAAAAGGTTACTTTTTGAACGGCAGACCAAACTCACGGAGGAGAGCGAAGCCCTCTTCGTCGGTGTTAGCTGTGGTAACGAAAGTGATATTCATACCCAGCAGTTTGGTGATGTTATCGATGTTAATCTCAGGGAAGATAATCTGCTCAGTGATACCGAGGGTATAGTTACCACGGCCATCCATCTTGTTGTTGATACCTTTGAAGTCGCGGATACGCGGAAGGGCAACGCGAACAAGACGCTCCAAGAACTCGTACATACGGTCACCGCGGAGGGTTACGCGTACGCCGATAGGCATTTTCTTACGAACCTTGAAGTTAGCGATATCTTTCTTAGAAACAGTAGCAACGGCTTTTTGACCAGCGATAAGAGTCATCTCTTGTTGAGCGACCTCGATGATTTTCTTGTCAGCCACAGCTTCTCCAAGACCCTGATTGAGGACTATTTTCTGGAGTTTAGGGCACTGCATAACTGTAGTGTAGTTAAACTCTTTCATCAAGATAGGAACGATGCGCTCCTGATAATCTTGTTTAAGACTTGCTGTATTCATTGCTTAGAGTTCTTTACCTGATTTTTTACTTACGCGGACGAGTTTACCATCCTTCTTAACGCGACCTACGCGAACGGGTTTACCGTCCTCTACGGGGTTGAGGTTAGAGATATGGATAGGGCTCTCCTGTTTAACTATTCCACCTTGTGGGTTCTTTGCATTAGGTTTGGTACTTTTAGATACCATATTGACACCTTCTACAATTGCACGTTGTTTCTCTACGAGCACTTCCAGTACGCGACCGGTTTTGCCCTTAGAAGCACCTGCATTAACGTAGACGATATCACCTTTCTTAATATGTAATTTTGCCATTACTGTAAAAATTTAGATGATTAAAGCACTTCAGGTGCGAGAGAAATAATTTTCATATTCGTTTGACGGAGCTCACGAGCTACAGGGCCAAAGATACGGCTGCCGCGGAGTTCACCAGCGTTAGAGATGAGAACGCAAGCGTTATCATCAAAGCGGATATAACTACCATCAGCACGACGTACTTCTTTTTTCACGCGAACAACGATAGCACGGCTAACCGTACCG
>ONMT01000024.1 GCA_900319025.1 uncultured Bacteroidales bacterium
GACGCTGCCTTGACTGCGTCAATTCCCCCGAATGTACGTTCGCGCTAACGTGCGAACTGACAAATTTTATATCTTATTGCTTATAAATACAAGTATTTAACGAAATTCGATAAAAAAATTTGTCTATTCCATTTTTTTGTAGTATATTTGCAGCCAAAATGGATTAGTATGACAATAGCTATTTTTGGAAATGCGATGAAGGGCAGCACGCTCAACGAGGTGAGTCACCTGTTGGAGTTTATGCAGTTACGCGGTGTAGATGTAGTGTTGTCCCAAGAGTTACGTCAGGAGCTGAACCTGCGTTCGTACAAGCCGTTTACGGAAGCGGAGGAGCCGATAGACTTTGCGTTATCGGTAGGCGGTGACGGTACGTTTTTGACGACTGCCGCAGAGATAGGTCGCAGGAACATCCCGATTGTGGGCATTAACTGCGGGCATTTAGGTTTCTTGGCAGATGTGCAGACAAAGAACGTCGATATGATCATGGACCAGCTCATTAAGGGCAAGTACACGATAGAGCAACGTACATTATTGCACGTAGAAACTTCCCGCTCCGACCTGATCATGGCTCCGTACGCGTTGAACGAAGTGGCGGTGATGAAGTACGGGTTGAGTTCGATGATAACTATTGAGACGCGCGTGAATGACGAGTTGCTGCATAAGTACGAGGCAGACGGATTATTATTCTCTACTCCTACGGGTTCGACGGCATATAACTTAAGTATCGGTGGTCCGTTAATGGTGCCCCAAGCGCGAGGAATCATCTTGTCTCCGATAGCGACGCACAGCCTCAATGTCCGCCCGCTGGTAGTACCCGATGACTGGGAGATGGACTTGACGGTTAGGAGTCGTACGGGCAGTTACCTGATAAGTGTAGATGGCCGCAGCCAAGTGATGTCTCACGATATCACACTTCATATCAAGAAAGCCGATTATACGATTAAGTTGGTGCAGGTAGGTGGTAATAGTTTCTTGCAATCTCTAAAGGATAAGTTATTATGGGGGCAAGCCAACTGAGAATCGTATATTTAGGCACTCCGGATTTTGCGGTAGCGGGTTTGGATGCATTGGTAGAGAACGGGTACAACATAGTAGCCGTAGTGACCATGCCGGATAAACCGGCAGGTCGTGGTCATCAGATGCAGTTTTCACCCGTGAAGCAATACGCCTTGTCGAAAGGTATTCCGGTGTTGCAGCCGGAGAAGCTGAAGGCTCCTGAGTTTGTGGAAGAGTTGCGCAGTTACCATGCGGACTTGCAGATTGTGACGGCATTTAGGATGCTGCCGGAAGTAGTATGGGCGATGCCTCGTTTAGGGACGTTTAATGTGCACGGTTCGTTACTTCCACAATATCGCGGCGCGGCTCCTATCAACTGGGCAGTGATGAATGGCGAGAAGCAGACAGGACTCACGACTTTTATGCTCAAACAGGAGATTGATACGGGTAATATGATTCTGCAACAGGCGATAGATATAGCGGATGACGAGGACGTAGGTTCGGTACACGACCGACTAATGGAGATGAGTAGAGAAATGGTGCTCAAGACGGTGCGACTGATAGAAGACTGCGACCGTGAAGGCAAACCCGTTCCAACAGTTCCGCAGCCGGAGTTGGCAGACTTGAAACCTGCTCCGAAAATCTTCAAAGAGGATTGCCAAATAGACTTCACCAAAAGCGCTCGGGAGATATATAATTTTGTGCGTGGACTGAGTCCCTACCCCGCTGCACGAATGGGTGAGACGAAAGTGTTCAAAGTAGCGATTAGCAACGATGCGGAACAGAAAGGACATATTATTAAACCCTGCGCAGACGGATATATAGACATTCTGGAACTGCAAGCGCCGGGTAAGAAACGCATGGACGCACGAGCGTTTCTTAATGGGGTACATTAAGAAGTTGGAAGTTGGACCGCTGCGCTGTTGGAAGTTGGACCGCTGCGCTGTTGGAAGTTGGACCGCTGCGCTGTTGGAAGTTAGTTAAGTAATTAAAAATTAAAAATTAAGAATTACGAATTACCTTTCTCTCATAGACAAGTATTATTCCGAGCAGCCGGAGTTACGGCACGTATTAGTTACGCACTCAGAGCAAGTGCGCGACCGTTCGCTACGCATCATCGACGCCCATCCCCAATGGACAGAACAGGGACTGGTGGATAGACAGTTTGTCGAAGAGGCAGCGATGCTGCATGATATAGGAATCATCTATTGCCACGCCCCGAAGATTTTCTGCGTAGGGGAGCACCAATATATTGAGCATGGCTATTTAGGGGCAGAGTTGCTTCGTCGTGAGGGTTATCCGCGCCATGCTTTAGTAGCAGAGCGGCATACAGGAAGCGGCATCACGATGGACCAAGTGATTCGGGAAGATTTGCCCATTCCTATTAAAGACTATCTGCCCGTTTCGCTCGAAGAGCGCATTATCTGCTACGCCGACAAGTTCTATTCAAAAAGCCACCTCGGTGAAGAAGTGGCTTTGTCTAAAATCCGTCATAACATCTGGAAATACGGTCACGACGCTATTTTGCGTTGGGAGCGATTAGTAGCCGAGATGGGTGAGTTCTGATTTACCGGAATTTGTGCGAGAAACCAATAGAAAGCAGTTCTTTGAACTGCATTTTTGGTTTAGTGTCCCCCTCCGCGATATAAGCAGAATCAAAGCGTGGGTGCAGAATCAGGCGAATACTGAGAAAGCGGGTGATAAGGAACTCCGTATTTATTTCCCAGTCTATTTCAACGGATCGATAATTCGTATAGAGATAAAACTCAGTATCGATGGCTAACTCTCTGTATGGACGCCATTTCCAGTTTACTCGCAAGAGGCTTCCGAACTCACTCAACAGATGTTCTCCGGGTTTGATGCCGTATTTGGTGACATCGATATTGCGGATGCTATCGCCGTCTCCGAAGTGCGCATAAACGAGTTTATAAGTAGCGGGGGCAAAGAGGATACTGAGGTCCTTGACCGGTCGGCAGTCCAAACCGGCACTGAGGTAGAACTTCATAGGGGTCATAAACGCCGTTTTCGCTGTCGTTTGGTTCTCGTTCCAGACGTTCCAAAGGGTTGTATTGAACTCGGCAGAGGCAGTAGCGTACAGTTTATTGACTATCCGATATCCGAACTTACTATATAAGCGGAAGATATCGTCGGTGACATTATACTTACGGAGCGTATCGCGCGGCGTAGTAGTGACTCCCGCCCGCCACTCGCCGGTATTCTCCCACGAGATGGCGTTTTTATTGTAGTTGATATAGCCCTTTGCCATTGTGAGTATTGAGAACTCACTGTTTCCGCCTTTGTACCAGTTAGGCGAGATATAATTCTGCGTGAATTGTACCAATACATTCGCCTCCTTATACCAGTGACTATTTTGGTCCCTTATGGCTCTTGCGACATCCGCGAGGTCGGCATCAAGGTCGCGAAAGATAGAGCGTTCTATCTCCGGCGTATTGATATTCATACGGAGTTCCAACTCGTTAGTAAGGGAGTCGATTTCAACCAGTCTTTTGTCGGTGATTTGGCGCTTTTGAGCCACGATGTCCAAAGAATCTTTTTTTCGTCTGGCGTATTGCGAGCGCGTAATATACTCTATGGAGTCGCGCGTGAGAGTCAGTTGGTCGCGCAAAGAATCAAGTTGCAGGCGAATAAGAGAATCGCGTTTGACTAACTTAGAGAGCAGGGAGTCCTGCTGAATCGAATCACGTCTATAGATTTCCTTTCCTTGTTTAGCCAAGAGTTGGAAGAGCAAGTCTTCCACGTCGGCAGCTTTACGCTGATTCTGCAGTTTGAAGGTGTCAGGAGCAACGCCGGCGTAGTGGTCACTCAACACAAAAATAGTATCGCCCGCAAGAACGGGCGAAGTAAGGAGTATAGCTACCGACAGAAGCACGTGCAATATGTTGCAGCGCGAAGTCATTTTTTCTTAGACGGAGCAGGGAGTGGGAACTGAGTAGTATCCGGCAACATTGGTCTTCTAAACGCACGAATGACAAGCCACAGCCCCGCGATAATGAACGGAATAGAAAGGACTTGTCCCATGTTGAGGAAATAGTTAGCCTCAAAAGCCTCCTGGTCGTTCTTAATAAACTCCAAACAGAATCGCGTAACAAAGACTATGAGGAAGAAGGTGCCAATAAGCAAACCCTCTCGTCTGCGCGCATTAGTGAACCAATACATGGGCCAAGTGATAGCCATCGCTACCAAACAATACAGCATCTCGTAAATCTGCGTGGGGTGGCAAGGAACGGTTTGTCCGTCACGCACGAAGATAAATCCCCACGGCAAGTCCGTTGGTCCGCCATAAATCTCCGAGTTCATCAGGTTACCGAATCGTATCAACGTGGCGGTGATACAAACGCCTATACAGAGACGGTCTAATATCCATAACATAGATGTTTGGTATTCCGGTCGCTTACTGAAATGCTTTTTATTGAGCATCCAAGCGGACAGAATAAGTCCTATTCCCCCGCCGTGTGAAGACAGTCCGCCTTCCCAAATCTTTAGGAGCAGGAACGGGTTCTCAATATACGGATTGCGGTAATTGATAGTCCACGTAAAAATCTGTATCGGGTCGGGACTCAGGTGCCACTCGTAGAACCAGCAATGTCCTACTCGCGCGCCGATAATGACACCGAGAGCCATCCATATAAAAATCTTATCCGCCCAATCTTCCGGACACTTCTCGTGGCGGTAAAGCCACACTTGCACCAAGTAGCACAAGTAGATACCTATAGCCCATAGCAACCCATACCAGCGAATTCCTCCGTTACCGAAGTGAATCAGGATAGGGTCCACATCCCATGTGACGTATAACAAGTTATTGAGCATCGCTTATAATCCCTTTCCGTGGCACTGTTTATACTTTTTGCCGGAGCCGCATGGACAAGGGTCATTCGGCCGTGGTTTTTTCTCTACGCGGATAGGTTCAGGGCGTTGCATCTCACGCGTATCTCTGCCGGCAGCCTGCGCCATTCCGGACTGTTGCGCAGCACTCTGCACGGCATCTTTCTGCGTGCGGTAACGGCTATAGTCAGAGCGTTGTTGCGCAGCGGCTTGTTGCACATTCTGCGGTTGTTGTTGCGGAATCTGACCACGCAAAAGAATGGCTATTGCACGACGGTTCAAGCTATCTAACATGCGCTTGAAGATACCAAATGACTCCAACTTATAGATAAGTAGCGGGTCTTTCTGCTCGTAAGAAGCGTTTTGTACCGATTGTTTGAGGTCGTCCAATTGGCGCAGATGCTCTTTCCATTCGTCATCAATCACATAGAGCAGCATCCGTTTCTCAAACTCACGAATAACCTCTTTCGAATCCGTCTCGGCCGCCTTCTTGAGGTTGACTGCGATGTTATACACCTTCTTGCCGTCCGTGATAGGAATGAGAATATTCTCGTACATGGCACCTTTCTCCTCATAGACTTTCTGCACAACGGGGTTAACGACTGTTGTGAGCTTATCCATACGACGTTTGAACGAATCGATAGCAGCCTCAGCAAGTTGGTCAGCCAATTTCTCTTCACGGGTCGAGCGGAACGTTTCCTCGTCAAACGGCACCTCGATAGCAAAGACTTGCATAGTCTCGTATTGCAACATCTCGTAATCCATGGCATCACGCGCGTCGGCTACGATAGACTCCGCTGAGTCGTAAATCATATTGGTTATATCCACACCGATACGCTCACCATTAAGAGCGTGACGACGCTTTGCATAAATCACATTACGTTGCTGGTTCATCACGTCATCGTACTCAATCAAACGCTTACGGATACCGAAGTTGTTTTCTTCCACTTTCTTCTGCGCGCGCTCAATAGAGTTGGAAATCATGCTATGCTCAATCATCTCTCCCTCTTGGAAGCCCATTCTATCCATTACGGAAGCGATACGCTCAGAGCCGAACATACGCATCAAGTCGTCCTCAAGCGATACATAGAAAACGGAACTACCCGGGTCACCTTGACGTCCGGCACGTCCGCGCAGCTGTCTATCCACACGGCGTGACTCATGGCGCTCCGTACCGATAATCGCTAAACCGCCTGCTTCTTTCACTTCGGGAGTAAGCTTAATATCCGTACCACGACCTGCCATATTGGTAGCAATCGTTACAACACCCTTACGACCTGCCTCAGCAATGACTTCTGCCTCGTGCTGGTGCAGCTTGGCGTTCAAGACTTGGTGCGGGATATGACGTAGATTCAACATGCGGCTCAATAGCTCAGAAATCTCGACACTGGTCGTACCTACAAGCACCGGCCTACCCTCTCCTACCAAACGAACAATCTCATCAATAACGGCATTATATTTCTCGCGTTTGGTGCGGTAGATGCGGTCGTTCATATCGATACGCGCCACCGGTTTATTCGTCGGAATAACGACTACGTCCAGCTTATAGATATTCCAGAACTCACCTGCTTCCGTCTCGGCAGTACCGGTCATACCGGATAGTTTGTTGTACATACGGAAGTAGTTCTGCAGGGTGATGGTAGCAAACGTCTGCGTTGCGCCTTCCACTTTGACGTTCTCCTTTGCTTCTACGGCTTGGTGCAGACCATCCGACCAACGACGACCTTCCATCACACGACCCGTTTGCTCATCGACAATCTTAACCTCGTTATTATCGATGATATAGTCCACATCTTTCTCAAACAAGGTGTACGCTTTGAGCAGTTGGTGAACGGTATGTACACGCTCGGACTTAATGGAGAAATTTGACAGGATATCGTCCTTGCGTTGTTGTTTCTCCTCTTGTGAGAGGTTCTCTTTCTCCAATTCTGCGATTTCGGTACCTACATCGGGAAGAACAAAGAACGTCGGGTCATCTGTAGAGCCTGTCAGCGTATCAATTCCCTTATCAGTCAACTCGATAGACTTATTCTTTTCGTCGATAACGAAATAGAGTTCGTCTGTCGCGATATGCATATTCTTCTCATTCTCCTGGAGGTAGAACTCTTCGGTTTTTTTGCAGGCGCACTTTATTGCCAGGTTCGGACAGGAACTTAATCAACGCCTTCGATTTAGGCATACCCTTCCATGCGCGGAAAAGAGCCAATTCGCCTTCCTCGCGCACTTTCGCATCCTCGCTCGGCATCTTCGCTTTAGCCTCAGTCAGTAACTTCGTCGTCAGCGTTGTCTGCGTACGAACGAGCAACTCTACGCGGTGCTTGTACTCATCGTACATCTGATCTTCGCCTTTAGGAACGGGGCCGCTGATAATCAATGGCGTACGAGCATCATCAATCAATACGGAGTCCACCTCGTCCACTATAGCAAAATTATGACCGCGCTGCACTAAATCCAGCGTGGAAGTAGCCATATTATCACGCAGATAGTCGAAACCAAATTCGTTATTTGTTCCGAACGTGATATCGCATGCATAAGCCTTACGGCGCTCGTCTGAGTTCGGTTTGTATTTATCAATACAATCGACCGTCAAGCCGTGGAACATATACAACGGACCATTCCACTCAGAGTCACGTTTAGCCAGATAGTCGTTAACAGTAACAACGTGCACGCCCTCATGTGTCATTGCGTTAAGGAACACGGGCAACGTAGCCACCAAGGTCTTACCTTCACCCGTCGCCATCTCAGCTATCTTACCTTGGTGCAATACTACACCACCAAACAACTGCACGTCGTAGTGAATCATGTCCCATGTTATCTCGTTACCGCCAGCAACCCAATGGTTGAAATAGATAGCCTTATCGCCATCTATCTCGACGAAGTCAAACCGTGGGTCGGCAGCCAAGTCTTTATCCATATCATTGGCTGTCACCACAACTTGCTCATTCTCGGCAAAACGGCGAGCGGTCGATTTAACGATAGCGTATGCTTCCGGCAGAATCTCGTCCAACACAGCTTTGTAGGACTCCTTGATTTCCTTTTCGAGCTTATCAATCTCGTTATATACCTTCTCGCGCTTATCTATCTCTAATTCCTCGATACTGGCACGCAGCTCTGCTATTCGTGCTTTCTTGTCCGCCACGCGCTCTGCTACTTTCGCCATCAACGATGCGCTATAAGCACGCAACTCGTCATTACTCAGTTTATCAATCTTCTCATATTCAGCCTTAATTTTATCGACTACCGGCTGAATGGCGCGCATATCTTTCTGCGCCTTATTTCCGAACAGTTTAGTTACTAACTCAAGAAATGTCATATATCTATTATTTACAGTTCACTTTTATTATTTCACAAAACGGCGGCAAAAGTACATTTTTTTTTTGATATATGCAAATTTTTTAGTACTTTTGCGGCGTTTTTGTAAAAATTATGTCTATGGAACGACGTGTACGTGTTCGTTTTGCCCCGTCGCCGACGGGTGCATTACATATCGGCGGTGTGAGAACTGCTTTGTATAATTACCTTTTTGCTCGTCAGCATGGTGGAGATATGTTGCTGCGTATCGAGGATACGGACTCCACTCGATTTGTTCCCGGAGCAGAAGAATATATCTTAGAATCCTTACAATGGTTAGGTATCGGTATTGACGAAGGACTGCGAGCGAAAGAGTCGAAAGTCGAAAGTCAAAAGTCGAAAGGAGGCATTGAGATCGAAGCGGTGGGGAATCATGGTCCGTACAGACAGAGTGAACGGCGTGAGATCTACCATCAGTACGTGGACCAACTGCTTAACTCCGGTCATGCTTATTACGCATTCGATACGCCGGAAGAGTTAGAAGCCAAACGCAAGGAGATACCTAATTTTCAATATGATGCCCGCACGCGCGAGTCAATGACCAACTCCCTCACGCTCGGTCTCGATGAGGCGAAAAGACGTATCGCCAATGGCGAGAAATACGTAGTCCGATTCCTTGTAGAGCCCAATGAGGACGTAACTGTTCATGATTTGATACGTGGCGATGTGGTTATCAATAGCAACATCCTGGACGATAAAGTGCTGTACAAATCAGCCGATGACCTGCCTACCTACCACTTGGCGAATATTGTGGATGACCATCTAATGGAAATCAGTCATGTCATTCGTGGCGAGGAGTGGTTACCATCCGCTCCGCTTCATGTACTTCTTTATCGCGCTTTCGGGTGGCAAGATACCATGCCGCAATTCGCACACTTACCTTTACTGCTCAAACCCGATGGTAACGGCAAACTCAGCAAACGCGATGGTGACAGACTCGGCTTCCCTGTGTTCCCACTTGAGTTCCACAACGAGAAAGACGGCACCGTTTCATCCGGTTACCGCGAAAGCGGATATTTCCCGGAGGCTGTTATTAACTTCCTCGCACTTCTCGGATGGCATAACACCGGCGACCAAGAGATATTCTCCATGGACGAACTCATTGCGCAGTTTAGTCTCGACCGCGTCTCGAAATCCGGTGCAAAATTCGACTACGAAAAAGGCAAATGGTTCAACCACCAATACCTGCAAATGAAGTCCGACGACGAACTCGCAGATCTCTTTGCGCCTGTCTTGAAACAACATGGCGTAACTGCCGAAAAAGCCCTTGTCGCAAAAGTCATCGGTCTCACAAAAGACCGTGTCAATTTCGTGCCGGAACTATGGGAGCAAACAAATTACTTCTTTGTTGCACCTACCGAGTACGACGAGAAATCGCTTGCTAAACGTTGGAAAGAAGATAGTCCACGTCACATGCAGGAACTGCTCGAACTCTTAGAGCCGCAGCAGGACTGGTCTGCAGAAGCATTAGATAGTTTGGTAATGGGTTGGATTGCTCAAAAAGAATATGGTGTGGGACTCGTTATGAATGCTTTCCGCATCTGTCTTGTCGGTGCTGCACGCGGTCCACATATCTGGGCAATCACCGATGTGCTGGGTAAAGACGAGACCTTACGCCGTGTGCGTACTGCCCTCACCAAGATAGGCTAACAGATACTGCTCATTCTGTTTCAACTGCTCAGCAGATTCTCCTATCGCTTGCTCCGCGTAACCGAGCATAGACTGAAGACGAGTTGCATATTGCGCTCGTCTTTCGTCATAAATAGAGCTTGGAATATACACTTCCGCTTGTCGTTCCTTCGTATAGGTCACCGCACAAGCTATCGTACGCGGAATATAGGTGATTATTCCCCGTTCTGCCAAAGATGCGAGCGTCTTATGGTCAAATTTGGACACATACTGCAAGTCCGAGAAGATTCCTGTATATCGGCGCATCAGCTCGTGCAGCAAACTGTCCTGTTCGTCATTGAGATGGTAGTCATACAAATCTTTGCGAGACACTTTAATCTGTACGCGCGCCTGTTTCTCCTGCTCTTCTTCAAAATGAATCCATCCCGCCTGCGAGAGTAAATGTAGTGCCGAATAGGTCTCTTGCACCGGTAAACGGTATATCTGGCAGAATTCATCCATGTGCAACGTAAACGTATGGCCAAGACCACTTCCCTCTCCCACGCCAAAATGATTGGACAGCCACATATATACCCCATTAATAAACTCCTGCGGCGGATAGTTCATCGCCACGCGCCGCTGCACTCTCGCTTTATCTTCGGCGGCATATAGCAATACGCAATACGCTAACTCTTTGTCTCGTCCCGCACGACCTGCTTCCTGAAAATAGGACTCCACATTATCCGGTAAATCAAGGTGCACCACAAAGCGCACATCGGGTTTATCTATTCCCATACCAAAAGCATTGGTACAAACCAACACTCGCGTCCTGCCTTCGAGCCACGATTTCTGACGCAAAGCACGCTCCTCGCTACTCAACCCTGCGTTATAGAAGTCTGCTGAAACACCTTGCGTCTGCAGCCACATCGCGTACTCCCTGCTGCGCTTACGGTTACGGACGTAAATAATTCCCGTTCCGGCGACACCATTCACGATGCGCAAAATCTGCATACGTTTATCCTCCGCGTCCTGACAACGACGCACAACATACCGTAAGTTCTCCCGATGAAACGACTGCCGAAACACTCTCCACTCCCTGCTTTCGACTCCTGATTCCTGACTCCTGACTCCTGACTCCTGACTTTCGACCTCCAACTTCCAACAGCGCAGCGGTCCAACTTCCAACTTCTCCATGATATCCTCCTGCACTTCCGGCGTGGCGGTAGCAGTTAGCGCCAAAATAGGGATATGTCTATCCTTCGGCAGACTGTCCCACACTTGCGCTATACGCAGGTAACTCGGACGAAAATCATATCCCCATTGGCTCACACAATGGGCTTCATCTACCGCTATCAATCCAATGGGTAACTGCGCTAAACGAGCACGAAAATCGGCACTCTCCAATCGCTCAGGACTGACGTACAAGAACCGATACGGACCAAACTGGCAGTTGTCCAAAACCTTACGCTGCTCGTCGTAACTCATGCCCATGTGAATAGCCGCTGCGCGTATCTCGCGAGCTAACAGATGTTCCACCTGGTCATGCATTAGCGCTATCAATGGCGTTATCACCAAGCACAATGTCTCCTGAACCAAAGTCGGTATCTGGAAGCACAAACTCTTACCGCCGCCTGTCGGGAGCAATGCCAACGTATCATGCCCAGCCAAAACCGAGTTGATAATCTCTTCCTGGAGGGGACGAAAGGACTCATATCCGTAATATTTCTTCAGCGCTTCACGAGCCGTCATACACACTTTTCTTGTAATTCGCCTGCAAAAGTAAGCTTTTTTCGGCATATACACAAACATTTAAGAAAAAAATTTGTCCATTTCGCAAAAAAGCAGTACCTTTGCGCGACATTTCGCGCAGATACAGAACATGAAGTGGAAGATACCGCTCGCTATTGTGGGCGCTGTAATAGGAATCGTATTGGTACTACTGGCAACGGTAGTGACTGTTCTTTGTGTCTCTCCGCTTCGTCAAACTGCACTCGATAAGGGCGTTGCCATCGCCAATGACAAAACCGATTGGGACATTGACTTAGGGCGCATCTATCTCTCGCCCTTCCACCATTCTCCGATGAAGCTCTACCGCTTATATAAGGGCGAAGAGGACCTACCTGTAACAGTGGAGATTGATAGTCTCTTCGTGGGACATCGCGGACAGGACACTTTAATATATGTACGCGCGCTACGGCTGAATGCCACTCTCCCTAAATCGCCGGAACCCAATCTCCAATCTACAATCTCCAATCTAAAATCTACAATCTCCAATCTAAAATCTAAAATCTACAATATCCACCTTTTGTTGGATCACGCCACGTTCCACTCCGATAGTCTCATCGCTACCGTCGGCGTCGATGCGATAGTGAATCATTTGGAGATCTCATCGCCCGCAATCAGTATCGCCAAAGGCACCTATCCGTTGCACGGTCTGCGCATCTCAGGAGCGGATGTAGGTATCGATTTGCGCCCCGATCCCAATGCCGAACCGGATACGATTGAGTCCACACCACTCTTGCTCGCCTTCGATTTGCCGGATGCAGACTTAGACCATATACATTTCCGCCTCACGCCCTTAAACATGGGTATCGACGTCAAACGCTTGATTACAAAAGCGTCTATCGATGTGGGCGCTAACTGCTACGATGCCAAGCACTTAGACCTTAGCGGATTTACATTCTCGCTCGGCAATCTGCGCATACCTGTGGACACCGTCTATGGCGCAGCATGTGCCGATATAGCGCAAAACATCATCACTAGTGACGGTTTATACGTCCGTTCCGATGAGATAGGCGCCAAAGCCAAACTCACGGCTACACGAATGAACCTCAACTCCATGCGCGTTCAAGCTACTGCCGATGCCGAATACCAAGGCAGCAAGGCACAACTCAAGGCTTCCTATGCCATCAACGCCGAGGAATATGACGCCGATGTGCATATCGAGCGAGTCAATCTCGCGCCCTTCCTCAAAGACTCCAAACGTATCATTATTGCAGGAGACATTCAGGCTGCAGGACAAGGTATCAACCCTAAGAAGCCGATGACTTCACATATTCAGCTGCATCTTAACCAAGCCATATATGAATCCTATGACCTGAGCGGAACGGACCTTACTTTTGCTACAGACACAACCACTTCTCTGCGGCTTAAAACACGGGGATTCAAAACCACGTTCAACACTCCGATGCCGCTGTTCACATTTATCGACAGCATCCTACCGCTGGTTAATACAGTCAGCGACACGGCAATAATCAATGCCCTTACCTCGCTGCGCGACCTCACCGTGCTCGACACCATCCGCAGGCGTATTCCTGAACTGGATTTAGCAGCGCAACTAAGACGTGGAAGTCCCGCACAGCAGCTCATCGAACAAATGGGTCTGGACATTAAGCAAATCGACCTCTCACTCACTTCTAATAAGCAACAAACAGGGCTCTCGCTCTCCGCATCCATCCCGGATATCAACCATCCTGAAGATAGCACCGCGCTGCGTTTGCCGGCAGTGGACGCGGCTGTGGGAGTGAACATGACTGAAGGACAAACGGACGTTTCCCTGACCACCTCCACCCAACTCACCGATGGCGCAATGAACTTCTACGGACTCTGCACCGATGCGGCATTACAGCTGGATGTGAAGCGCAATGAGAACGAACTAAACGGAGACGGACGACTCACGCTGGATAGTATCTCCTACGGCAATACCGACTTAGGCAGCAAGGCTATTGATTTCCGCATCTCGCCATCGCAGAACCACGAACACGCCCTGCGCGCAGATGTCCGGCTGGAAGATATTCCTTTAGGCCTCGTCAACAGTTTTGTCAACCTCACCGACATAGCACTTCATGGGGCTATCAGAGCTTCCGCTTCCGTTGATGGACTGCCCCGACAAACGGATATTTCTGCGGAGGTCAAACCCATCGGCGTTTCGGCTAAATACACGCCTTATGACATTGGCGTCAGTCTCGGAGAAACGCCTATCATCATGGCGCATAACCATATCGACTTCAACGGATTACCCATCTATGGCGTTGATAGCACGTTCATCTCCCTCAAAGGCGGATTGGATATAGACAGCATGCTCATCGATATCACCCTTGATGCCGATAGTTTTGCGCCCGTCAAACTGGCGAAAAATGGTCCCATTCCCGTCTATGGCGACTTAGCTACGGACATCCACGGCAGAGTCTATGGTCCGTTAGATAGTATCGTTGCGGATGTGGCGGTCACGCTGCTGCCCGTCACCGATATCACCTACCCCATTGATAAGAAGAACCTCGCGCAAGTCAAACCGTACGGAACCGTGCGCGCACAATATGCCGTGGCGGATGGCGCACTTAATCTCGGTGGACAAATCAATATCGACGACGGATTCATTCGCTATTCGCCTAAAATCTATCCCGTCATGCCTTTCCACGTCGATTCCGGCAGTCATATCGCTTTCAACGGACCTATCGGACGAACTATGCTTAATGTCTCCGCCTCCCAAGAAGTCAAAGCCGATGTCGAATCCAAGGACGAAGACACACGCCGTGTGGACTTCCGAACCGGTGTACGCGTACAAGGCGAAGTGGACTCTATCGGACTGAACGCCATCGGGTTCTTCCTTGAGGCGCCTGACGACGAACCTATCACGCGAGAGTTGGCTTCCTTGGACGAGAATACACGAGAAGGATTAGCCGCAACACTGCTCGCTACGGGTATGTACGTCGGCGAAAGTAATGTCGCTGCGCAGCGAGACGGATATGCACTATCATCCATTATCAATAGCCGTATCAATGCGGCGATGGCGAACTCCAAACTCGGCAAGCATATCGACGTGGATATCAGTAGCGGACAGAGCAATCACGCTACAGGACGCACCAACGACATGAATATCGCTATCAGTAAGTCTTTCTTTAAGGACCGACTCCGCATCTCCGTGGGCTCTACTATCTCTGACAACCCGGAAATCAACGAAACGACTGGACTCTTCTCCAGCCTTACTGCCGACTATCGTATCCTGCCAAAAACAACTGCCAACCTCCAGCAGCGAAGCGGTCCGACTCCCAACAAATCCTTATCGCTCCGGATCTTCTCACAACGAGACTATAACAACATCCTCGAAGGCGAACTATATAAGTCCGGACTTGCCGTCCATACGTACACAGAGTGGCGCAAAAAATCACCATTCACCTTACACCATACCGACTCTATCACCCGCACCTACTCACTCACTGCCGATGCCGGCGTAGCCTATCGCTCGAATAACAGTATCGGTCCAGACCTCACACTCAAAGCCTCTATCAAGAACCTCATTGGTAATGGCGAGAGCTTCACGCTCAAAGGCAATGGTGCCTACTACTGGGCATTGCGCAATCGGCATCCCGGAGACCCGAAGAAAACAGACACCTATAAACTCGGTGTCAATGCCTCGCTCGTCTTCCCGTATCTGCACTGGGGAAAGCGCACTTCTACACCCGATGGGGACACGCGCTATATGTTAGGCTATCAGTACGAGAATATCGCCGGCGGATATGGTGTGCATAAGTTCACAGGATCGTTCACTTACTTCATCCGCTCGCCGCATAACCAGTTCATCACACATGCCTTCACGCCATTCTCGCTCTCCGTGGTCCTCATGAAAGCCGAGTCCGAAGACTTACTCGATAAAGCTGCGGAGTACCCGCAACTCATTAAGGTCATCGCAGGCAATGAGTTCGTGCCGTCTATCGGTTATAACTTTATCTACGATAACTACCGCTCCAAACATGCCGTCAACACCTTCCTCAATCTGGGCGTTAAGGAGTCCGGAAACCTCATCAACGCCATCTACTGCGCATTCGGACGGAAATGGTCGGAACAGGATAAGCCGCTGGGCAAAATAACATACAATCAGTTCGTCAAACTCTCCGCAGAACTGCATAATCGCTTTAACTTCACCGAACAAGTCAGCATCGCAACCCGTCTGTTCGCAGGAGCAAATATACCGCTCGGCAACTCATACATGGCGCCGTTGTCTGAGGCCTTCTATGCCGGCGGTCCAAATAGTCTACGCGCATCCTCGCCATACGCCTACGGACCTGGTAACTTCTACTCGCTTAAGTACAATCAAAACTTCTTCCATGCCGGAGATGTCAAACTCGAAGCGAATGTCGAACTGCGATTCCCTATCGTTTGGAAACTCTTTGGTGCTGCTTTCGTTGATGCTGGAAACGTATGGAACTGGTACTCCACCGTGGACTCCTACAAAGCCAGCGGATACGAAGACTTTCTCAAGCGCCTACAGATCCCTGACGACATCAAGGATGGTATATTCAACAACCCGGAGTTTGCCAAACAGATTGCTCTCGGTACAGGTGCCGGACTGCGGTTGGACATCGATGGTCTCGTCGTGCGACTCGATATCGGTGTGGGAATCCACGCACCTTATCAGACGTATAAGTACGATAAGGATGGCAAACCCGACACCTCACGACCTATCACCACTTACTTTAATATACCGTCCGCTCTGGACGCCATACGCGTCAACTTCGGCATCGGATACCCATTCTAAAAATAACACGATATGAAAACCTTCGCTCGAATTTTCTTTTACTTCTTAGGCGGAATGTTGAGCTTTACCGCCGTTGTCTTAATCATCGGCAGCATCTGGTACCACCAATCTGAGTCAGACGAGTTCTACAACCGCATAGACGCTTATTATGCTTTGGAGGAGCAACGCGACTCACTCCGTACTGTCATTGACAGCTTAGTCCTCGTTGATGCGCAAGATGAGTTGGCACGTATCGAGCAGTCCGAGGAGTACCAACAACTCATTGCTCCTCCCAAACCACCAACTGGCTTCTCGTTGTCTATTTTAGTCACTATATTCATCATCATCATTGCTCTCCTTTTCGCCGGACTCGCTGTCCTTTGCTTCTTCCTCGCCAAAAAATTCCAAAACAATAATCGTCCGCAGAACAATAAAATAAAACTTACTAATTCGAATAAGCCATAATTCCTTCCAACTAATTACTTTAGGACTTCGTCCGGACTTTTGACTTTTGACTTTTGACTTTCGACTAAGAAAAAGTGCCGCTTTTCCCAAAAACTTGCACTTTTTTGTGCAATTATTTGTATATGTCAAATTAAAGTTGTAATTTTGCAGCGCAAAATTGTGTTAAAAGACCTTATGAGTAAGTATGAAATACCATATTTAACGAGTGCTATACAAGCATTTGCACAGAGGTTTGCCATGACACGGCAAGCGGCCTTTCGTTATTTGCATGAGCATAAAGCACTCGCATTTTTAGTTGAATTCTACGATGTAGAGCACCTGCAGTCAATGGATGAAACCATTGATGACATGCTCATTATTTGTCGTCAAAATGGAGGAACATTAGCATGATACTTTTCCATGGAACAAATTCAGATATTGATTCTATAGACCTTTCTCTCAGTTTGAATCACAAAGATTTTGGTAAAGGCTTCTATCTGACTGATTCGCGCGAAACAGCTATTCGCATGGCGGAAAAGAAAGCTCGTCTTTTTGGAGGAAAAGCTACATTGATTAGCTACGATTTTGACGAATCCGCTTTACATTCTGACTTAAAAGTCAAAGTTTTTCCAAAAAAAGCAACTGTCGAATGGTTCTTGTTCGTTGATGCCAATCGAGATCGTGCGAACCAAAGACCGATTCATGACTTTGATATTGTTGTTGGACCAATTGCTGATGATGGAGTGGTAGTGCAAATTACGAACTATCGCGAAAATATATACACAGCCGAACAGGCTGCTAAGGCGTTACAAGATAAATTTCTTGACCAGCAATATTATTTTGGAACGGAAAAAGCTCTCAATTATCTCACAAAAACTAAAGTACAGGCACTATGACTAAGGCAAATCATCATCAAATAGCGACGTACTTGACTGACTATGCCCTGAGCGAGTTAGTTCGTTATGTCATGGAAGATACAGGCTGTGGGCTTGAGCAAGCGATGGAGAAAGTATATAACTCTCCTATCATGCCTGCTCTGCAGGACGAAGATAATGAGCTCTATGTTCAAAGTCCAGCTTATCTCTACGAGATAATGAATACATCTGCTTTCCATAAGATCTAGTTTTTGAGAATCCTAGATGCGTTGGAGCTTACGTCTGCTACGATTCCATCCGGAATATCAAAAAATAACAAACATTAAACAAATTAAATTATGAGAAAAATGCTACTTACGCTGCTATGCGCAGTAATCACAACAACCATCTGGGCTGCGAGTCCTGTTGTAGGTGACACCCTTCGCTATGAGTACAAGGGTAATTCGCTTTACTACAAAATCACACAAAAGAATAGTGATGGCAACAAAGTTACTATTGTCAGTGACGGGACAAACCCCGATTTCCCGTATACATGGGACGAGGCAAACAAACCAGCTGGCGCTTTGGTTATCCCTAACACCATAAAAGATGCGGATGAAAACGAATATAAGGTGACTGATATCGAACAAGATGCGTTACGCGCCGGTTCTGACAAACTGACCTCGATTGATTTTTCTGAAAATACTTTTATCACAAATATCAGCAATCGCGCTTTCATGGGATGTAACAATGTTACCGATATTACTTTGAGTGATTATATTACTGATATCAGCGGTTATTGTTTCCAAGGATGCAAACTGACTTCTCTTGATTTGAAGAATGTGACTTATATTGGCATGGCTAATTTCGGTAGTTGCAATATTGATTCGGTTCATATTCCTAAAACGGTCGCTACCATAACAGACCAAACGTACTTGTTCAATCATGCCACTAAAATTACTATCGATGAGAACAATACAAAATATGCGGTAGTTGGTAATGTATTATACAACAAAGAACTTACGAAGATAATTTCGCTGCCGTTAGGTCTCACTTCCGGCGAACTGCATATCGTGCCTACAGCAACAAAAGCTCTTTACGGCGCCATGAATGGTTGTAAGGCTACTATATATTTCTACAGCCAAGTTCAACCGGACTGGGGACCGGATTACCGCAATTCTCCTGCCGGGGATGTCATTGTCAGATGCCAAGACTATGATTTCTATACCAGCGGCACCTTCGTCGGCGCGTCGGACAACGACTTCCTTTATGTTAAATCCCTTACCGCCAAACTTCTCTATGACATCGATGTGGAGGCTGTGAACGGAACAGTTGTATTCAGCGACACGACCAATTGTAATCAGGTGAAAGTCACGATTACTCCCGACGAAGGATGTGTGTTCATGGGCTGGGCAGATGGCAACACGGACAATCCCCGTGTCTTCACCGTCGTCAGCGACACCACCGCTACCGCTAACATCAAGAAGCCTATCGACGTGGGAGGCACCTTCCGCGCCAATACCGTAGAAGGTGTGTCCGTATTGTATAAAGTGCTCACCAAAGAGACGGGCAATATGACGGTGCAAGTAGGCGAACTCAATGGTTTCCACGGCTCCAAATACGGTCAGGCAATTGATAAATCCTATAGTGGACCGCTTACTATCTCTCAAACAGTAAACTATTTTGACGAAACATACACGGTCGTAGCATTGGGCTCCGGAGCATTCAGTATGTGCGGAATCACCTCCCTCAGTTTACCGAATACAGTACAGAAGTTAGAACAAAATAGCATCCAGGAGTGCACAAAGCTCACTGCTGTAAACATACCGGAGGGCATAACGACCATTCCTCGATATAACTTATCCTACTTGCATCAGCTGGAATCAATCACTCTCCCAACCACTTTGAAATATATCTGCTCGGGTAGCTTAAATAACAACACCAAAATGGCAACTATCGTTAATTGGAATCCTTCCCAATACGAGCGCGTGGGTAGTAACATTGGGGCGATGAACACCAAATTTTTCAACGATATGCCACTTGACTCATATAATGTATTGTATACAGGTGATATCGTTTTGCGCCAAAATGTACCTGCCGGCAAAGATACACTGCTTATTAAAGACGGAACGCGTCTTATCTGCGGAGACCTTAAAGGCGATGAAACACTCACAACCATCGTACTACCCGCATCCCTTGAAGCTATTGGAGACAGGTCTTTCTATGGAATGCCTAACTTGACCTCCTGTATTATGAAAGCCACCAAACCGGTAGAAGTGTACGTGGCACGAGACTCGCAAGACCCGACCCAGACTACTACTGCTGATAAACTCCGACTTGAAATTAGTTCCAATACAACTCCGGAAATAGCTACCGTTAAGTTCTATGTGCCTAAAACCGCTGTTACAGCATACAGAGAGAGTGCTACCTGGGCTGGAATGGATATCCGTCCTATTGGCGGTTGGACTATCACCTTCGTGGACCATGATGGCGAATCGACACAGCAAGTAGAACAGGGCGAGATGCCGATTGCTCCTACGCCTGAAGTCTATTACACAGCTGAGCATATGTACGTCTTCGACCACTGGAATGTTGCTATTGCAGCTGCAACCGCAGATGCTACATACGAGGCTGTTTACGCTGAGCAGGAGCTGCCCAAATACTATGTTTGCTTCTATGCTACAGAAGCAGATGCATTGGCACATACGAACCGCATTCTCCGCGTAGAGAAAGTACGTGGTACAAGTGCTGTAGACAATGGCGTCGTAGCAGCTGCTAAACTGGATCCTCGCGCTTGTGAGATGGTTACAGATTGGAACGGCGGCGACTTGTCGAACGTGACGAGCGAACTGCACGTATGGCCAGTATGGGGAACGGGACAATATACCGTCGTGTTCTATGTCGAGGAAACTGCTGTTAAGACACTCAATAACGTAGAGTGCGGCGATTTGATTGAGGCTCCTACCGATTTTGCTATTCCTACAGGCAAGATCTTCGTTGGCTGGGATAGCGACGCTTGGCAGAACACCGATGCCCTAAGCGGCAATCTGGACATTCACGCTGTTCTCAAGGACAATCCTTCCGGATTGGGCAACGTACAGAGTGCTACTATCCCGTGCTCGAAACTCATCATCAACGGCCAACTCTTCATCCTCCGCGACGGCAAGACCTTCAACGCCATGGGTGCAGAAGTGAGATAATCGTGATTACGTTATAATCTAATAACGTTATAACAAAAATAACGTTATCTCGTATCTCCCCAAAAAAAGTGCAGAAAATCTCAAATTCTGCACTTTTTTTCGCTTAGCCTTGGCTTAAGCTAACCAATCAAGGTAATTGTCTGGAGTTATGATAGATGTTTCTCTGATGTCATAGGCATTTAGAAATGATTCCGGCAGTTTGGTATTACTTTTCTTCGGATTCCATTTCATTTCAAAAACAGACATTTGGCCGTCCGACTCCTCTATGTAGTCTATCTCTTGCTGGGATGTTGTGCGCCAGAAATACATATTGCAGCGATGCCCCATGTAGTGATTACGCTTGATACGTTCAGAGATACAGAAGTTCTCCCATAGTTGTCCCATATCATTGCGTAGTGTAACGGGCGCAAATTGTTGGATAACAGCATTGCGTACACCATTGTCATAGAAATAAATTTTCTTCGCTTTCTTTAACTCGTTGCGCAGATTGCGGCTCAGTCCGTTAAGCCGAAAAATAATGAAGCATTTCTCCAATAAATCTATATATTTTTCAACGGTCTTGCTATCCGTTCCCACGGTTTGCGCCAATTCATTATAGGATACTTCAGAACCAACTTGAAAAGCCAATGCTTGCAGCAGCTTGTTCAAAACGACAGGTTTTCGTAAACTATCCATTGTTAATATATCCTTGTACAGATAACTATCCGAGAGAGATAGCAGCAGACTTTGAGCGTTACCAATGTTGGAGAGAACATCCGGATAAGAGCCATAGATGAGGCGTGTTTCCAATAAACGCTTCACTTCTATGTATCCAGATGACTTATGAATCTCACTGGTTGAGATCGGGAACATTTGATATTCGAACTTACGTCCCGTGAGAGGTTCATTGAGTCGGTTGCGTAATTCAAACGCCGATGAGCCTGTCGCTATTATTTGTACGTCGGCTAAGTTATCTACTATCAGTTTGAGCGTCAAACCTATATTGTTTACTTTCTGCGCTTCGTCAATAACTATAAATTTGGCATTACCCACAAGCAATTGTAGTTCGCGCAGATTGCGGTTGGTAAGAGCTTCCACTACTTGCGGCTCATCGCAATTGAGATACTGCACTTCTGCTGATTGCTCTTGGATAATCTGTTTGAGAAGTGTAGTCTTTCCGACCTGCCGTGCACCAAGAAGGATAATCGCTTTGCCTTGGTAACATTGGTCGACGATAATATGGTGTAAATCTCGCTTAAACATAACTATGATGATTAAATTGCGCCGCAAAAGTACTGCTTTTTTCTGAATCCTGCAAATTTTTTGGGATATAATCCGAAAATTTATGCGATTTTTTGGAATATAATCCGAAAAATACATATCTTTCCCAAAACTTGCACTTTTTTCGCTACGGATACGCTCGTTTTTTTTCGCATTCAGAACTCGCGGGTTAGCGAAGTTCGCGGAAAAACGTTTTCCTCAACGTCGTGCAACGACGTGTTTTCTCAAAGGTGGTCAGCTGACTTTCAGTCAGGAGGGTTGGCTATTAAGGCGCGCTGCAAGCTCGCTTGTAAGCGCGAGGTAATAGACTACACTCAAGGCCGTGTAGGCCGACCACCGCGTTTTCGATTAACTAACGATTCCTTCAGCATGCAAAATATTCATTATTAATTATTCATTATTCTTAGCCCTTAGCGGGCACGATTATTTCATTGAATTACCCCGCTCGCTTTTTTTTGACATTTTTTGTAAGCGACAACGTCGCGTTTTTTCGTAAGGCAGCAGGACGGCTTTCAGCCGGACGAGTAGTTAAGCAGACAAATAGCCGTCTGGATGCTTGCATACAAGCGGATATTCGGATGATTAAATACAGGTTGGTACAACCGAACTGCCGCTTTTTTTGATTACCTAAAAAATCCGTTTTCGATTAAATATTGCACTTTTTTTTGCTCATCTCAAAAAATTATTGTACCTTTGCACGCCAAACGCGTGCAGACGGGAAAAATCTGTGCTAAATTGGAGAAATAAATAATAAGATATCATGAAGAAGGTTGTTACATTAATTTTATTGGCTGTGGCGGTGATGGTTTCAGCAGAGGATGTGATTGTGACCAAAGAAGCCACGAAGATAGGTGCCAAGATAGAGGAAGTTGCTCCGACGGAGATAAAGTACAAAAAAGCGAGTCTTCCCAATGGGCCAATGTTTGTTATGCCAACGGAAGAAATACTATGCGTTATCTTTGATAACGGCGAAGTGATGATGTTCGATAAGCCGAAGAAAGAAGAGGAAGTCGTGGAGCAGAAAGGGATTAATCTAACCCAGGAGGAAGTAGAGAGATTTGACAGAATTCCACGTAAACTGGTTGCTTTGTCGGGCGATTATTCGATGTTATATGACAAGAAAGCATTGGTGTATTTTGATGTAAATCTTGATAGCACGTATATTGTTAAGTTCGGATGGAATGAAATTGGAGTAGATGAGGACATTATACATATTGCTGAATACAATAAAAATCACACGGACTTTGATGATTTGGACTTTTCTAAGGAATGTGAGAACTTCAATACATACCCTCTTAACTCAAAGAAATGTTACTTGGCTCCGCTCCGTAGAGCCGCTGAGGTTGACAAAGACAAATATTCCAAATGCTATAAGATGGTGCTAAAAATTAAATATCTTGATGTGGGTAGTGGCACGTTTAGCACTTTGTCGCTCAATTCCGGAACGGCTTCCGGTGGAGCTATTATTTACGGCGAATTGGTGATATCAGATATGGCGACTGATAAAGAGGTCGGCAGGATATTGGTTGATAGAGTAAAAGGTCAAGGCACTCCATATGCCAATGTGCGGCTTTTGAATACGATTTCCACGATGCTTGTGCCGGAATTATTTCATGTGAAGAAGAAATAGAGTACAATTAACAACACAACTGTAATGAAAAAGATTTTAGTTATTATTGTAGTATTTGTGACGGCTTTCCTATGTCAGTCTTGTAGCGAAGAAAAGTACACTGTTTGGACTGATACAGGAACTTATGCCCAATTCGAACAATCATTCCAAACCTCTCTTGAGGATGGCTATTACAAAAAAATGGAACTCACTAATGAGCAGTGGGAATTAATTGCTCCAAATCTCACATCTGATGAAGAACATAGATGGCGTGAATCCGAAATTAAGAAATGGCTTATAGGTTATGGATTTGATGAAACTAAAGCCACAAAAGAGTCTTCCTGGCTTGTTATGACGAAACACGGTTTTTTAGTTACGAGGGAAGGCAACTTTGTACATCTTATATTAAAATAACTACATATCCCTTTGCGCGATTTCGCGCAGTGGCAAAAAAAATGTGCTAAATTGGAGAAATAGATTCAAAAAAGGAACAGGCTACGTATGGGATAGACAGGAGATAATTGGATGAATACAAAGAAGAAGACAGATGAGCGAGTGAGGCGGTTGGTGGTTACAATCGGAAAAGGAGCGTCATCACGGAAAGAGTTAATCGCCGCGTTGGGATTGAGACAAGAGTCTCGTCGGAACTTTTATTATAACTATTTGAACCCTGCGCGAGAGTTGGGATTGGTGCAGATGCTATATCCTGAGAGACCAAGTCTGCCAGAGCAATCATATCAATTAACGAGGAAGGGTTTGGAGTGGTTGGAAAAGTTTTGTGAAGAGTAATTCAAAAAAGGAACAGGCTATAAAAAAGATAAGTTAAATTGGAGAAATAGATTTGCACGATTGCAAAAAATGTAGTACCTTTGCACGCTCTTTTGCGTGCAGGTTGCCAACCTGCCGGAGAACAGCACAACATATTATTAATCCATAAAAGACCAAAAATTATGGCAAGCATTCAAGACATTCATGCGTTGGAAGAACGTATCTACGACGCAGTACAAGAGTACACCGAAAATCATTCGAGACGATCAACTGAATCAATTGTTATGAAAAAACTAATCATCCTTGCATTGGCTGCGACGATGTTCGCGGCATGCGGAAAGAAGGCAGAAGAAGATGGTTTCGCTTGGAACAAAGCGACCGTCTATTTTGTGCTGGTGGACCGTTTTTGCAACGGCGATAGTACCAA
>ONMT01000015.1 GCA_900319025.1 uncultured Bacteroidales bacterium
CCGATGCATGGCTCTTTACACCTAAACGGACATCTTTCACTCCAGTTCTACAATACTGCAAGAACCGCGAACTGCGCAAGCAGTTACTCATGGACTATACCACGCGCGGTAATCACGATAATGCTAACGATAACAAATCGGTTATCAATCAAACAATGCGTTTGCGTCTGGAGAAAGCGCAATTACTGGGCTATGATTGTCCTGCAAATTATATTCTCGCTGATTGCATGGCGAAGGATGCAAAGACAGTGGATGCCTTCCTACAATCTGTTTGGGAACCAAGTCTCGCTGCTGCTAAACGGGAAGCGGCTGAGTTGCAGAAATTGCTTGAACAAGACTTACCCGGCGAGAAACTTCAACCATGGGATTGGTGGTACTATGCTGAGAAACTGCGCAAAGCTAAATATGACTTGGACGAGGAGGCTATCAAGCCTTACTTTGAACTGAGTAACGTCCGTCGTGGTGCTTTCCAACTGGCTCATAACCTCTATGGGCTCAACTTTGAGCAACTCGACAACATGCCGGTTTATAACAAAGAAGTGGAAGTGTTTAAGGTAACCGACGCGGACGGTTCTCTTGTAGGCATCCTCTATACCGACTATTCCCCACGTGCCGGCAAACGTCCCGGGGCTTGGATGAACAATATTCTCCCGCAGTACGTAGATGCAGAAGGCCGCAGTACGTAGATGCAGAAGGTGTGGACCATCGTCCGATTATTATCAACGTAGGTAACTTCAACAAACCTACAAAGGACAACCCTTCTTTGCTTTCAATGGATGACGTAGAGACGCTATTCCATGAGTTCGGGCACGCTTTACATGGCTTGATGTCTAAAGCTACTTACAAGACTTTATCCGGAACGAATACACCGAGAGACTTTGTGGAATTGCCTTCCCAGTTCATGGAGAATTACTGCTATGAGCCGCAAATCCTCAAGACGTATGCTTTCCACTACCAAACTGGTGAAGTAATGCCGCAAGAACTGATAGACAAAATCAACGCAGCGAAGAAGTTCAACCAAGGCTTTGTTGAGACCGAGCTTCTCTCAGCTTCCATTCTGGATATGGACTATCACGAACTTACTAACTGCGACACAATCGATGTCAATGCATTTGAAGCTGCTTCGATGGAGAAGATGCACATGATTCCTGAGATTATTGTGCGTTATCGCTCTACGTTCTACAACCATATCTTCACCACGGGCTATGAGGCAGGATATTATTCCTACACTTGGGCCGCCGTACTGGATGCAGATGCTTTTGCAGCATTCAAAGAGACAGGGGATATCCTCAACCCCGAGGTGGCTAAACGTTTCCGCCATCTCTTGGAGCAAGGCGGTACACGCGATGCACAGGATTTATACCTTGAGTTCCGCGGAAAGAATGCAGATCCTAAGTACCTGCTGCAACGCAAAGGCTTTATTGACTAATGACCTATTCGCAACGCATATTACTACGCCGCCTTTTGCCGGTAGTCTTTTGGCTGCTGGCATTAGGCGGTAGTATAGGCGTGCCGTTTCTTTTGGAAACATTTAACCTGCAACTCCCTACATTTAATATCAACTATTGGTGGGGATTCTTATCGGCAGGGATTGTGCTCTTGGCTATTATAGTAGCGGGGCATTTTGATAGGCACGAACCGAATGTGTCGCGTCTATTTCAAATTGCAGGACTTTTAGGCATAGCATCTTATTGGCTACCAACAGTATTATTTCTTATAGTCCCCTTTATTATTTACGCCATCTGGAAATCGGCAATGAGTTTCAAGGCGTTTCTTGCCATACTCATCGCATGGGCAACGGAAGCAGTATATGCTGTTATCTTTATCTATTTAGGATGGATTCATAATCCTTGGGCACATTTCTTTGAGCCCGACTTTCAATGGGGATGGATACCTGTTGCTGCGCTCTCGATAGCTTTACTTGCTTCTACCATTGCACGCTTACTCCTGCGTGAACGTTAATGCCTGATTGCGCCATATAGTACGCAGTTTTTGGTGTGTAAGCATCTTCGTACACATAACCATTGCTCTCGTATTTACTATTGAACAGGTTATTGATTTGGCAACGAAGTGTTATATTCGGCATATATGCTACTTTGTATTTCTGCAAAGGCAAGTCATAACTCAGTGTAACATTTGTCACCGTATAGGTATTTAGTTGCACGGATTTATCCATTGTGTTATCCAAATACTGATTACTTACTACCTGCGTTTGAATATCCGCCGCAAAGCCTGCTACATGAAAATCAAACGTATTGCCTGCTATCCAGTCGGGTGAGAATGAGATAGTTTTCCAATTCTGCCCGTCTTTCCACTGGTTACGTGACCACGTCAAGTTGCCGCGCCAACTGAACCACTTAGTCCAATCTACGCCAAAACTTAATTCAGCACCAAGACGATAGGAATCTTTTACATTCTGTGTTAATAGAATACCAATACTATTCATTTCCCCAGTAAGAATCAATTGATTGGTATAGTCCATCATGTATAGGTTCAGTCCAATAGTCCAAGGAATACGCGCATTACGGGTAGAAGTATAACTATAGCCCAACTCATAATCAAATAATTGTTCAGGCAGCGGGTCTGTATCATCCGCATTATTGGTAAAGTTCGCACGAGCCGGCTCACGGTTGGCTATCGCGAAAGTCGCTGATAAACAGTGCCCACCATTGTCATAAGTCAAACCGGCTTTTGGATTGAAGAAATGCCATGTCTTATGCATCGAAACCGGTACGCGCTCCCATGCAGAACTGCTATTCTCATTATCTCCACTTATACGGTAATCAACCAGCCTATACTGTAAATCACCATACAAACTCAACTTCTCTTGACCGCGATGGAACACGCGCCAATTGGCTTTGGCGTACACATTACCATCTAACTTGTCGCCATACCCGCGATAATACTCCTTGAAGTTTGTACTATAGCATGTGTCAATATTTCCATATTGAATACCATGGTAGTTATTAAGTGCAATACCCATTTGCACATCTACTTTCTCATGGACATATTTCGCGCTCAATATACCACCATAAAAGTGATTAATCAATCCCTTTTGAGTTATACCCAATTGCACCCACTCGTCATAATTCTCCCAATAGCCGGTACCGAATGTATAGTGTGCGGTAGCAGCGAGAGACCATTGCGAAGTGAAACGGTGTGTCACATGCAACTGCGCATGATGCTGTTGGTAGTTGTCCGTCTCGTTGTCATAGTAAACAATATTGCCATACGCGTCAAGGTGTTCACCCGCAGAGTTATAACGCCTATCTATGTCTAATTGTTCTCTTGTGGCACCATTCCACGCAAGGTGCGTCTTCTCTTTACCTCCAAAACTCATCAGCGTCACGGCAGTTTTCATGTTTTGCCAACCCACTTCACCGCTGTAGCTGAACAAGTCAGATTGCGAACGATGCACATAACCATCTGAATTGACTTTGGAGAATCTACCGCCGATATGCCACAGACCGCTTTTCGATTGCCTGTCGCCGATATAGCGATACAACTTAACCATCTCGCGGAATGTGTTATACATTCCACCATTGAAATCTACCTGCCCGTGAAATGGCTCTTTGGAAACCTCAAGAGGCGCTAAACCGTCCACTGTTCGTAAATTAACACTGGCTCCAAAGCTACTTCCTCCATTTGCACTCGTTCCTACACCACGCTGAACTTGCAGGCTGTTAATTCCACTCGCGAGGTCCGTCATGTTTACCCAGAACACCGTTTGGCTCTCGGCATCATTTAGAGGAACCTCGTTAATTGTCATGTTAATTCTCGTGTGGTCTGTTCCACGAATACGGAAATACGAATAGCCGACACCTAAACCGTCGTCAGATGTGGTGACTAACGATGGTGTCGTTTGTAGTAAATACGGTAGATTCTGCCCCGTATTATCACGGTTCAGTTCTTCGTACTTAACTTCTTTTTTACTGTTGGACACTTGCATAACAGGAGCACTGACTATGACTTCGTCCAAACGCAATTGGGATAACAACGAGTCTTCGCTAACTTGTGCGAAAACGGAAGATGGGACCAAAGCGGCCAAAAACAAAATTGATTTTTTCATTTTCTTTAGCAGCATTACCTGCTCAAGTTCAACGGGTATTATCTCAGCCTTGCAGCACCCCGAATGAATTTGAGTATCATGTTAATTAAAGCGGTAGCAGAAAGTTACATACCAGCCCCATTGCCACATGTGCTGATTATCGATCACTTTCTTGCGAACTATATTATTGAGGCCGAACGCATAGCCGGCTTGTAGTCTATATCTGTCCCATTCAAATCCACCACCGATACTCCATTGAATAGCAAAGCGACCAACTTCATTCTTCAATCGGTCATACTCGCTCGTCATAACGCCCTGGTTCTCTAACCATACTCTTGCCTTTTCGCTCAGGTGAGGTTGCAGATAGTCATGCTCCGTCATTCCAATAACGAACTGAGGACCGGTGCAAAAGAACATATTTAATTGCTTCCATAGAGGTACCGTATAATACACCCGCACTGGAATAGTCATGTTCACTTGAAGTATCTGGTGGCGTATATACTCTTCTTGTACCGATGGAGCATCTAAACTACGCCAATGTTGGGTGTTTCGGCCGTAGGCAATGTCAAACAATAAACCCGTTTGCATACTGAACCGGATAGGTAATAGAAAATCAAACGTCGCGCCAAGGCGACCGCCATGCAAATACAGGTCACCAAAATTCTCACGCCGAGACCACTGCCAATTTTGAATATAACCAAGCTCCATGCGATAACCCATGCTAAATACATACGCTTCACCTTCTTTCTTCTCTTTACGAGTAGGGTCAAAGATATCGCCATCCGCTGTCGCTAAATCAGGATGCTTACTTACCTCTTGCGCGTACACACATACGCAGGCGCACACTATTGATAATATTAAGGAGAGTTTTTTACCCATTTCTCTTCATTTCCGGCTGCAAAAGTAGTATTTTTTTGCCATATACGCAATTTTTTGCATAAAAAATCACTTTTTTTCTAAAAAAATTTGTGTAGTTCAAACTTTTGTTGTACTTTTGCACCCGCTTTTGAAGAAAAGTTAAAAGAAACAACGATCTTTTACATGCTAACTTAAGCTCGAGACGCAAACTAAGCTCTGGCTGTTTGTGGCTCGAAGAGGAGCAACTGCGGTGACCTTACAAGTCGTGTAACGACGAAGTCGTCACAAGCAGGTTGCGACGAAGGGCCTATTCGTCTATCGGCTAGGACGACAGATTTTCATTCTGTAAAGAGCAGTTCGACTCTGCTATAGGCTACTAATTAACTGAACTAAAAAACATAAATCAAAACTAATTAACGAAAGATGGCAAATCATAAATCATCTTTGAAACGTATCCGCCAAACTGCTGCTCGTAAGGCACACAACCACTATTTTGCTAAAACTGCTCGCAACGCTGTTCGCGATTTGCGTGCTACTACCGAAAAAGCTGCTGCCGCTCAAGCCCTACCTAAGGTAAGTTCTATGCTCGACAAATTGGCTAAGCGAAACATTATTCATAAGAATAAAGCTGCCAATCTGAAGTCCAAGTTGGCGCTCTACGTTAATAAACTCGCTTAATCTCAAGCAACAATCCCTCTAACATAAAGGGGCTGCCGTTCGGTAGCCCCATTTTGTGGTGCTTTCCAGCTTAAATGTTAAAAATAGTAGTTTTAGGTACTTGTGCATTTCCTAAAAATGTAGTACCTTTGCAGCCGATTTTATGATTAAACATGTATTGTCCATATTAGTAGCTCTTTTTCTTTGTTCTCTGACGCTGTTTGCAGACCTTAGAAGTGATTGTGAACTATTGGTTGATAGCGCCTATTCACAGGCGATGTCGGGCAATCTGCCGCAAGCAGTAACGATTAACATGGAAGGTTTGCAAGCCGTTCCGGAGGACTCGATGGCGATTCGATGTGAGTTTTACTCATGCTTATTATATTGTTATCATCGTCTTGGTGACTACGAGCAGGCGCTTCATTACGGCGAATTATGTTTGCAGTTTGATGAAGAGCAGGGCGATGCTGTTAATTTGTCCGCATCGTTGGGTAACTTGGCAGGCATCTATTCCTCTGCAGGTCATCATGATATAGCGATTGATTATTTGGAGCGTTCTATCGCGATAGAGCAACAATTGCTCCTTACGGACTCTACGCATACCCCTAAGTCGATGGCTATTCGAAAAGCAATGTTAGGCGAAGTGTTATTGGCAAAGAAGCAAGACTTACCTCGTGCTTTGGCGTTGACGCAAGAGGCATTGGCTATTGATGAGTCGTTAGGGCGTCGCGTACAAGTCGGTATGCGTTTGGCGCAAATGGGGAATATTTATCAAGCTATGGACCAGCCAGTTAGGGCTCGCCAATGCACAACGGAGGCTTTAGCGATTGCCAGGGAGACAAATAATCGTATGACCGAGGTGCTTTGTTTGTTACAATTAGGTCGCTATGAAGAGGCTGCTACTCTTTCTCATCAGTTAGGGCTTCGTAAGCAGGAGTATGAAGCATGTGATCGGCTTTATGCGCAAAAGAAAGCGGCAGGACTAACGGCGGAAGCATTACGATGGTTAGAGCGTGCGCGAACGTTGCACGATGAGATTATGAATGAAGAGAGTCAGCGGCAGCTCACTATTGCGCAGGTGCGTTATGACTCTTTCCGCAAGGAGAAGCAATTGCTTGAACAACAGCAAGAACTGCAGGCTAAGCAAGCGCGTGAACGGACACTTATCATGCTTGTTTCGTTAGCATTATTGATTGTAGTATTGCTCATTATTGTCGTTATTTTATTGCGTCACCGCAAGCGTGCTATTGAGCAATCGGCAGCAGAAAAAGCGCGGCAGTATAGTATTTTAAGTCATGACTTAAAGAATCCTATTGTGGCGCAGCGCAATCTATTGGCGCAACTATACGCGGACTATGCGCATTATTCGTCCGAAGAGGTGCAACAGTATTTAGGTCAGTTGCTTGCAGCCGGAGACGGACAGTTGGATCTGCTGCATAACTTGCAAGAGATGGTGCAATTAAACCGCAAATTACGTCCTATTCATCCTATTCGGTTGGATGTGAGTGCGTTGTTGCGCGAAGCGGTTGCGGATGTGCAAAGTGCAGCCATGCTCAAGGCTATTCACTTTGACGTTCGCGCAGAGCGGATGTTAGTCACCGCTGACCGCGACTCCTTGCGCACCGTTTTCCGCAATCTATTGAGTAATGCGATTAAGTTCTCGCCTAAAGGCAGTACCATTGAAGTAGGTACGATTGCGCCCGATAAAGTCTTTGTCCGCGACTATGGAATAGGTATGAATGAAGCCCAAAAGCAAGCGATTCTCTCCGCCACCACGCAAGTGCAATCAACTATTGGTACGGAAGGGGAGAGGGGTACCGGATTAGGGCTTTTACTCTGCCGCGAACTCCTTCGATTAAATAATGCTACTTTAGAAATAGAGTCAATACCGGAAAAAGGAACCACAATTACTTGTCAGATATGAACATAGCTCTTTTAGATGATCACCAGTTAGTGCGTATCGGCGTTGCTACCACTTTGCGCAACACCAAGCATACGATAACGATTAGTGTTGCAACAGCGGATGAGTTATTTGATGCTTTGCATCAAGGCAAACCTTGCGATATCTTGCTTTTAGATATTCTCTTGCCGGGAATGAACGGTATTGAGGTTGCGAAGCGGATGCGTAATGAGTACCCGAAGATTAAGATTATCGTTTTGTCGGTTGATTCTCGCGAGTACACTCTTATTCAGTTGCTGCAAATCGGTATAGATGGTTTCGTGAGCAAGCGTGGCACGCAGGACGAAGTCGTTCGCGCTATTGATTCCGTGGAGAACGGAGTGCCTTTCTATGGCCGTGATATTGCTATTCTGATTCGCGATATCTCAGACGCTAAACTCAATAAGCAGAATACAGCCGCTCTCACGAAGCGTGAATTAGAGATTATCCAGGCGTGTTGCGACGGACTTTTAGGCAAGGAGATTGCTGAAAAACTGAATATCTCGTTGCGTGCTGTAAATAGCCATAAGACGAATATATTCAATAAGTTAGGCATCTCGTCTTCGGTTGAGTTGGTGCGTTTTTCTATTGAACACGGCATTATCTAAATAGGCATTATGAAAAGAATATTTTTTCTTGTTCTTTGCACCTTGTTTTTTGCTCATCCTTCCTTTAGCGAAGAGATAGTTATTCCGCGTGACTCGGTGCCGGCAGACCATTTATCGTGGTTTAGTCTGCGCGGTGCGGTGAAGGAAGTGGTGGAGTATGATTATAAGGATTACGGCAAGATTATCTGGCGTTTTGATTCTATTGGGCGGTTGACAGAGTACATGGAATATACGCATCCGTTCTTTGAAAATGGTGGTTGTGTGTTTGGACTCTGGGCGCATTATCGCTATGCCTATGATGAGAATGGCAAGATAATTTTCGAGGAGACCTACAATGCCGATTATAATACCGTGGACGATTTTGCCGATTTGACACTTGAGTTATTCCCTCCGCAGCGCAAAGAAGTGGATTTTCGTCCTAAGGCAGAACCGGAATATGGAGACACAACGTCTTGTTACTCTGTGTGGAATCAGAAAGGCGAGATGAGTTATTATTTTGGTATTCGCTACGATCAGCATGGTAACTGGTTTGAAGAAGTTTATACCTCGGAGGATGGTTATAGTTGCGCAGCCGTGCGAGTGCGTGAAATAACGTATTATCAGGAATTTAGCCCCGATTCGTTAGTTAGCGTCGCAGATTCCATCCCGCAGGAAGTATTTTGGTCATCTGTGCCGGTAGGAGAATTGAAGACCTTGCCGGCAGAAGTGAATGAAAAGGATGCTTTTTATCTCTGTTTTGACTATATGGGTTATGCGTTTGAGGGTTCGCTTTATCCGCTGCATAATGGTTGGTGGATTGTGTTGAGCCATTGGTGTATGGACGAGGAAGAGACGATGTATCTCAGCGAAGAAAACGAGAACGGTGAACCTATTCCTGCCGCATCGCGTTATAAAGACCCGTTTGCCGGAATGCGCTATCCGATTATTAAGACCGATTCGATTGGGTTCATGACCCGCAACTATGGCAATGAGACAATCAAGCTATACAAGGAATCGGAAGGTAAGAAAGTCTGGGACAAACTGCCGGTGCAATGCAGTATGGAAGTGCTGGATGCAGATCCCAAGACTCGCCGATTGTTATGCCGCACGAATCCGAGTGATTGGAACTGGGAAGAGAACCCGCAGTACTATTCGGTTTATGGTTGGATAGATGAAGAGTGGGTGTGTGCCAACCTCTTAACTACTTGCCCATGATAACGATTTTAGTCATTATTATTCTGATTGCTTCGGTCTTATGGTACCGCGAGCACAAGAAAGAAAATGCACAGAACACATCGTCTGAGCATCCCCAGTCGTCAAAAAAGGAACAGGCTAAGCTGAAACCTGCGCCGAATCCGGAACCAAAGAAGCCTTCTAATGTTATTTGGGAGGACAGTTGTCGCCGCTTGTCGTTTGAGCCGGACGGACTGTCGTTACTCTATAACGGTAAGATATACCGCTTTGGCTATGATGGTCATGAACCGATGGCGATCATCCTGAAATCCGGCGAGGCGGTGGCGTATATCCATAACTCGTTTGATATAGAGTATGAGTGTGAGCAGTTCCGCAAGAATCCGGACTATCGGTGCAGCACAATCACCGGTCGGAAGCATGACGCGAAGCATTTCTGCTTGCTCCTTACTACCGCTATTGACGATGGCTACGATTGGCAGATAGATGAGTTGGAAAGCAAGGTGGATGAGTTGACACGCTTTGAGACGCGCGAGGTATGGTATAGAACCAACGACATTGAGTTTGGACGTTACGGCGAGGAAGAAGGCGGACGTGAGGAATATCACTATGAGCACGAGATACTCTATATGATTGTAGATGGGCATAAGTACCACCTCTGCGATAATGTCGAAGAAGCCGATGCACTCTATTTCTTCATTCCCGGAGCGTTCTCCCGACGGAATGGGAGAAGCGGCCTCCGCCTAAGAGGGTATAAAAAAAGTGCCGTCCTGCGTATCCACGGCACCAACGGTGCTGTCCTTGCCGCCTATGCCGATGATTGGAAAAGCGGAAAGACGTTTACTCCATTCGGTAGGCCGTGCGACACAAAGACCTTCTGCGAGATGATGGCTTATGCCCTCCGGTCCGGCAAGAAAGACTTCAACCTCCAAGAACTCGAAAAAGCCTTTGACCCAAAAGACGAACCGCAAAATGAAAAGGGAATAACCATCTACGAAGATGAGGAATCCGCCCAAAAGGAAGAAGGCGAGACGCTTCATATGGTTTATACCCGCGAAAGTGTCTGCGCGGCGGATGATTATATCAACAAGAGTTTGAATATCGATTGGGCGGATTTTGCAACACTCGAAGACCTTGTGAGTTATATCAACAACTATCAAGAGGACGGCGGTTTTGCTGCCATCCCTTATACCGGAGGAGATGCCAAATGGCGTATCCTGTCCGGAGATACGCCACTTGCGGAAGTGGGCGACGACGGACGGATTATCTCCTTCTGCGGCAATGACCCGCGCACTCCGCTTAGCCGACTCAAACCCACGAAACTACGTGGTGAACGACTATAATAATGAACACGTTATTGAAATATCTCCTCCCGATAGGTATCGTCGTTATAGCGGTACTGTTGTATCTATTTATTCCGGCTATTAACGATTGGGTTCTGCGTATCTCGAAGGGCGCCAAGGGAGCTTTGGCTCTCTATGCCGCCGGAGTCGTCTTGGCTACTTATTATGCCGTAGAAATGGGCTTTCGTGGTAAGACGTTGGCTTACGCCATTGCGGTGATTATTTTCACTGCCACCTGTATATGGTTGATTGCCAATTTTGACTGGTTCACCGAGCTATTGAAGGCTCATTTTGGCGTTTGGGGCATGACGGGACTGCTGCTCTTGCTGTGCCTTGTCGTCGGAATATGCATGATTATCCTCTTTTAGCGCATTAAAATGCGAGTATTAGGTACTTGCGCACGTGCGCGAAAAGCAGTACCTTTGCAGCGTCAAATAACGCTGCTTTTTTATGCCTATATGTTTAACCCTTTAAATTATAATCGTATGAAGAAATTTTGCTCTCTTGTTCTTTTTGCGCTTTGCGCAATGAGTCTGTTTGCAACGCCGGAAGGTGCGTTGACTAAAGTCTTTACCGTTGCTGCAAATAAGCAGGTGTATTTTTCCAAAGGTAACTTGCAGATTAAGCCCTATGAGTATCTCTGGCGTTTTGCTCCCTATCAATACGAGATAGCCGGAAATGACAATGCCCTCATAGCAGGTAGTGCTGACGTTTTCATTGACTTATTTGGTTGGGCAACCAGTGGCTGGGTTTTAAGTACAGCCAAGGCTCACATGCCCTGGGATGCTTCTACTAACGATGCGGATTATATCCTTGGAAATGATTTTCACCTTGGTATGACCGGTGATAATGCGAATGCGGACTGGGGGGTAGAGAACGCCATCAGTAATGGTGGAAGCAAAGCCGGATTATGGCGCACCTTGACCGCGGACGAGTGGGAGTTCCTCCTCTTTGACCGTGATGATGCAGAGAATAAATGTGCCATCGGAATGGTTGGGGATGTGCATGGATTGATTATCCTTCCTGATAATTTTGAACTCCCTTCCGGATTGAAATGGAATGGGGCTGCAACTTCTTGGGGCGCGAATCGTTATGCGCAATCTAAGAACGAGTGGGATAAGATGGACGCAGCGGGTGCGCTCTTCTTGCCCTGTGCCGGTGCACGTACCGGAACGGAAGTAAACGGCATCAATTATTATGGTGGATATTGGTCAACCGATTATTTTGATCAGAACACAGCCAGTGCATTAGTATTCGATGAGACAAGTATCGATGTTAATGGCTTATATCGTTCTCAGGGTTATTCCGTTCGTTTGGTACAAGACGCAGAGCCGCAAGGCATTGAGCAAGTACAAAACAACAAAGTACAAGGTACAAAGGTCATCCGCAACGGCATGCTCTATTTGATGTACAATGGGACAATGTACAATGTACAAGGTGCAGAGGTGAAATAAACTGACTACTGAACACTGACTACTGAACACTGAATACTGAATACTTAAAACAATACTATTATGAAAAAATTTTTCTATTCTTTAGCCATAGCGCTGGTAGCGCTGATGGTTTCCATTCCCGCAAAGGCGGCAGCGGGTAGGTATTTCGTAAATGATTACGAGGATTTTAAACTGGTCTTTCGTTATGGGCTCAGGCCCAATAATGCGCCTCTCCAATCCGGTGATACTATCCAATTAATTGTGGATATTAACCAAACTTACAACTCATCCCGAGATGTTTTTGATGTGCGTTCCGGACAAGTGCTAACGTTAAACCTCAACGGCCATACTGTTCGATACGAAGCTACAGCATCTGCATTGCTACATCTTTTTGATATTAGTGAAGGCGCAACTCTCAATATTATTGATAGCAAAGGAGGTGGTCAGTTTATCCTTAACGATAAGGATGGTAATGGACAAACGCATTTGTTTAAACTTAGTAAGAACGCCACGCTCAATATATATGGAGGTAGCCTCCTATGCTTGTATAACAATGTAGCATGGTCGCGTTGCGCAGCCGTAAACGTTAGGGAAGGAGTTGAAGGGGCAGTGGTCAATGTCTATGGCGGTTTAATCTCTAGCATTAAAGGCTCTAATGGTGACCTCAAGCCGGCCCAAATAAATATTTACGGAGGAATTATCGGAACAGAGTCTTTCCTTTCTGAGTCTTACGATGCTGCGTTATGGCATGATCCATTCAATGGGACAATCAAAGGAGGTAAGATTTATGGTCTATTTGGAACTGCAGCGCTGGCAGATAATCCATATGGCGGCAAGAAAGCGCTTGCAGAGAATACAAAAGTATATATTGACGGTGTGCTCACACCAAGCAATCAGTTGGTTTCGGACCGTGATGCATATGAAAATAAGTTGGTGGAAGTCTTCTATGAGCCTGATTTTACCATCAATAGCATCGCCGTAACATCCGTTAACGCTTCCGACATCCTCGGCGACGGCAAGGTTGGTTTTGATATCGCATCCAACACCTTGTATCTGAAGACCAAAGAAGCAGGTAAGCCTAATACAATTAACGGCAATATCGTTTATGATTATTTCAAGTTGAATATTGTAGTTGATGACGTATCGTCGGACATGACGGTGACCTTATTATTTCTCCTGCACATTTTGCATTGACCGAAGAAGATGGTGACATTCTTGCTATCCACTCGCAGAACTCAACCGCCGTTTCGCTGAACGGTAAATCATTCTGCGCAAAAAACAGAGTACGCGTTTTCATCGAAGATAACAATACCCATACGCAAACAGCCGTATCCTGCGGTATGTTTGTAATCAACAACGCTTGGTTTGATGCGTGGGGCAAAAAACCGATAGTGGATTGCCAGAATAGTATGATTACGAATGCAAAGATTACATCTGGTAGCCTTAAAAATAACGATGTCATTCAGGTGGAGCCGAATATCACCAAATATGTCGTTTGGGTGGATGTGAATGATAAATCTGCCGGAACAGTTACAGGCGACGGATTAGTTAATGAAGGCGTTTCGCATACCGTTACTGCTACTCCAAAGAGTGGTTATCACTTCCTTCGCTGGTCCAACGGCGTGACCGACAATCCTTATACCTTCGTAGTGACCCAAGACACCGTTCTGTATGCTCTCTTCGAGGCAGACGTGGTTATCAATTACTATGACATCCGCGTTGCTTCTGCCGATGAGACCATGGGTACGGTCTCCGGCGGCGGCACGCATTTGGAGCAAGGCCAAACCGTCACCATCACCGCTACGCCGAACGAAGGGTATCAGTTCCTCTATTGGACCACCGCCGACGGACAGGTACAAGGCGCTATCTCGCAATGGACGGTAACTAAAGACGAAACGCTCATAGCCCATTTTCGTGTAGCTCCGCCCGCTGACGCGTATAATCTCTGGGTGTGCGGTACGCAAGTAACCGGCTCCAACTCCGCCGATATCCTCGGAGACGGCGTCTGGTGTTACGACAATACGACCCGTACTCTGACCGTCATGAAGGATGCTACCTATAATATCACCAATAATGGATTCATCGAAGATTGGGCCGGAAGCGGCACGGATGAACCGTTAATCGTCAATGTGGGTAACCATAAGGTTGAGGCAATCTGTACCACGACAGACAATACCCTTCGTAATGCCATCGTAGGCACCAAAGGTATGACTTTTACCGGTACTACGTATCATGGTGTTACCCTCACGGCACAGAATATGTATGCGGCGAACTTTAGCAAACCGCTTACCGTAACCGGACATATGGACTTGACGCTCAACCTCAAGAACACCACGGACTGGGGTAAAGACAATTTCAAAACCGCAGTGTTGCTGGCAGGTGTTACTCCGTCTCTGATCGTTGATGGGGCGAACTTGTACATTAACTCCGGCGTAGGTGAAAGTGCCGGGTCGGGTTATAAGGCTACCAACAAGACCGACCAGGCTGCCAACCTCAGTATGAACAACGCGAGTATACAATGGGGCTCTATAAGCAGCCAAGATCTGGGTATCTTGGATGACTCGCCGAAGTATGAGATTAACTATCTCACACCGGCCTTGGAGAGTCTGTGCTTGACGAGCGCCTTTGGCCTTTCCTTCTTTGAAGGAACACACTTTAACTTGTATGCGTATCCGGCTACGGGATATAAGTTCGTTAGCTGGAGTGATGGCAACACCGATAACCCGCGTCTGATCATCATGCCGGCTCATAACGTTTATCTCGACCCGATAGTTGAAGTGGATGAGAGTCAGAACCCGAAAGGCGCTATCATAAACGCTTCCGCTACCGAAGGACAAGGCTCTATCACCGGTTTCACCTCCGGATGGTATGCCGAAGGTACAGAACTGACCATCACCGCTGTACCTGCCGAGGGCTACAAGTTTGTACAGTGGTCCGACGGCGAGGTTTCTAACCCGTACTTCATCACGGTTGAAGATAAGAAGAATATCAATATCACCGCAATGTTTGAACCTACTACTACCACCGCTGTTAGCAACGTGGAGAGTCAGCAGGCAAGCATTGAAAGCCGCAAGGTGCTGCACAACGGCATCCTCTTCATCGAACGCAATGGCAAAATCTACAACGCCCAAGGTGCAGAGGTGAAGTAATAAAAACGGACACTAAACGTGCGCAGCACAATAAACAAAAAAGTGCAGGTTTTTGACGAAACTTGCACTTTTTATTTGCGCATGTCGGAAAATAGCAGTACCTTTGCACGCAAAACAACACCACATACAATGTCCAAGGCGATTACATTGCCGGAGACAAGCATATCGGTGCTCATATAGACAATGTCTCCCCCGGAGCCATCGGCGCACAAACAACCAAAATATAAAGCATTGCGGAGAAAAAACGACTCATTCACCGCAAATATGCGGAGATTAGGCACGGTTTTTGTTGCTTAAATAGAAAACAAATACACTATGAATACCGTTTATATATGGCAAAATGACAAGTTTCCCCGTTTTGAATGGGATACCGATGCGCTGTTAGTGCTTTTAGGTGAAGTACATACCTTGCAAGGGCAGTTGCTCGGTCGTATGTCTGCGCTGGGTTTCGAAGGCCTTTCGCAACAAGTGGAAGCTGTCACCCAAGAGATCATCGGTTCATCGCGGATAGAAGGAGTGACGCTGAATGCAGATAGCGTACGAAGCAGTGTAGCAAGGCTTCTGGGATTGGAAACGGCAGGCAATGAACGGAGCGACCATTATACGGAAGGTGTAGTGAATGCGATGATGCAGGCTACGCAGGCTTTTGCGGAACCACTGACTGCCGAACGGATGTTTGGATGGCATGCCGCTTTCTTCCCTACCGGCTATAGCGACGGGCATAAGATAACGGTTGCCAACTGGCGCGTAGGAGATGAGCCGATGCAAGTGGTAAGCGGACCTATGGGCAAGGAGAAAGTGCATTTTGTAGCTCCGCCCAGTGACATGGTTCCGGCGATGATGAAGCAGTTTATTGCATGGTGTAACGATACCAACGACACCGACCCGATACTACGTGCGGCTATCGCGCATCTATGGTTCGTCACTATCCATCCTTTTGATGACGGCAACGGACGCATGGCACGTACCATAACCGAGTTGATGTTGGCACGGGCGGACAACAGCAGTCGGCGTTTCTATAGCCTTTCGGCAGAGATAATGAAGCAACGCAAGGAATATTACGATGTGTTAGAGCAGACACAGAAAGGCGCAATAGATGTCACGCCATGGTTACTATGGTTTGTAAAAACACTACGCAACGCATTGGTCTTTTCGTTGCAGACTACCGACCGGGTAATACAGAAAGCCTCTTTCTGGAGCAAGCACAAAGAGACAGTACTGAACGAGCGGCAACGGAAAATCATCAACAAGCTGTGGGATGGTTTTGACGGCAAACTGACTACGCAGAAATACGCTAAGATCAACCATTGCTCGCAAGACACGGCACTGCGTGACATACAATCCCTAATGGAAAAAGGCATCCTCCGCAAGACAGAGGAAGGCGGCCGTTCTACCAATTATGAATTGATATAACTATGGAAGACTGCAGGTTTTTGACGAAACTTGCACTTTTTTTGCTCATGTCGGAAAAATGTATTAATTTTGCAGTCGTAAACGATTATTAACTATAAATACAAACACAATTATGCGTAAATTTTTCCTCTTTGCAGCCGCCCTGTGCTGCGCAGTTATGATTAATGCCCAAGAAATCGGCACTTGGTCCGGTTTCTGCAAAGGAGCTGCTAGTTTCACCTTTGAGGGCGGAGCCCCGAGTCACAGTTCCGATGGTGCCTCTCTGTTCAATAAATATGGTTACACAGCTTCCTTCTATCTTGTTGTCAATTGGGCACCCGATTGGGCTGCATTCAAAGCATTAGCCGACATGGGGCACGAGATTGGCAGCAACAGTGTCTCCTACCCACAGGACATGACCGGCGAAGAAAAGTCTTCAAAAGACAGCATTAATGCGCATATCACTAACCACTCATGCCTTACCGTGGCTTATTCTAACTGCAATATCCCCAATCAGACGGCCGTGATGCAGAATTATATTGCCGGACGTGCATGCGACTTCTCCGGATCTGCTATAATTAGCATAGATGGTCCGAGTAATTGGTGTGATATCAAGGCGAACATGACAGGTAAATCATGTGATGTAAATTCCACCAATGCGTTTACAAATCTCATGCAGAAAGCCATACAACAAGGTGGCTGGGTAGTCTTTGGCTCATGGGGATTTGTCGGCAAAAAGAATGGTAATGCCACCTATTCCCCTACAGATTTGAATGCTATCGAGGGAGCTTTGCAATGGGCGCAACATAATGACATTTGGATAGCTCCTCTCCGCGATGTAGCGATGTATATCAAGGAACGCAAAGCAGCTTCGTTTACTGAGACAAGCAGCACCGCTGCCAGCAAAACCTATTCGCTGACACATTCTATTGCCGACGCTGTGTGCGCTTATCAATACCCTCTTTCTCTGCGCGTTCCTAGTAATGGATGGACCGACATAGAAGTTTCTCAGGCAGGGAAAAAGTTAGATTCCAAGATAGAAGGAGGTGATATCTATTTCGATGCCATACCAAATGGCGGAGATATTGTGGTGAAGATTAGCACTGAAGGCATTGACCAAATCACCAATGGCCAATCGCCAAGGACAAATAAGTTCTTCCGCGACGGGCAACTCTTCATCCAACGTGGAGACAAGACCTATTCCATTACCGGACAGGAAGTAAAGTGAAACAAAGGATAATTGCCTGCGGCATAGATTATAGATAAATAGATGATAGATGATAGATGAACCTTTTGCGGCTGAAGCCTTATTTTAGATTGTAGATTTAATATTTGAGATTTTCGGAGCGGGGCAAATTGTCTCGCTCCGATTTTTGAGTGGCACGAAGAGAAAGGAAGGAGAGAGCGGCGCGGTCAGTGACCGAGACGGGAAGCCGCCAGAAATGGACGAAGGTGGTTGCGCATGAATGCGCGGGGCATAGACGCTACGAGAAGCGGCATAAGATGCCGAGCTAATTGACGAAGAGGACGAGCGATGGTTTAATCCTCTGAATGATGCATGGCTTATATAAAAAATTGCATGAGACTTTGAGACTAAAGTCTTGAGCATAGGACGAAGAGAAAGAAATGTTTGGACCATGATAAAGTGATAAAGTGATAAAGTTTGGATGGGTTGTAAGTTGCTAAACACCAATAAGATACGGCAAACTTTATCACTTTATCACTTTATCACCATATATGGAATATCGGAATTTCGTACTACCGACGTGGCATGGCAGCGTATCAGCGAGAATTAGAATGTAGATACGGAGAAGTTAGGGTGACGTTACGATGGTCTTAGCCTAATAACAAACGTATATCTAACGAATAACCAACGAATAACCAACACTAAATAGATGATAGATAAACTTATTGCCTGACGGCAGGGAATGCAATGAATAATGAATAATTAATAATGAATATCTTGCCTGCGGCATAGATGATAGATGAACCAAGTGCGGTAAACCGCATAGATTATAGATGATAGATAAACCTTTCGCCTTTCGCCTAAAAAGTGCAGGTTTTTCCATAAACTTGCACTTTTTATTTGCACACGTGCAAAAAAAGCACTACCTTTGCAGGCTGAAATGAAAGAAAGTGTGGATTGATTATCAGCAGATGCCCTACTATCAGTTGCCGAACAAGGTGGCGATGTGGCGGCGTAAGATATAAAATGTGCTAAAATAAATAGGAATATGAATAAAATCATTAGCAAACGTTTCTTTTCGGACAATGTGGCCGAGATAGTAGTGGAAGCTCCGTTAATTGCCAAAAGCCGCAAGGCAGGGCATTTCGTCATTGTGCGCGTGGACAAAGAGTCCGAGCGTATGCCGTTGACCATTAGCGATGCGGACGTGGAGAAAGGAACCATCACTCTTGTCGTTCAGCGTATAGGTGTTTCTTCTTCTAAACTCTGTGCACTCAATGTGGGCGATGAACTTGCGGACTTGGTTGGTCCACTCGGAAAAGCAACGGATATACGTAATTACGGAACGGTAGTGCTTGCATGCGGTGGCGTTGGAGCAGCACCGACACTCCCTATTGCGCAGGCAATGAAAGCTGCGGGCAACCGCGTCATAACAGTGCTTGCCGCGCGCAATAAAGACCTGATTATACTCAAAGACGAGTTGGCTAAGTATTCCGACGAACTGATTGTGATGACCGACGACGGTTCCATGGGACAGCAAGGCGTTGTCACCGTAGGCGTAGAGCAAGTTATTCAGCGAGAGACCGTGAATAAATGCGTGACTATCGGACCTGCCATCATGATGAAGTTCGTGGCACTGACAACCGCTAAATATAATATCCCGACCGAAGCCAGTCTGAATACAATCATGGTGGACGGAACGGGAATGTGCGGCGCATGCCGTGTGACAGTAGGCGGTAAGACCCGCTTCGTCTGCGTGGACGGACCGGAGTTTGATGCGCACCAAGTGGATTGGGACGAGATGCTGACGCGCTTGCGTTCGTATAAACCGGAAGAAGCTGCTGCGATGGAGGCGTGGACTGCCGGTGCTGCAGGAGGTAAGGATTTAACAGATGCGGAAGGACGCGATGCGGCATGGCGTGTGGAACTACGACAAACGATGAAGCCTAAAGAGCGTGCTGCCATTGAGCGTTGCATCATGCCGGAACTGGATCCTGCTTACCGCGCAACGACTATCCGCGAGGAAGTGAACCAAGGTCTGACGCCCGAGATGGCATTGCTCGAGTCAAAGCGTTGCCTCGATTGTGCTAATCCAGGCTGCGTACAAGGCTGTCCGGTCAATATTGATATTCCTTCTTTCATCAAACATATTGAGGCAGGCGATGTGCAAGGAGCATATCGTGTGATAAACGCAAGTAGCTCACTTCCAGCCGTTTGCGGTCGTGTTTGCCCGCAGGAGAAACAATGCGAGGCAAAGTGTATTCACCTCAAGATGAACTCGAAGCCCGTCGCTATTGGCTATTTGGAGCGGTTCGTCGCAGACAATGCAAATGCGCAAGCGCAGTTAAACGTGCCGGAGGCACAGATAAACGCTCCAAAGGAGCAGTTAAACACGGCTATGCCGCAGTGTAAAATAGCCGTCGTTGGTTCCGGTCCTGCCGGACTGACGTTCGCCGGCGATATGGCTAAATACGGCTATAAAGTGACTGTTTTTGAGGCATTGCATGAGATAGGTGGCGTGCTCAAATATGGTATTCCTGAGTTCCGTTTGCCGAACCGCATTGTGGACAAAGAGATAGATGGTCTGCGTGCGTTAGGCGTGGAGTTCTGCAAAGATACGATTATCGGTAAGACTATTTCCATTGACGACCTGCGCAAGGATGGCTATGCAGCTATTTTTGTCGGTTCAGGAGCCGGACTGCCACGGTTTATGAATATCCCCGGTGAGAACCTGAATGGCGTGCTTTCCTGCAACGAATACCTCACGCGCGTTAACCTCATGGACGCTTCCAATGAGGCAACCGATACGCCGCTGCTGTATGGCAAGAACGTGATTGTTGTAGGTGGCGGAAATACCGCTATGGACGCCGTGCGCACCGCCAAGCGTCTTGGCGCAGAGCACGCAACGATTGTGTATCGCCGCTCGGAAGAAGAGATGCCGGCACGTATCGAGGAAGTGAAACATGCTAAGGAAGAAGGCATTGAGTTCATGACGCTCCATAACCCGATTGAGTATCATGCCGATGAGACCGGTCGTGTGAAAGAGGCGGTGCTTCAAGTAATGGAGTTAGGAGAGCCGGACGAGAGTGGACGTCGTAGTCCTGTACCTGTTGAGGGACAGACAGTTACTATCCCTGCTGACCTTGTGATTGTGGCAGTAGGTGTGAGTCCTAACCCGCTTATCCCGCGCGCAGTCGATGGACTGGAGATTTCAAAGAAAGGCACGATAGTGGTCGGTGAAGAAACGATGCAATCAAATATCCCTACTATCTTTGCGGGAGGCGATATCGTTCGTGGCGGCGCAACCGTTATTCTCGCCATGTCGGATGGTCGCAAAGCCGCTGCGGCAATGCATAACTACTTGAAAGAAAATAAGTAATGGCTACTCGGTTGAAGTTCTACATAGAGACATACGGATGCCAAATGAACGTCGCCGATAGCGAGGTGGTTGCTGCTATTATGCAGACGACCGAAGCTGAATTGACGGATAATCTGGACGAGGCGAATATCATCATTCTCAACACGTGCTCTATTCGCGAAAAAGCCGAAGAGACGGTGCAACATCGTCTGCAGGAGATAAAAGCGCTAACAGCGAAGCGGTCTAATCGCCAACAGCGGAGTGGTCTAACTTCTCAAAACCCCATCATCGGCGTTATCGGTTGTATGGCGGAACGAATGGGCCAGGAATTGATAGATTCCTATGGCGTCCATTTTGTGGCGGGTCCTGATGCGTATTTAGACATTCCTAACCTGCTGGCACAATGTCTGCAAGGCCATAAGGCACTTAATGTAGAACTGAGTACAACCGAGACGTATCGCGATATTATTCCTGCGCGAATAGGCAAAACCATCTCCGGTTTTGTGAGTATTATGCGCGGGTGCAATAACTTCTGTTCGTATTGCGTTGTGCCTTATACCCGCGGTCGCGAACGAAGTCGGGATGTGGAGTCTATCTTGCAGGAAGTCAAAGATTTAGAGTCTAAAGGATATAAGGAAGTAACGCTACTCGGACAGAATGTCAATTCGTATCATTACCAGCCGGCGGACGAAAATAGTGAGCCGATTGATTTTCCTCAACTCTTAGCCATTGTAGCAGAGGCAGTACCGACTATGCGTATCCGTTTCACCACTTCGCATCCGAAAGATATGTCGGACAAAACGTTGGAAGTAATCGCGGCACATGATAATATCTGTAAGTTCATTCACTTGCCGGTTCAAAGCGGTTCTAATGCTGTTCTCAAGGCGATGAATCGCAAATATACGCGCGAGTGGTATTTAGACCGCATCGCAGCGATACGACGTATTCTTCCCGATGCGGCGATAGGCACCGACGTGTTCTGCGGCTTCCACGATGAGACATTGGACGACCATGCGCAGACACTCAGTCTAATGCGTGAAGTGGGCTTTGATACGGCGTTTATGTTCAAGTACAGCGAGCGCCCCGGAACGTTTGCATCTCGTTTCTTGCCGGACAATATCTCGGAAGAGGAAAAAGTGCGCCGCTTGAACGAAATAATTGCCCTTCAGAACGAATTATCCCTCGCTTCTAACCAACGCGAAATAGGTAAGACGAGAGAAGTGTTGGTGGAGGGATTTTCCAAGCGCAGCAAGGATGAAATGTTCGGCCGTACGTCGCAATATAAGACCGTTATTTTCCCGCGCGAGGGACGTCATATCGGTGAGTTTATTCAGGTGCGCATCATCTCTGCTTCTGCCGCCACGTTGAAGGGCGAGGTGGTAGAATAACCTATTTTTCATAGAAAAATACGCTTAAAAGGGCAAAAAAGTCTTGCAAAATGAAAAAAATGCAAGATTTATTTGCGTGTATGAAATATTTTTTGTACTTTTGTCGCCTAATCTTTGCGCGTGCATACGCGCGTGCTACGTGTGAAACCTGAAATATAATTAAAGTACAAAATAAATGGAAGAAAAAGAAAAGTATGATGGTTCGAGTATTCAAGTGCTCGAAGGATTAGAGGCAGTGCGTAAACGTCCTGCCATGTACATCGGAGATATCTCCGGTCGCGGTCTGCATCACCTTGTTTACGAAGTGGTGGACAACTCAATTGATGAGGCATTGGCAGGATTCTGCTCAGAGATTGCTGTGCACATTAACGAGGATAACTCAATTACCGTTCAGGATAACGGTCGTGGTATTCCTGTTGATATGCATCCGAAAGAGCATCGCTCTGCGTTGGAAGTGGTAATGACGGTTCTGCATGCCGGCGGTAAGTTCAATAAGGATAGCTACAAAGTATCCGGCGGTTTGCACGGTGTAGGTGTGAGCTGCGTGAATGCGCTCTCAACGAAAATGCACGTGGAGGTTTATCGTGACGGTAAGATTCATACGCAAGATTACGAGAAAGGTAAACCGCTGGCTCCGGTACATGTGATTACAGAGGCTGAGGCTATCGGTAACTGGGAGCAACGTAAAACCGGTACGTTCGTTCAATTCTGGCCGGACGCAACTATCTTTACGGAGACGGTTTATTCGTATGACATCTTGGCTAACCGTATGCGCGAACTGGCTTATCTAAATGCCGGCGTGAAGATTATTTTGAAAGATAAGCGCGTGCCTATTGATCCGAATATCAAAGACTCGGAAGGTCATCCGCTGCCTAATATCAAAGGCTACAAGGGTGAGGTATTCTATTCGGAGAAGGGTCTGAGCGAGTTTGTTCGTTATATTGACCAGACTCGTACACCACTTATCAGCGAGGTGATTCACTTGAGTACAGAGAAATATGGCACTCCGGTTGAAGTGGCAATGATTTACAATACCGACTTCAACGAGAATGTGCACTCGTATGTCAATAATATCAATACGATTGAAGGTGGTACGCACGTTGCCGGTTTCCGCGCTGCTTTGACCCGTGTGATGAAGAAGTATGCGGAAGATAGCAAACTGCTTGAGAAAGCTAAACTGAAAGATAAGGATGGTAATGCGACCATTGACCCGAACGATTTCCGTGAGGGATTGACGGCAGTTATCTCTGTTAAAGTGGCAGAACCTCAGTTCGAGGGGCAGACTAAGACCAAACTGGGTAACTCCGAAGTGGCAGGTATGGTTTCCAGCGCTGTAGCAGAGGCATTGACCTATTATCTGGAAGAGCATCCGGACGACGCGAAGAAGATTGTAGAGAAGGTTATTCTTGCCGCTCAAGCGCGTATTGCAGCCCGTAACGCTCGTCAGAGTGTGCTTCGTAAATCGCCGCTAAGCGGCGGTGGACTGCCGGGTAAGCTGGCAGACTGTGCTTCCAAAGACCCTGCTGAATGTGAATTATTCCTCGTAGAGGGTGATTCTGCAGGTGGTACCGCTAAAACAGGACGTGACCGCGTTCACCAAGCTATTCTTCCATTGCGCGGTAAGATCCTGAATGTGGAAAAAGCTATGGAGCACAAAGTGTTTGAGTCTGAAGAGGTTCGAAACATCTTCACGGCACTGGGTATTACTTTCGGTACAGAAGATGACCCAAAGGCGCTCAACCTTAGTAAGATTCGTTACCACAAAGTGATCATAATGGCGGATGCCGATGTGGATGGTGCACATATTGCAACATTGATTATGACCCTCTTCTTCCGTCATATGAAAGAAGTGATTGAGCAAGGCCACCTTTATATTGCTATGGCTCCGCTCTACATGTGCTCTAAAGGTAACTACAAAGAGTACTGCTGGACAGACCAACAGCGTTTCGACTTTATCCAGAAATATGGTAATGGCGACGAGAAACAGATTAAGACTCAACGCTACAAAGGTCTGGGTGAGATGTCGGACGAACAACTATGGGAAACGACCATGGATCCTGCGCGTCGCTTACTCAAGAAAGTAACGATAGAGAATGCTGCAGAGGCAGACCGCACGATTGCGATGCTGATGGGCGATGATGTGGCTCCACGTCGTGAGTTCATTGAAGAGAACGCAACTTACGCAAATATTGATGCTTAATGAATATCGCAGTTTATTGCAGTGCAAAGGATGCTATTCCCGCCGAGTACTTGGCATTGGGTAAAGCGTTGGGGACTTGGATAGGTAACCAAGGCGATACGCTTGTCTATGGTGGCGCTACGGGAGGGCTGATGACACAAACGAGTGAGGCAGCTAAGGCAGCTGGAGCACGCGTTATCGGTGTTATTCCTCCGCGTATTATCGCTGCCGGCAGATTGGCGCCTCATTGCGATAAGCTGATTCAAGTAGCAAACATGTCTGAGCGCAAACAGCAAATGCGTGATTTGGCAGATGTGATTATTTGTCTGCCGGGAAGTTATGGTACGTTAGACGAAATGTTAGACGCTACCTCTTCCGCAATTGTGGGCGAACATGCGAAGCCACTCTTTGTGGTTAACTACAAGGGCTTTTACGAACCGCTCAAGCAACAATTAAACCAAATGCGTGCGCTCAATTTTATTCCTCAAGAGGAATGCTATAAACCAATTTTCGTTGATAACCTCGACGATTTGTACACATGTATAATAAATCTTAAAAAACAAAAGATATGAACCTATTCACAGCCAGATTAACCGGAAAAATGCTCTCGACCGACCAGTTCGAAAAGTCAATTCAGGACATGATTAATCGTGTCAATCGCTGGCGTCAAATTGAGAAATCGCCTGAACTGGCAGAATATCTCAAGTTGAAAGAGATAGTAGAAAGTGCTAAGTTCCAACAAACGAAGCAAGAACTTTCTGAGCGTAAGTATAAAGATACGGAGGAGGGAAAGAAAATGTCCGCCTTCAAGAAATTGTCTTCTACGATGCGTATCAAAGGTTATAAGTATGCGCTGGATAACCAAACATTCCAGGCTTTCCTTAAGTTCCGTGACTCGGATGACTTCCACAAGATGCAAGACCCGAAAGAGCGTCGCCAATCCAGCGAGTTGCGCATGTTCAATATGATTTATCGGTCCTTGTTCTATAAGAACTATCAGCAAGTTCTCAATTCTGATGAGTTGAAGCAACTGACAGCTTTGGAGGAGGAGATTCAGACCGAAGACTTCCAAAAGCGTAATGCTTTGTGGGCTGATACCAAACGTTGGCAACACTCCGAGGAGTATAAGACGGAGCAACGCTATTTAGAGTTGGCTAACTCCGATGATATCAAGTTCTATCTTGCACAACGTAACGAGAAAATCGACTGGGCAGAACTTTTCCGTCCGTCATTTAGTGATGATATGTCTTCCAATAAGAACTGGAAACCGGGTTATGGCTACGCGAATGCGAAAGCAAGAGATGGCCACTCACGCACTATTGATCGCCAAGCTTATAATGGCGGAAAGAATACTATTTATGCCGAAGGTCGAATGAGTCTGGAAACACGCGAAGAGAGCGTTCAAGCTGTTGCATGGGACGAAAAGAAAGGTTTCCTGAATCATGTGTTTGAATATACATCGGATGTGATGAATACCAAAGACGCGTTTGCACAGGAAAGTGGTATGTTCATGGCAAAAGTGCGTAGTCAGGGAACACCGCATCACTTCTTCGGTCTGTCAACCGGCAAGAATGGAAGCCCGATGGTGGCAATGTATTACTACGATGGCGATATTCATAAAATGGGATTAGTCAATGGTGACCAAACAAAAATGGCTGATTTGACCGGAATGTTGCGCTCGATGTATTATGTTTATACTTTCCGTTGGACGAAAGAAGAGTTGATATGGTATGTGAATAACATGGAGTTATTGCGCATGCCGAATAAACTGCCTAAAGAGTCCATGTTCTACCTGGCACAATCTTGGCTGCCACTAAACGAAAAAGGTGGCGCAGGTAAACTGAAAATACAATGGGCACGCGTATATCGTAGTGTAGATTAATAGCAATAAAACGTATAAGCTATGTTTCTGATAGCAGGACCTTGTGCAATAGAAAATCGTGATATGGTGTTTCAGACTGCTGAGACGCTAAAGCGTGTGTGCGCCGATTTAGGTATTCAACTCTATTTCAAGTCGTCTTATGACAAGGCAAATCGCACTTCTAATAGTCAGCGAGGCGTTGGAATGGAGGAAGGATTACGCATATTGCAGGAGGTTAAGGAACAATTCCAATTGCCAATATTGACCGATGTGCATGAGTCGTGGCAATGCAAACCGGTTGCTGAAGTAGCAGATGTGCTGCAGATTCCTGCCTTTTTGAGCCGTCAGACAGACTTATTACAAGCTGCGGCTGAGACAGGACGAATCGTGAATGTCAAGAAAGGTCAATTTATGGCTCCTTGGGATATGAAAGGCTGTATAGATAAGATAGTAGCTGTGCGCGGAAATAGTGAGCATATATGGCTTACGGAACGTGGTTCGTCTTTCGGATACGGCAGGTTGGTCGTTGATATGACGTCGCTTGTTGAGATGCGTAAGTTCGGTTGCCCGGTTGTTTTCGATGCAACTCATAGCGTTCAACAGCCCAGTACACAGGCAGGTGTCACGGGCGGCAATAGGGACATGGTCCCGTATTTATTGCGTGCTGCATTGGCAGTTGGTGTGGATGGAATCTTTGTGGAAGTTCATCCTCAACCGGAAAAAGCCATTTCAGATGCCGCTAATCAGTTACGATTAAGTGAAATTAAACAGATTTTACAAGAAGCAAAAGAATATGACATACTCGCAAAGAGCTAAACAGATATTTGAAGACGAGATTGAAGAACTGCATAAGTTGGGCTCTTCAATTGATTCTAATTTTGATAAGGCCATCGAGCTTATCAATGCCTGCCAAGGGAAAGTGGTGGTTATGGGTATCGGTAAGACAGGTATCATAGGTCATAAGATTGCCTCCTCGTTAGCGTCAACAGGTACTCCCGCTATCTTTGTCAATGCCGCAGAAGCGGTGCATGGCGATTTGGGTATTATCAACGGCAAGGATGTTGTACTGTTGGTAAGTAATAGCGGCTCGTCCAGTGAGATACTGAATGTGATAGGTCCGGTGCGTAACTTAGGATGCTCTATTATCGCTATGACGGGTGATTTATCCTCCCGTTTGGCAAAAGAGGCAGATATAGTTGTCTCAATCCATGTGGATAAAGAAGCTTGTCCGTTAGGTTTAGCGCCAACAACTTCCACGACTGCAACAGGTATAATGGGTGATGCGCTGATGATATGTTTAATGGAGAAACATCACTTTAAGGCGGAGAACTTCGCAGTATATCATCCGGGCGGAGCCCTTGGACGTAAGTTATTGGGCAGAGTGAAGAACCTTATGACAACCAATGTGCCGCGTGTCGAAGTAGATACGCCGTTCAAAGAGTTAGTTCATGAGATGTCGGATAAACACCTTGGAATGACGATGGTTTACAATGGCAACAAATGCATCGGCATCATCACCGATGGAGACTTGCGACGCGCTATTCAGAAGTATGACGATTTGCATATCGTTGCTCGAGACGTGATGACTCCGTCTTATAAGCATATTCATAAAGAAGCATTGCTGTCCGACGCTTTGGCTGTTATGGACCAATATAATATTACAACCTTAGCCGTGACAGAACGTCCAAATACGGAAGAGATAATAGGTATCATCTCAATTCACCATATTATTGACTTTAATTAATTGTTTTATGACACAGACTATCGCTTTGTATTGCAAGAACAACAAGCAGTTCTATCAGGTTGAGCGCGGAACATCTATTCAGGATTTTTATCAACAAGCGCAGATTCAGTTGAAATATCCTGTTATTGCGGCACGCGTCAACTATAAGGTGCACGATATGCGCTATATTGTGTATAAACCCAAGGATGTGGAGTTTATAGATGCCAGTTGTGCAGATGGAATGCGTGTTTACGTGCGCACGTTGTGTATGGTCATGGGCTGTGCCGTAAATGAATTATATCCGGAGTGGTCGTTACGCATTGAGCACCCGATTTCTAAGGGCTATTTCTGCACGCTTCGTGATAATAAAGGGACAAAGATTGTACTTAATCATGAAATTATTGCCTCCATTAAAGAGCGCATGCAGAAGATTATTGAAGAGGATCGCCCTATTGTGGTGGAAGAGAAACAAACCAAAGTGGTAATGCAACTTTTCCACGAACGTCCCGATTATGAGTCATCGTTGTTAGAGACTTTAGGTAATCCGTATTGCCGCTTCTTCCGAATAGGTGATTATATTGATTACTACAACGGTGTTTTGATGCCTTCTACAGGTTATATCAATATCTTTGACCTGGAACCGCTATATGAAGACATGCTTTTGCGTATCCCTTGCCGCCATGATCCCAATAGATTGGAAGATTTTGTTCAACAAGACAAGATGTTCGATATCTTCAAAGAGTTTGTGGGGTGGAACAAGTTGTTACGTATCAGTAATGTGGGCGAGTTCAATAAGGCGTGCAAGAACAATCGCTCTTTTGAGATGATTAAACTTAGTGAGGCGTTGCATGAGAAAAAAGTGGCACAAATAGCCGATATGATTGTTAGCCGTGAGACTCCTCCTCGTTTCGTGATGATCTCGGGACCATCTTCTTCCGGTAAAACAACATTCTCCAAACGTTTGACTATTCAACTGATGGTCAATGGTATTCGTCCGGTTGTTCTCTCGTTGGATAATTACTTTGTCAATCGTGAAGATACACCTCGGGACGAGAATGGCGATTGGGACTTTGAGGATATTCATGCAGTGGATTTACCATTGCTGCAAGAGCAAGTGAAAGCGCTATTGGAAGGACAAGAAGTGAAGATTCCAACCTATAATTTCGAAACCGGTAAGCGTGAATATAAGGGCAATACCTTGAAATTAGAGAATGACACGATTGTTATCTTGGAGGGTTTGCATGCGCTTAATCCATTATTGCTGCCTAATATTCCGAAGGAAGCAACCTTCCGAATCTTTGTCAGTCCGATGACAACAGTTAACCTCGATAATCACAACTGGATTCCGACAACGGATTTGCGACTAATACGTCGTATCGTTCGTGACTATCGTTATCGTAATTACTCTGCGCGCGAGACCATCGCTCGTTGCCCGAGTGTGCGCCGAGGTGAGGAGAAATGGATTTATCCGTTCCAAGAGAATGCGGACGTGATGTTTAACTCCGCTTTGCTATTCGAGTTGGCTGTATTGAAACGTCACGCAGAACCTATGCTTGCGGAAGTACCAAAATATTGCGATGAATATGGCGAAGCGCATAGATTATTAACATTCCTCAGCTATTTTGAGTCCATTCCTGAAAGAGAAATTCCGCCTACATCATTCTTGCGTGAGTTCGTTGGAGGTAGTTCATTTAGATATTAAGATGATGAGAAGATTACTATTCATATTTTGTTTGGTTCTTTGCGTGCATAGTTACGCGGAAGATAGTATAGCGACGGTGGCGCCGGATACTTTGAATACTGACAAGTTGATGACTGACACATTGATAACGGATGTTATGCCGAATGTACAAGTCTTTCAAAGTGAGTCCGTAGAGAAATTGCTGCGTGAGAAGGCTACAGGTGTTACTACTCAGTTAGTCGAAGTGGCGGGGTATCGCGTACAGATTTATTCCTCTAACCACCAACAATTAGCTAAACAGGAGGCAATCCGATTAGAAAAAGACATGCAGTCCAAGATTGACTTGCCTATCTATGTCTCTTATGTACCTCCTTTCTGGAAAGTGCGTATAGGCGATTTTGCAACCTATGTCGAGGCACAAGAATTTAAGAATAATTTTGTTCATCAGTTCCCCGAATTGATGGGCGATACATATGTTGTTCGGGATCAAGTAACAATTAGACAATGAACTTACAGGTTTTTAAGGAAGACAAGTCCGTAACAAGTGCAATTGCTGAGCATATAGCGGGAATTATCACCGAATTAGGTGAAGACGTGAATCGCCAAGGCTTACAGCGAACACCCGAACGCGTAGGTGAGGCATTTCAGTATTTAACCAAAGGGTATAAAGAGGACCCCGATGCTATTCTGCGTTCAGCTTTGTTTGAGGACGATTATAGACACATGGTAGTGGTCAAAGATATTGACTTTTATTCGCTCTGTGAACATCATCTCTTACCATTCTTCGGGAAAGTGCATATCGCTTATATCCCGAACGGAAAGCGAGTAACCGGTCTGAGTAAGATTGCTCGTGTTGTAGATGTCTATGCTCGTCGCTTGCAGATACAAGAACGAATGACAACCCAGATTAAGGATTGTATTCAGCGCACGTTGGACCCATTAGGAGTCATGGTGGTTGTGGAAGCAGAGCATTTGTGTATGAAAATGCGCGGCACAGAGAAGCAGAATAGCATTACCACTACGTCGGACTTTACGGGTGCTTTCACACGCGCTGAAACCCGAAACGAGTTCCTAAGATTAATTCATTAAGAATTATAAATTTTTCAAGCACTATATCCTCATTTGTGAAGAATGAGGATTTTTGTTGTGGCATGTGCCCCGTCTGCTGCATTGCATAGGACAGTGTAAATACCCGAAGCAACACGTTTGCCGGTTCGATCTTTTCCATCCCATACGGCGGTACCACCATTAGAGCGGGTCTTACAAACAAGATTTCCTCCCGCATCAATAATGTTGACTATTGAGTTATCCATCAGTCGAGTGATTGTGATAACACCTTCGTAGTTCGGCTGAATAGGGTTGGGGTAGGCATATATCTTTTCGTACGACTCTTCGGGATTGGAAGCATCGCTTCTATAAGAGGCCAAACCTCCTGCTGTACCAATAAATACATCTCCTAACGTCGGGTGAATGGCAATAGATAATATCTCGTTCGACGGAAGTGGAGAGTTCTCTGTGGTAAAGTGGTGAATCGTTTCTTGTCCGTCCTCTGACATAAGGAAGATACCCGAAGACGCAGTGCCAATCCATTTGCGGTTACCTGCGTCCACCGTTATTGCGTTGATTTGCTCATCGGCGAGCAAGTAATCTGCCAATTGAGTCTCTTCGTCCTCACGACTTATAATAACACGTTGGCATGCATTCGACTCAAGGAATTTTTCCACCGATTCAATAATAAAGAGTCCACTATTCGTTCCAACCCAAATCAGTCCATCTTTATCTTGTGCTAAGGAGCGCAGTTCAACCGGAGTAAAGGCAGTCCCGTTTTGATCCACAAAGGTAGAGCGTTTCTGCGTGCGGTCATCGCTCGGGTCAAAAGGTGTTCCGCCGTCATCGGTCACGACTAAAGCCGTATTTAGTCGGCTTTCAAATAACCATTTACTATTGGGATATTTGCTATCTTGATACAGCGGACCCGGCGTCTCGAAGCTGAGGTTTTGCCCATCGCTTCTCAAAGGTAACTGATGCCATTTCCCATTCGGTTCCATGATGCAGATAGGTGTGCCGCGAGAGCCTGTGTTAACTACCCATAAGTTGCCGTGGGCATCAAAGAGCGCTCCATCTGTACGGACAAAATTAGGGACGGTGTCCTTAGTTACATACGAGCGTAACGTGCTATTCGTTTCGTCATATACCTTGATGGCTTTTCCGTCCTTAAACTCAATTACGCCCTGACCATAAGAGGTAGCAAAGAAGTGATTGGCATCGGTCGGGTCAACTGCATAATTCATGATGTCATATATCCACTTATTCGTGTTATTATGTATCACACCATAGGATATGCTATACCAATAATGGAACGAGTGGTAGTACCACATTACTTGTCCCGGACGGCGGTATTGTCCTTCCCATCGTCCGCCTTGGGTCATCATCAGTCGTCCGTCAAAGAACTGTAGCCGGTAAGGAAGATTACTCAATGGCCCATTAGGAAGTAGGAACTGGTATCCATCTCTATTGTAGCGGATAACCCCTCTCCAACCGGAGGCTAACCAATAATCTCCATTTTCATATAACGCATCATTAGCAGGGTACTCATTTGTGAGATTAGCGGTCGTTCCGTTCTCTTTAATCGCCATGAGCATATTGTCTTTTGTCTCCGCTAACAGCTGGTTATTATCTGCTTTAACCCAGAGATACAACTCATCTGTAAAGCGTGACCACCCTCCTGACGTGTAGCGATATAGCACCGAGTCTTGCAGTAGATATAAGTTGTTCAGAGCGGTTAGCGATTGAATTTTACCATTTTTAGGCAATTTGGTTGTTTCCCATAATTGGTAGTCAATCAGATTATCTTTTAGGTTGCCCTTATACAGCGCTGTATCTGCTACGGCGAAAATACTATCTCCACAGAATGTGATAGCGCGTACGCTGACGTCGGAGGCATTCTTGCCAATATAGTAGGTGTCTTTTATCTCGTCTTTTTTGAGGTCAATAATGATAATTCCTGTACTTGCTGCAAGATAAACGAGATGCTGATAACTCGTGATATTATTAAATGCTATTTCTGCTGATTCTCGTTTCAGATATAAATCGGACAGGGAGGTTAAAGCTTTATCCGATACAACATCAATCATGCCGTCTTTATAAATGATAACCAGTTTCTTTGTGGCTTTGTTATAGGTCACAAATTGCATATCTGCGCCGGATAGTCCATCTAATTTATTAAATGGTTCCAAACTCTCGTCTGCTTTGTTGATGGCAAAGAGTGAGCCTTCCGATAGCGCATAGATTTTGTCTTCTGAAGACGTCAGCGTCGTTACGTTTGAATACGCGGGATGTAATTCCCACTGCTGCATGCTGCCATAATCAATGTCCCCTTTGCTTGCGAAAAGGGATGATGTCATTAGGCAAACGGATAATATGGTGATAAATAATCGTTTCATAGTTATAGTATTTGTGCTAATTTGGCTAACGCGTTAGCTCTGTGACTAATGCTATTTTTTACTTCTGCAGGTAGTTCGGCAAAGGTCTTATCGTATCCGTTAGGGATGAATAATGAATCATAGCCAAAGCCTTTGTCTCCGGACTCTTGGGTAGCGATGATTCCTTTTACCTCGCCTACTACTTGTTGCTCTTTTCCATTCTCAATAAGGGTAATGACTGTGCGGAAGCGTGCGTTACGGTTGGTCTGATTGGCTAATTGAGCAAGTGCTTTCTTTCTGTTGTTAGCGTCGCAGGCGGGCTCCCCTGCCCAGCGTGCCGTATAAACACCGGGCTGACCATGCAGAGCCTCAATCTCCAAACCAGTGTCGTCTGCAAAGATAATATACTCCTGCTCTTTCCCTTTTTGTTTCAGCCATTCGTATATGGCGCGGGCTTTGATGGAAGAATTTTCCTCCAACGTTGTTCCCGTTTCATCTATCTCTGCCTCAAAGCCAATCTCATGTAAACTATGAATCTCGCGAGGCGATAATATTCGACGCACTTCCTCTAATTTGTGGGCATTATTTGAGGCAAAAACATATAATTTTGGCTGCTTCATCATGGTTTATTTCTATTTACGGCTACAAAAGTAGTGTTTTATTTGCACATTTGCAAATAATATATTATTTTTGCAGCAAAAATAAACGATTATGCGTAAATTTTTCTTTATAACGGCGCTATTTCTGATGCCTATTTGCCTTTTTGGTCAAGTTAATCAAATCGTTGGTCGTTGGAAAACGGTGGACGATAAAACGGGAGATAATTTCTCTATTGTAGAGATTTACAAAGGTAGTAATGGACTCTATTACGGTAAGATTGCTAAGATGTTAGTCGGTCCATCAGACTTGGTTTGCGATAAATGTGAGGGGGCAGACCACAACAAACCGATGGAGGGTTTAGTTATCATTCGCGATATGAAGGCCGTTGATGGTGAATTGCGTGAAGGTCGCGTCTTAGACCCGGAGTCCGGTAAGTTCTATTACGGCAAGATTTACATTAAAGAAGGCCGCCTCGTATTACGCGGCAGCCTTGATAAGCTTGGTTTCCTTGGTCGTAATCAGACTTGGATTAAGGCCAATTAAACCGGATCGATTGCTTGTGCAATAGAGTTGGCAATTTCTGCCATCTCGTTTGCCGGAAGTTGCAGCTTGGGATTCGTGAAGAGCATGTCTCTTTCTGAATCCAGTGGTACGAGGTGAACATGAACATGGTTCACTTCCATTCCTAATACCGCTACGCCTACTCGTTTGCAGCCTGTGGCGGCTTTGATGCCCACTGCTACTTTCTTAGCGAAGACCATCAGTCCTGCCAATACCTCGTCGTCCAGATCAAAGATATAGTCAGCTTCCGGTTCCGGTAATTTCGGTATAACCAAGGTATGGCCTTTCTTTATCGGATTGATATCCAGAAAAGCGTAGTAGCGATCGTCCTCGGCTACTTTGAAGCTTGGGATTTCGCCTTTGATGATTTTGCTGAAAATGGTCATAGACTAATCTCCAAGATTTTAAATTCTATTATTCCTGCAGGCACTTGCACTTGTGCGATGTCGCCTACTTTCTTACCCATCAAGCCCTTAGCAATAGGGGTTGTGACAGCAATACGACCTTCGAGAATATTAGCCTCGTCTTCGGTCACTAACTGATAGGTCTTTGTTTGTCCGTTCTTGAGGTTTTCTACCTTCACTTTGGTCAGGATTTGTACCTCATCGGTTTTGATAGTTGTTTCGTCGATAATGCGCGCGTCCATAATCTTGGTTTTGAGCATCGCGATTTTGGTCTCAAGATGTCCTTGTTCCTCTTTAGCAGCGTCATACTCAGCGTTCTCGCTCAAGTCACCTTTGTCACGTGCTTCTGCAATAGCCGCGATAACTCGTGGACGTTCTGTCCCCTCCAAAAACTGGAGTTCGTCTTTTAGTTTCTGCAATCCTTCTGCAGTCATGTAGGTTGTTGCCATATACGTATATTAATATTTGCGATTAAAAATTTCGTTTGCAATAAAGGCCTTGCGCGCTTCTTCGGCGTTCGTCAAGTCCGGAAGTAAACTTGTGTTTTCGTCCTCGTTTGTAGTCATTTTTTCCTTAGTCATAACTGAATAAAAAATAAGCACCGCTCTCACAAGCGGACCTTTTGTCTAAAATATCAGGAAACCTCACGGCCTCCTGATACCATAATAAAACCTAAACCTTAACTATGAAAATTTAATTTTGTTTATTTTCGAGTGCAAAGGTAATGCTTTTTTATCACATCACCAAATTTTTTTTTCTTTTTTTGCGTTTTTTGTGTATTTTTTAAGTCTATTGACTAAAAATCTTTAGGTATTGGTGTCTCAAAGTGCACTATTTGTTCGGTGGCGGGATGGATAAACTCCAGTACTCGTGCATGGAGACAGAGTCGGTCATTGGGGCTGAAAATGTTACCATGTCCATATTTGCGGTCGCCTACAACAGGGTGGCCAATAGATGCCAAATGAACACGGATTTGGTTGGTTCGACCCGTCTCAAGATTAAGTTCTAAAAGCGAGATAGTCTGCGGTTGCGTATTATTAGGCTGTGCATTGGTGGATTGCACTTTGCGCTCACGAAGTACTTTGTAGTGCGTGATGGCGATATCTCCTCCGTCGTCCACCGGTGAGGAGTAAACAACGGCGTTGCGCTTATCTTCGGTTAACCAGGTCGTAATCGTGTCTTCTTTCTTAGGCAGTGAGCCTTCTGCAAGGGCTACATATGTCCGCTTTTGTACCAACTCTTTCCAGTACGTGCGCATATACTCTTGCAATTCCGGCGTTTTGGCGAACACGAGCAGTCCGCTTGTTTCGCGGTCTAAACGGTGAACGACATAAATTCCATTGCGCGGGTTTTGCTTCTTGACGTAGGCTTTGAGTATGGAGAAAACGGTCGTCTCTTTGCTTACTGCGTTCACAGGAACAGTCAGCAGACCTTGTTTCTTTTCCACCACGAGCAGATACTCGTCTTCATAGACAAGTTTGAGTTTCGGGTGGCGCAGTTCGATATTACCTTTGCCGGCGAGCAGCGTAACCGTGTCTCCCTCTTTAAGGGGAGTGTCGTGGCGCGTCTGTACTGCTCCATTGACTAATACTTGTCTATGTGCCAAAAGTGACTTTGTGCTGTTACGGCTCTTGCCGTTTAGCTGCTGCATAAGAAACGGAAGAAGTTGTTCCTCCGTTCTTACATGAAAAATAGTATCTTTTTTCTTTTGTAGCATCATTTGCATTTCTTTTTATTGACAACCCATCGGTCGAAGGCGACGAGAATTCCGGGTAGAACGAATAGGATAAGCAGTACGGATACGGCTGAGCCGACAGCCAGACAGCCCACAATGGATGATATAGCTACGTCGTTGACCGAAACGGCCATCACGCCCGGTCCGATGACCATGATTATTCCGGAGGTCATGATGGTTCGGATTGAGCCTTTGTATGCTTGTGTGCTCGAGTCGTATTCGTCGAGTGTGCGGCGGTTCTCTTTGTAGTAGTTAGCAAACAGGATGCCATAGTCGATGGTGGCACCCATTAATATACTTTGTACAATCAGATACGCCAAATAGAGCATTCCGCCGGAAACCCATCCGCTCACGGTGACATTAACAAACACAGCGGTCATAACCGTCATCACGAGAATCGTCGGAACCAAAACGGACTTGAACGTGAGTGCTACGATAAGGAAGATGGCGAGAATAGTGAAAAGTGTGATTCGAGTCATCTCGGCGCTAAAGCCGCGTTTCATCTCATCGAACATCACTGATTCGCCTACGAGGTAGCATGGTTCGTTCAACGTCTCGGCAGAGAGTGTATCCAGTCGTTCTACGAAAGCGTACGTCTCGTCCGATTCGTCCGGCAGGTCTGTCACAAGTACCATCAGCGCGTAGTCCTCATGGCTAAGCATTCCTATTCCGTCTTTGAGTTGTTCAGGAATACTCTCAATCAGTTGTCGAGTCGGTTCGTCGAGGAAAGCGGTCACCTGTTGGTCTTTAATCAGCGTATCGGCTGCGTAGTAAAGAAGTCCTTCAAGGCTCATACGCAGGCTGTCGTTGTAGTTATGTTGACTGCCGTAGTAGCAATACAACAGGTTGGCAGTAGATGGAGCAATGGTTTCGCCTAAGGACTTAAATATCTTCACCATCTCGTTGCTCTTATAGCGTTTGTCGGAGCCCATAAGTTCGACCATCAATTCGGCTTTGCGCTCGGTGTCGCTCTTAACGATAGGAGAAGTTGTTTTCTCTGTGCCGCGCAGTTCTTGTTCTAACTGTTCGCACGAGTCGCTCTCGGCATATAGCGGATGTTCAAACTCTTCGTCAATCGTTTCCTCTTGTTCAGGCAACAGGTCTTGTCCTTGTGCAATAGCGAGTACGCGCGCCTCGCTCATAGTATGGAAACCATATTCGATAAGCATGGACGACAACTCCGGAATGGATAGATAAGCGTCTATGTTAGCATTATCCATGAATCGCTCGCGAATGATAAGTTCGTTCTTTTGCTCGTCGCTGACCATGTTGCGCAAGGCTTTGCGTTGGAATAAGTCGTCAGTGAGGAAATGTACATACTGCAGCGGAGTCATTCGTTTGCCGTAGTCGCTCATGGAGAAGATGAGTTTCGTTTGGCTATTGGTAGAACCGATATAATCCGCCATTTGGCGAACGTTCATGTCCTTGCGCAGTTGCGTTGTATCCGTTATCATGCGCAGATAGTGCGACTGCTCGTTGGCATAGATAGCATCCAGGATATTGGCGAATTGGATGACGGACACTTTGCCGTCCACCGCCATTTTACCTCTATTATGCTTTCTGCTTCCGCTTTCGACTTTTGACTTTTGACTTTCGACTTTTGTCTTTTGGCTCTCATCGCTAACAAGCGTGAGATGTGCATCCACATCTTGCCGCTGATGGCTATAAACAGCCTCTCCGCTTTCGACTATTTGCTTTTGACTTTCGACTTTTGACTTTTGACTTTCGACTTCCTCCTCGTCGTCATCGCTATTACCTTGAATAGCAAGTAGTCCGTCGAGCAGTTGAATTTGACTGCGCATGCGTTCGTCTATGACGTTCGCGAAGAGCGGATTTTCGATGCACTCTTCTTTGATGAAGCGCATCACTTCGGGGAAGGAGATAGCGAGTGTGTCACCGCTGCCGGAGTGCAGGTAATAAACGACTTGCATCAATTCGGGCGTGAGCATGCTCATGTTATCAATCGTCGGCATGTAGTCCGCCATATCGGTTGTTAGTCGTTTGATATGGGCTGTGAGTTCGGTTGCGGTATATTGCTCTTTGAGCAAGGTCGGATATGAAACGATACTGAGCACGTTTTCCGAATGCTTCATGCTGTCGGCTAACTGCATGATTCCGGCTTCGTCCTTGGTGTCGTAGATGACGAGCATCGGGTTCAAACGCGGGAAGACTTTGCTTATCTTGGACTCACCATTCGTTGAGAAGGTGATCTCGGTATGTCTTGAGAAGTAGTACGAACTGCCGAAAAGTAGTACAATGAAGATGACGAGAGTCACTTTATGGTGCGTCACAAATCGGCTTATTCTATCGGTAGGAAGAACGAACACGCGCTTATTGGTTTTCTGCAGCCAGTTGTGGCACAGTAGTAAGAGCGACGGCAGCACGGTAAACGTACAGATAAGACTGCACAGCACGCCTTTGGCGAGCACAATACCCATGTCCATTCCTATCTTCAAGCGCATGAGTAGCAGCATGAGCAAACCCACAACGGTTGTGAGCGCACTACTAATAATAGATGGAATAGCTTTCTGGATGGCGGTGTTTATCGACTGACTGAGTGTGCGTTCAACGCCCGAATTAAGTTCTTGTCGATAGCGGTTCAGCAGCACAATCGAATAGTCCAGACTCAGTACCAGTTGCAGGATAGGCGCAATATAATTGGTTGTAATCGACACGCTGGGCATGAAGTAGTTCGTCCCCACGTTGATGACAACGGCTATTCCGGTAGAGATAAGAATCAGCAGCGGGTCTAACCACGACTGCGCCATAAGGAACAGCACGGTGAAGATGAGTATCGCGGCTATCACAATGACCGAGAAGGGTGGTGTAGCGCCGTCTTGACTGGTCTCAACAATCACGTCATCGCCATACCGTTCGCGAATAGCTTTTCCGAGAGCTTTTTGGTCGATAGACTTCGGAACGACCAGGTTGAAAAGCGTGTATGCACTATCGGCAGAGACGTTGTATGTGACGCCGTTGACGTCCTGAATAGCGTTGAGTTGCGCCATAAGCACATCTCGTTCATCGGGTCTCACGTCGGGGAACATCGCCTTCACGTCTGCGCTCTGTAGTTGGGCGGCGGAGAAGTCGGACATGATGATCTCCAGTCCCTGTCTCATTCGGGACTGATTAGGCAGATACTTCGTCATGTCGCTGTTCACGTTCACCCGTGGCACAAGCCATCCGCAGACGAGTGCGATGACGACAGTCAAACCTAATAATATGTAATGATAACCTTTCTTCATACCATTTGGCGCGCAAAGATAGTGCTTTTTTTTGGTATGTGCAAGAAAAAAGTGCAGTTTGTGGGAAAAACCTGCACTTTTTTTAGTTTAGTGTTACTTCGTAACGTTTATTGTCCGTTGGACGTTTAGTGTTGCTGCGCAACGTTTAGTTACACTGCCGCAGGCTCTAC
>ONMT01000076.1 GCA_900319025.1 uncultured Bacteroidales bacterium
AGCGAGATGATATTCAAGCTGGAGTCCGCTACGCCCAAGTAGATAAACGCTACAATCAAGGCAATAGGAATCGTGATACCGATAATCAATGTTGCACGCCATTTACCGAGGAAGAAGAGCACAACCAGTACAACGAATAACAAGGCGTACATCACGCTCTCTTCCAAGGAGTTAATAGAGTTCTGAATATTCTCGGAGCTGTCGTAGATCTTCTCAATCTTGACGTCGGTTGGCAACTGTTTCTGCAGTTTCGCCAACTCTTTGCGGACGTCCTTACAAACCTGCACGGTGTTCGCACCGGTCTGCTTAGCGATAACCAGACGCACCGCCTCGCGACCGTTGGTCTTCTCGTCGAGTGAGAGGTCTTTAATCGTATCTTTGATGGTAGCGATATCGCGGACGAAGACTTGCTGTCCTTGCGGCGTGATAGCCACCATGAGATTAGCAATCTCGGAGGACTCAAGGTATTCGCTACGCACCTGCATCTGATACTGCTCTTGGGGCATCTTAATCGTTCCGGAAGAGAGGTTCAGGTTATTGGCTGATACCACTTGTCCGACTTGCTCGAGTGTGATGCCGTACGCATCGAGTTTCTGCTGGTCGATATTGACATAGACATAGCGATCCGGTGCACCGGAAAGCGAGATATTACCGATACCGTCAATATGGTTCAACTGCGGAACAACTTCGTCGTTCAATATCTTATCCAATCCGGCGTACGTCTCATCGGCAGTGATGGAATACTGACAGATAGGCATCGAACTGGTGGACAACTTAAATATCACCGGTTTGGAGCAGTTATCCGGCAGGTTATTGGCTGCCATATCTACGAACGAGCGCACATCATTCGTCGCTTCGTCCATGTTACTACCCCACTCCAACTCCAATTCCACCATGGACATGTTATCTTTGGATTGAGAAGTGATATGCTTCAGGTGATCCACAGACGTGAGGGCATTCTCCATTATCTTCGTTACATTCGTCTCCATTTCAGAAGCCGAAGCGCCTGGGTAGGTCGTCATCACGGTTATATAAGGCGGATCCATTTCCGGGAATTGGTCGACAGGCAGCTTAATGAAGCTGTACACACCAATCACAATCACTGCCACGAAGATGAGGGCAGTGGTGACGGGCTTTTCTATCGCTGACTTGTATATAGACATAAATTCATTTACGATTTAATCATTTACCATTTGGTCATTTACTCGACTATATTTATCTTGACGCCATCGACGAGTTTATGCTGGCCGACAGTGACTAACTCAACACCTTCTACTATTTCAGGAGCGATGATCTCAATGTTTTGGTCGAAGCGTTGTCCGAGCTCTACAGCAACACGTTTGGCACGACCGTTGTCGTTAATAAACACATAGCGATCGTTGGCACCGACAAGCTTCTCCACTGCCTGATAGGGAGCAACAAGCACTTTGGCTTTGCCCAAACCAATCGTAGTCGTTACGTACATTCCCGGACGCAAGAGATGCTGACCATTCGGCACAACAATCTTCACCTGGAACGTGTGAGTCGAAGCATCAATAGTCGGATAAACGACCTCCACCGTTGCCGTAAACACTTTCTCCGGATAAATCTCCGAAGTCAGTTGCAACTTCATTCCCTCTTTGAAGCGGGGGAAATAAGTCTCGGGAACAGCCACGAGTGCTTTCAGTTTATCGAGCTGCGTCAGCACTAAAATCGGCTGACCGCCATATAACTCGCCATCCTCGTAGTTCTTTGCCGAAATAACGCCGGAGAAAGGAGCTTTCACATAGGTATTGGCTTGCAAGAACTCTAACTGCTCTTTCGTGGAGTTATACTGGGTGAGAATTTGGTCATATTGTTGCTGCGTAGCCGAACCGGAACGCAACAGATTCTCAATACGATTCTTCTCCACTTCGAGGTTTCCGAGTGTAATCTTAGTTGTTTTGTACTGTGTTTGGTCCATACGAACGAGGTCTTGTCCCTTCGATTTGCGGTCACCTACTTCGCAGTAGATATGCTCAATCTTACCCGTTACGGACGGAGCGACATTGAGTGTCAAATAACCTTGTAAGTTCGTGGATAAGGAAATCTCACGTTGGATTTCCTGGTAATGAAGCACGGTAGTACGCACTTGCTCTACGCGCTCTTCTTCAACCGTTGTAGTGGTTGTTTTCTTGCCGCAGCCTATCAGCATCAAAGCTGCCAGTGAATAAATAAATACTCTTTTCATATATATTCATTATTAAATATTCATTATTAATTATTCAAGAACTGCTCCAACTCAACTTGTGCATTCACCAGCGACAGCATCGCCTGCACGTACGTTGATTGTGCATTAATAAGGTCATTACTCGAGTTCGTCAGTTCCAACATACTGCTTGCGCCGAACTTGTACTTCTGCGTAACAGAAGCAAACACGCGTTGTGCCACTTCCAGACTCTCTTTATCCGTCACATAGGTCTCATACGCGCTGCTGAGGTTATAGCACAATTGGTTATATTGGATTGCCAACTGATCCGTCGTCTCGGACAGCGTATTCAGCGCCTCTTGGTAAGCAATCTTCTTCTCCACTACACCGGCTGCACGTTTTCCGCTTGACCATAACGGCAAACGAACACCTACTTGTATGACATTCGGCGGAGTCATACGCATACCGCCGTCGCCATAATACTGCTGATTGGTGTAGTTATACGCCAACGACAGCGTCGGACCATACGCCCAACCTGCCATGTGCACATTGCGACGTGCCAATTCCGCACTCTTCTCAAGTAACTGATAATTCAAGTTATTATGCACATCAAAGTTCGCAGATAGCAGATTCAGCACCGCTTCCGGCGATAAGATGGCGTCCAAATCATCTTCCAAAATCAAGTACGTCTCCACCGGCACATCCAGGAGCACTTTCAGCGAGTTATAAGCCAACGCGATATTATTGCGCTGCACATTAATATTATTGCGCATCGTGTTCACGCGCACATGAATCTGGTCAGCTGTCGTTTGCTCGGAAGCACCTGCATCTACCGCGTTCTGCGTCATGCGCTCTAACTCTTCGATATTCACCAAACTGGAGTCCAATAACTCTGTGATACTCTGCAGAGCCAGCAACGACACATAACTCGTCATCACACTTCCGCGCAGCTCCACCTCGGACTTCTCCAACGAGATTTTCTTCATGTCAATCGCCACATTATTAAGCAACGCACCAACAATCCCTTGTCCGTTAATTCCTACCGACGCAGTCACAACCAACGAACCTTGGTTAGGCATACCAATCTCCACATCTCTGCCCATCATAGACATCGTCGCTTTGTAGCCCAAATAGTCGTTGTAGCTATAACTTCCATCCACTTGCGGTAACATCGCCGCAATCGTTTGCCAACGCTGCGCATACGCTTCCTGAACCGCCAAAGACGCATTCTTCAGCGTGCGATTCTGATCTACCGCAAAATCCTGCGCTTCCTTTAGATTCAGACTCAGCGTATCAGGATAATCGCTCTTACCATTGGATTTACTTCCTTTCGTGGCTGCCATCACATGGTCTTCCGCCATGCTCATCAAACTCATCGATAGCGCCATTAATACAAATACAATCTTTTTCATATATATATTCTTTCGACTTCTTATAAGTTCATCTATTATCTATCATCTATTCATCTATACAGCTCCAGTCCTTCTTCCGACAATACTCCTCTTACAAAAATATCCATCGCCGTATGTCCTATCTGGTGCATATTGCGCCCGCTGGACTCAATCTCCTCAAAATGCCGTATCGCATCGCTATGGATCATCGCAAACAACTCCGCCGTGAGACTTATATTGAGGTCCGCGCGCACAAGGCCTTCGTTCTGTCCTTGTTCCAAATACGCCGCGATATACTTACGTTGCGTCTCGAAACTCTCCTTCTGGAACTGCGCAAACTGACGAGGGTAATACTTCTTCAAGTCATACACCAATTGCGGCACACGTCGCACATCATTCTTCTCCGCCTCTTGGTGCTTCAAGAACTTCGCCACCAACTGACGGAAATCATGCAACACCATCAAATCCTCCATCTTCTGCGCAATATATTCCACATTCGCATGAAGCATCTGCGCTACCAACTCATCCTTAGACTCAAAATAAACATAGAACGTCTTCTTCGACATACCCAACTCATGGCATATATCGTCTATCGACACGCTACGTATGCCCAGTCGGAAGAACATCTCTCCCGCCGTCTTTATAATATGTCCCCGTTGTTCACTCATATTTTAGTCGCAAAACGGCGGCAAAAGTACTACATTTATTCCATATACACAAGAAAAATGGAAACTTTTTTCACTTTTCAAGTTTCCATTTTTCCTTTTGCTAAGTCGAAGTGACAAAAAGCAGGTACCGTTTTATCGGTAACCGTCAAGGTCAACATTGTCAAGTGTAAGTACATAACATACCTGCAAGATTTTTGTTATTTTTTGCAAAAACTTGCACTTTTTCTGCTCAATAAACAATAAACATTCAACAATACACATAAAAAATTTGCATATTCCATTTTTTTCCCTTACTTTTGCACGCAAATTTCAAACCAATACATGATGAACTCATATACTCACCGTTATTCCCTCACAGCGGCAGATATAGACACACGCTACCGAATGACTCCTACTGCCGTCTTGCTCTACTACCAAGATTGTTGGGCGCGATATATGTCGTGCCTGCACCTCGCTGCTTTTGACGTCATTAAACAAAACCGCATCTGGGTAACGACGGAGTTCAATGCATGGTTTGAAGAGCAGACTGCCCTATGGTCTGACGATATCGATGTAACCGTTTGGAATAGCGAAGTAGGCACACTACGCCTTTATGCTGAGTTCCGCGTCTGCAGAGCGGATGGCGTAGAAGTGGCGCATGGCTTCGGTTGTTGGACGCTGCTCGACACCGAGACCCATCGTCTCGCGCCGCTGACTCCTATTCAGCCGCAACTGCCCGTCCTACCCGAACTGACATCCGATACCCATAAGAAACGCCGCTTCGCTACCAATGGCATACAACTCCAGCAGTTCGCACATCAGGTCAATCCGATTAACCTCGATTTCAATGGGCATGTCAATAATCGCACCTATCTCAATATCGCTATGCAATCGGCGGACGAGACCTTCTTGGATGGGTATGCTATCCGTTGCCTGACTATCCATTGGCTCAAAGAGACGTTCCTCGGCGACACACTCGCCTGCCGCTTGACTTTACTGCCTAACGAGACCGACCAGCCCATGTATCATTATTTACATACGCTCTCGCGCAACGACATAGAAACCGCCGCACAAGTCTATTCCGAGTGGGTTCCCCGCTCCGAGCAGATTGACATCTCCCTCCACGCACAAAGAGTATAACCCAACCCCCAACGTGGCAACGAACTCTTCAACACCTCCGCTCTGCAGCATTAGCTTGCCGCAGGGGTGCTTCTTTTTTTCTTGTGCATGTAGCTAAAAAAGTAGAAAGTTTATACAAGCTTATAGTAAGCGGTTTATTATTAATGAGTTATAGAGTTGGTTGTTGGGAGACTTGTATAAAAATGCAAATAGAAATTTATACAAGCTATAAGGAGCGGAAGGTAGAAAGTGGACGGTGTATGACATGAAGGAGAGGGTTGTGTCTTTTTTGCGGTTTGCGATGTTAAGATACAAGAAAAAAGACACAAGGTATAAGCAATGGAAGGCGGAAAGACAGGATGGTGGGAGGTAGTTGCAGCCACCGGCAGGTAGAGAGCAGGGCGCAGCTGCATTATAAGGGCCCCCGCAGATTTTAATCTGTGGGAAGAGGAGGAAACACAACCATTACATTTGTTGCAGGGCAACTTAATCATGGATTGTCGTTTCCGACGAAGGGCGAAC
>ONMT01000090.1 GCA_900319025.1 uncultured Bacteroidales bacterium
AAAATCATTTGCCTCGGCTCTGTTCACACCAATGAACAAGGAGCACAAAAGAAGGATAAGTAAAAACAGTTTGTTTCTCATATTTTGGTTGTGTTTTTAAATGATTTTAATTGTTAATAATGTGATTTGTTGTTTGATTTATTTGTCTTGTTTCTTAGTTCTTGCGAATCGGGGCATTGGGAGCGATTTGTAAGTCCTCTTGGTCATCGAGCGGAATCCACCACATCTCCTTATACTTATACCCCTCATGTGTGCGGTTGAGGAAATGAAGCATCCAGTCCATCCGCATAAAACTGCGCTCCAGCCAAAAGAACTCTCTCCATTGCTCCGTATTGAGGTGAACAATATCAAACGTCGGCGTCTTCGCCTCATGATACCTAAATCGTACTGCTAATACCATAATCTTTTACTCCATATTCAAAATCGGCTGCAAAATTACTGCTTTTTTAGCACATACGCAAATTTTAAAAGCAAAAAATGTTATCAATTTTCGCCTTTTTGCTACCAAAATGTGTGAAAAAATTTGCATATATCAGAAAAAAGCAGTATCTTTGCACAAAATTTCAGAAAAGTTATGGAAAATTATTCAACCTTGCGTTCTCTTGAGAACAGAGAAAATGTAGAATCAAACGGTATTATCCTTTGCATGAAACAAGAGGGAATAGCTGTTCCGCCGGGTATAGATATGATGTATCCCTATATTATCTTATCGCTGAATCTATCCGGCACGTCGCATTGCTTGTATGACATGAAGGATATACGAGCCCAAAAGAATGACTTGACCTTCTTTCTGCCCGGACACATCATCCGTCATCTGGAGCCTAGTGAGGATTATACGCAAGCATGGTTGCTCTTTGATCCCAGTAAATTCAAGGATTCGGAGTTGAAATTCAACCCCAGTGACATGGAGTTACTTTCCCAAAGTCCGATATGTCATTTGACAGACGAGCAAGCGGAAAATCTTTTACTACTTCTTGGTGCGATCAATTATATAGCGAGCCGAAGCGAGGAAGAGCTTCCCAACAAGCATCGTTTGTTGGAGCAGCAGCTGTCAGTAACATATGAGTTGTACATGTCGATTCGTCATGAGCAAGATACAGAGTGGAACAAAGACCGCATGGGACATATCTATCTCACCTTCTGTAATCTCGTTGTAGAGCACCATAAAGAGGAGCGAAATGTAAACTATTACGCCAAATTATTAGGTTACGATCCGCGATATTTCTCAAAGATTTTCCGTGCATATAATGACGGCACTTCTCCATTGGAGTGGATCCAGAACTATGTCACGAATCAGGCAAAACGTATGATAAGCGAGCATCCGGAACAGTCCATCAAAGAGGTATCCATTCAGCTTGGATTCCCGACGACCGCGAATTTCTGCCGTTACTTCAAGCGTGCCACCGGCATCTACCCGCTGGCATACAAAGACTCCCTCCAATCCGACAAAGAGGCATAAAAGACCGCAAAAGAGACGGGCACGAATATCGCGCCCCGCCTCTTGCGATACATCAAAAATCTCTGCAAAATTACACTTTTTTTTGACATATACAAATTTTATGCCAAAAAATATCCGTTCAATCTGTCCAACTACATTGGACAAAATGGCTACTTTTTGATAGTATATGCGCGGTCATATGAGAGACCATAATAAATGCCTTCACCTCTTATGGTGTAAACTCTGTTATAACTGAGCCCTTCATAGATGGCGTCGCCTCTAACTGTGTACGCTCTGTTATAACTCAAACCATAATAGATAGCCTCACCTCTTATTGTGTATACCCTGTTGTAGGAGTAGCCCTCATAAACTCCGTCGCCTCTTACTGTATATACGAGGTTATAACTCAGGCCTTCATATACTTTGTACTTTAAATCGTATATACTACCAGAGCCGGAGCCACCGGGCGCAATGTCCACCGGCTCGCAAGCACAGAGCGCAAGCAGTGCGAAAAGTATGTAAAGGAGTTTCTTCATTTCTTAGTGTACCATTGCCGCGATGTAAATATAATGATCCAGGACGAAACTGGGCGGGTATCCATGCTCCACATTTTCGATGATTTCACTGTCTTTTATGTGCGAGAACACCTCCCGTTTCTCTTCCTCCGTGAACGGTAGCCCATACCTGCAATTATCAAGACCGCTTGATAATGCTTCCCAGTACTCCTGACGGTGCTTTGCTAATTCTTCCGGACTCATTTTGCTTGCTTTTTATTGTTCAACCAATTGACTAAATTCTCACGGAGATGCTTGATATATTCCTCAATTATCTGTTCATGAGAAGCACCAGTATAGTCACAAGATACAAGCAGATACTCCGTGGCAAAGTCCGCCACAATTTCAGCCCCTTGTTTGGGCGACAAATTAAGCTCCTTGCCTTTAGCCGACAGGGTATCAAGGAGTGCGTTCTTTACAGCTTTCTTTATCAAAGCATCATTTTCCATACAACTTCTTTGAAATTTTCTGCAAAGATACAAAAAAAGTGTCCAATTACTTTGGACAGATTTCAAAAAAATGCAAAAAAAGTGAATTTTTTCACGAAATTCGCGATTTTTGGCGAAAAACGTCGTGAAAAAAGGCTGTTTTTGCGTCGCGTTAGGGATTGGAACGGGCAAACTTGGTACACAACGTGTGCGGAACCCCTGCAAAGCCCGACCGACATAGCTCTGGAGAGGATGATCTGCAGAACTATGGAGGAACGCCCAAATAAAGATAGTCGAACAAAATACCAAGGTGCAAGTCGCGCCAAAGACCAAGCTGCCGGTGGTGCTGAAGATACGCCCGCCCGTCGGGAAAAAGCCCGCCGAAGCGAGCGAGCCTTCCTCAACCGATAGGACCGAGGACGCGCTTGTGCTTGCCCTGCGCGCGCTGCGCCAACTCGGTAAACGCCATAGCGTTAATGCCGTACACTTTCCAATACTGCTCGTTCTCGCCTGCGAGATACGTGGCAGAATGACCGGAAACGTACTCAAAATGCTGCATGATAGCTTGGGCAGAAGACATGAGCGATTCCAACTGCTCATCGGTACAGCGACAAAGGATTTGTTCAAGAGTAATCATAACTAATACGGATTTTAGAAATTATATTTATAAGCTGCCTGTGCTCTTTTGCGCTCGCGCGCAAGCTCTTTTTCCAATTGGGAATAGAGCCATGCGCCACGACCATTTATTAAATCATTCTCAACGGCGAGGATTTCCTCGAAATCGGCTTTCGTGAAATGCGGTGCTTTCTTGACCGGCTGCTTTGCTACCGGCTTTGGCTGCTGCACTATTTGTTGCGCGGCTTGCTGTGCGATTTCTTTCTTTACCTCGATAGGGGCGGTAGAAACCTGCTCAAACTCGAAGTTAAAACTGAGTTGCTGTGTGCTACACTGATTTTTCATAAAGCCTATTCATTTAAGAGGTTAAATGCCACCTGCCATTAAAGACAGGTGGCTTTCTTCATATCATGCTTGACAAACTGCTTCCGGTACATAGAAATGGGTAACGGGGAAGAAAGTGTAGGACTCACCTGTTTCTTTGTTCACCCGGCTTACCGGCTTGCCCCATGCGGGGAAACGATTCTCAACGGTGTTCATAACCTTGAAGCCTTCGCGCTCCCATTGCTCGCGGGTTTTAAGGATGGAGAGATTGTGAAGCTTCTTGTAGTAGATACAAAGCAGATTGTTGATGCGCTCATCATTGCCGTACTCTTCACGGAGTTTCTTGCAGAGGGAACGGAGGCTCTGACGCTCTGTTTGCGGCTGCTCCATTGCATTGTTCTTTACTTCGGTTGCCTGACTGTTTTTCTTAGATGCTTTCATAACTGTACTGTTTTTGAATTGTTAAACTTATTTGTTTGCGATTTGTTTCTTTTACAATGCTTTCAGAGTTGACGGAGTGTAGTTCGCATATTCCGTGAACAGCAAGACTTCCGCAAAATTTACTACCGTTTACCGGCTGGAGAAATTTTTAGCTATCGCAGATCAGCGCCGGAACATGTTTAGCCTTGCCATACGGAAAGAACCAACTACCTTTGCATTGCTAAAAGGAACGACATAAATCGCCAAACGGGTAAGTAATTCAGGGACAGGACATGAAAGCCAAGAAATGGTTAGGCTCGAAGTGACAATGCGGTAAATGGCAGCTGCTGGAGCGGGGCTGATAGGTAACTCTGTGCTCCGTGTGTACGGCTTGAGTGCTTCAACTGCTGTAGCAGATACAAGGCTTCCTTGACAGACTTCAAGCGGGCTTTATGGGGGCTTGCTTGGCTTGGTTGAGCACCTCAATGGAAATCGTTGCAGGGAAAAGGGTGTACAGTTTGGGCAAGAAACAGTGTCCACAACTTCCACAACCTGAATTTATGCGGGAAGAAGCAAAGTATGATTGTAGAAATAACCGGTTTATTGTGGAGGAATTGTGGAAATGAATAGGAGTTGTGGAAAAATGTGGAAGAAATGTGGAGCGATTTACACAACACAAACCCAGAAAAATCAAGGTTGTAGCAATTGTTTCTATTGTAGAAAGCAGCGCAGTACGTCCGGAATGATAATAAATTGAAGAAAAGTTAAGGTTTAGGCGGGGTACGGCTAATCCTTCACTTGGATCAACCGTGAGAGATGCCAGAGCACATCATGGGCCTCTTCAACGGCAATGTTCTGGGCGTGACAGGATGCGGAGACCGTCATGCCGGGCACGGATGCGTCGGTTATGATTACATGAAACTCGCTAATCAATCCGGTGTGTTCCGGGGTAGCTACTTTGACGATTTGCAGTTGCTCAGTCTGCGGGATAGCATTTTGTTCTTCGTTCATAATTGCAATGATTTAATTGTTATTATAATAGGTACGTGTGTACGGCTATTCGAGGGTTATACCGTAGCGCTTGCAGATTTCGAGGTAATCGAAAACAAGCACCTGGTCGGTAAACGACTTCTTGCGATTGGTTCGCTGACCTTTCTCATCTTCCTCATACTGTACGATGCCATCTTTGATGTCATCAAACCGGACAGAGTGCTTATGACCAATCAGCTCGGGACTATGCTCCAGATAGTAATCGAGCGATGCCTTGGGAAGCACCTTCTGACCCGTTTTCTTGGCGTGCTCCAGATAGAGTTCAAAGATAGTTTTAACTCGTATCTGAAGGATAGTCTTGGCTTGCTGATAGACCATCTTGCTCTCGTCGGTTGTCAGTTCCTGCACCGAATCGATGCGGTAATGACAACGCTCGTATATCTTGCCCTGCGAAGCCAAGAAGTTAACGATGTTCCACCAAACTCCGACATCCTGGTTCGTTTTACATTTCTCGCTCTGTACCTTAATACCTTTGATGGCGATGGTTTTAAGATCTTCATAGGTAAAGGGCAGTTCGAGTTGGTTACGAAGAGTCTGGAAGGCAGCCAATGGCACTACCCAGTTCTTGAGAATACGTATCTCGACCGGCTCGCCTTTGAGGGCAGTTTGTATATCTTCCAGCGTGGAGATATAGGCAGTATGGAAGTTCTGCTCGAAATAGGATCGGTTGTTTAGTATCTGCAGTGTGAGATGCGAACATCCGAGCTTACGGACCTCCGTCATGCGCTCAAAGCGGGCTGTTTGCTCCGAGGTAGGCGTATGCAGATCGAAACTCAAGAAAACGAAACGGGTAAAGAGCGCGATATCCGATACCGCCATCTCCTGACCGGAAATGATGACGCCGGTATCTACCTTGGTTATCTCGCGCTTCTTATCCTTATCCATATTCATACGGTTTCTGCCGGTGCCATCCCACAAGCCTTTCAGGAACTCGCGTTTAGTTATATCTATACTGTCCTTGTACTCGTCGAGATGAACAAGCGCGTTGGAGGTCTGTGCAACGGCATCCGACAGCGCCGCCACGGTAGAGTTTTCTATATTCGGCGGGTTGTTCTCGATGATGAAGAACGACATCAGACTGTGACCTAACTCGGACTTTCCGGAGTGTGGTGGACCGAACAAATTAAGTAGTGGGAACCACTTCGTATAATCTACGATTATATCACGGAACAAAGAGGCGAGAAGATAACACAAACCAATCTTCGCATTATCCCCGAAAACCTCTACAAGCATGGAAGAAAATCCTTTGAGGGTGACGCTGCCGTACGCCTTGTGAACGAAGCTGCGTTCAAACTCATAGAACTTGGTATCTTTGTAGAGTTTGGAGAATGCCGGAAGATAGTAGTTGGATTCGATAGGCTCCTGATCCGGATTACTGTTGGGGTGTTGGATGGCAACAATGCCGAACTCATTCACCGCTAACCATTGGCCATTATAATATATACCATTGCCAAAGGCGAAGAAGCCGTCGCGTTGCCAACCGAGTTGGGTGATGAGTTCAGCAGATTTGGTAGCCTTGTAGAGGTACTGCTTCAGTTTCTGAAGCTGTTCCTCTTTGGCTAACCATATATAGTTGCCCAGCGATTCCACCTTTTGTCGAAAGCGGGCGAGGGAAATAAGATCTTCCTGCCGGAGTTCGACTGTTTCCTGATGACCGTCTTTGTTTGTCATCTCATAGAGACGAATCGCTGACTGCGTGTCCTTGATGTGATAGAGTGGCTTCATGGTAAAGTTAGACCATATATATCGCCCTCCCTGTTGGTTGAGCGAATAGTAGCTATGGAACTCGATACCGAAGCCGAGTTCTTTGAGCAGATCCAGTTCCTTGGACAGGTTCTGCTTCATTTGTTCCTCCGCACGTCTGACACGTGCTTCCTTAATAGCACTTTGCCAAACCAACTTGGGAGGGTGTATCTTATTGAGTTGATCGATATAGTGGTTTAACTCGAAGCCTTCCTCCAGATAGGAAAGGATATCGGAGATGATAGCCACTGAATTAAGGGCTTTATCCTCATTGGCTTTATCGTTATTCTTGCTCTCCGGCGGGAATAACTTACGTGCATACCAGAGGATGAAATCCTCCTCCTGCACCTGGTCAAACATAGACTTGGTTTTGAAGAAACTGTCGGCATCCCGTTTATCGCCTTTGTCGCCTGTGCCAATCTCCTTGATAAAGACCTTGAACTTGATCTGAAAAGCCTTTGTTCCGGCTTTGATGACCTTGTTAATGCCGACACCGAATTGCTCTCCGGCTTTGGGTGGGTCGGAATCCGGAATGAAGCACAGTGTATCACAGCGCTTCCGGAGAAGGGCTAACTGGTGGTCGGTCCAATCCGAACCAAGACAAGCGACAGCGTTCTTGAAGCCGAGGATGTGCAGCCGGAGCGCGTCGGGAGCACCCTCGACACAGTAACACCGGCCTTGGGATGCAGCGGCAATCCAAGCCTGATCGATACCGAAAAGCGTATTCTCCTTGGAATAGACTTCGCTGTTGGTGGAGTTGATGTACTTTGGCGGGGTGTTGCCCTTCTTCGTAGTTTTGTCGGTTACTCCAGGAATGACGCGGGAAGTGTAGCCGATGACGTGCTTGGAACGGTCACGTATCGGAATCATGATCCGGCCACGGAAGAAATCGTAGATTCGTCCGTCTTCGCTCTGGGCGAGCAGATGGAGTTCCTTGAGTATTTCTATAGACAAACTATGCGCCTTCGCATATTCGTATAGCGAAGGGCCATTTGAGGTGTAGGCATAGCCGATACCCTCATTCGCAACAAAATCATCGCTCCATCTATCCTTCGCATACTGATATGCGGCAACTGCCTCTTTATCGGCATTGCGGATGTTCTCTTCGTAGAATTTCTGAACGATTTCATACTGGTTCTGGACGGATTCTCTATATAGGCGCTTGCGGCGCTGCTCATCTGTTTCCTCGACGGCTTGATCATGGAGCGTGACATGATACTTGTTCGCAAGGTATTGGATAGCCTCCATGAAGGACATGCCTTCCTTTTCCTTTAGGAACGAGACAACACCGCCACCCTTACCGCAACCGAAGCACTTGTAGATGTTCCGGGCGGGGTAGATATGGAAGGAAGGTGTTTTCTCTTGGTGGAAAGGACAGTTGCACATGTAGCCGGAGCCGGACTTCTTGAGCGTAAGAAAGTCAGAGGCTACCTCGGCCATGTCCACACGGGAGAGGACTTCTTCTATTTCGTGCTGAGGAATCATTGGAACATAGAACGGCTACCGGGTACACCGTATATCTTTATAGGAAACGCGCCCTCGCATATACGCGCGCTCGCGAGACGATCTGCGAGCTTGCGCAGCTGATTGGGTTCAAGGCTATACATGGCGCTGATCTTCTGATTTACGATAGAGAATGAGACAGTGAGAGGAGTCTGCTCCGGATAGCCTTCTTCCGTACCGATACGATGATCGGTAATGAAAGCCAATAACTCAGACATGGGCACATAGCCTTCTTTCTGAAAGGCATCCCTACAATCGAAGTTTATCTGCACCAGATTATCCCATCCTATAGATTGGAGGTGCATATTAAGCCGCGGAATAGCTTCCGCGAAAATAAATGTAGGTGTTTCCATGGCAATCAGTCCTCAAAGACATCGTAAATCTTACAGCGCGTTTTCTTGATGTAACAATGACCCTCGGCGTTCCATGAAGCGAACTGCTTGGCAACCATGCGCTGTACAAACAGCGGTTGACCGTGTTTGAAGAAGACTCCGGTAAACTCAACGTCCTCACCAAACCGCTTAATTTGCTTCGACCACTCGTCAAAATGACGGAGATTGACATTTTTTTTACTCATAAACACTTATTTTTACTAAAAAAATTCAAAAAAATCACTTTTTTCTTGCACATATCAAAAAAAAGTAGTAATTTTGCGGCTGCAAAGGTACAATAAAAAATTGATATGTACAAATAATTACGCATAATTTTGCAAAAAATGTGTAATTTTAATTGCGAAAATGCAATTTTGTACGCGAAAGTACCTTGAAAATGATAATAAATTGAAAAAAGTATAGGCTATGTACAACGGAAAAGTTGTCAAAGCGTTGCTCGCAGCCAAGGGCTTAAAGGGCACGCAATTGAGTAATTACCTCTTTGGCGATCCACGC
>ONMT01000023.1 GCA_900319025.1 uncultured Bacteroidales bacterium
TTTTAGTATTGAATTGTGGCTCATCTTCAATTAAGTATGCGCTGTATGACATGACGGATCAAACACTATTAGCTGCCGGTGGTGCAGAACGTGTTGGAATGGAAGGTTCGTTTGTAAAAATCAAGTATCCGGGCGAGAAGCGCAACGTGATGCACGATATACCAGAGCATACAGAAGGTGTAAAATTCATTTTCTCGTTGCTGACAGATCCCGAGAACGGTGTTATTAAATCGTTGAGTGAGATTGATGCCGTTGGTCATCGTATGGTGCACGGTGGCGAGAAGTTCGCAGAGTCAGTAGTTATTAATGGTCGTGTTATCCGCGCTTTCGAGGCCGTCAGCGACTTGGCTCCCCTTCACAATCCTGCAAACTTAAAAGGTATTCGTGCCGTTCAAGAATTGATGCCGGGTCTTCCTCAAGTAGGTGTATTCGACACAGCTTTCCATCAGACGATGCCCGCTTATGCATATATGTACGCGATTCCGCACGAGATGTACGACCGCTACGGAGTACGTCGTTATGGTTTCCACGGCACGAGCCATCGATATGTAAGCCAGCGCGTATGCGAGTTCTTAGGCGTAGATATCAATAAGGTAAAGATTATCTCCTGCCACATTGGTAACGGTGCTTCGATAGCAGCTATCAAACGCGGTAAATGTATTGACACGACGATGGGTCTTACTCCTCTGGAGGGTCTTATGATGGGTACTCGTTCCGGTGATATAGACGGCGGTGCTATCACGTACTTACAAAAGAAACTGCATCTCGGCCCGGATGAGATGTCTGACTTCCTGAATAAGAAATGCGGTATGGCAGGTGTAACCGGAATATCGTCGGATATGCGTGAGATAGAGGCTGCTTGCGCAGAAGGAAACAGACAAGCACAACTGGGTTTGGACATGTACAATTACCGCATTAAAAAATACATCGGCGCTTATGCAGCAGCAATGAACGGATTAGATATCATCGTGTTCACTGCAGGTGTGGGCGAGAATCAAGCCGGAGTTCGTTCGGACGCACTCAAAGGTATGGGCTGGATGGGCATTCAAATAGACGAAGAACTGAATGCGAAGACCCGCGGTGAAGAGATGGTTATATCCACTCCTGAGAGTAAAGTGAAGGTAGTTATTATCCCGACGGATGAAGAACTTATGATAGCAAGAGACACGTTAGCCCTCATTCAATGAAACCAATAATTTATCAATTATTTCCGCGTACTTTCAGCAATTATAACGAGACGCGGAAGCATAATGGTACTAAAGCGGAAAATGGTTGTGGTACGTTTAACGGCATCACCCCCGCTGCTTTAAGAGCCATACAGAATTTAGGCGTAACGCACGTTTGGTACACCGGTGTTATCCGTCATGCGACTGCCGAACATAACACCCCTTCCATCGTCAAGGGGTTAGCAGGCAGTCCATACGCAATCACAGACTACTACGATGTTGACCCAGACTTAGCGACCGTTGAAAATAACCGAATGGCAGAGTTCGAATCTTTGATACGTCGCACACACAAACAGGGTTTAAAAGTAGTCATAGACTTCGTTCCGAACCATGTAGCACGTGAGTATAAATCGGCATGTAAACCGAAAGATATCAAGGACTTAGGTGAAGGCGACCACAGCGAATGGGCATTTTCTCCGCTGAATAACTTCTACTATGTACCCGGTGAGAAGTTCTCGCCTACTTTTGACATTGGTGACTACTATGAGTTTCCTGCAAAGGTAACAGGTAACGATTGTTTCACTGCCCATCCAAGTCGTGACGATTGGTACGAAACGGTTAAACTCAACTATGGTGTATTCTATCTAGGCGGTGGTGAGAAACAATTTTCACCTCTGCCATCGACATGGTTTAAGATGATGAACATCTTGATGTTCTGGGCTAAAAAAGGCGTAGATGCCTTCCGGGTGGACATGGCAGAGATGGTACCCATTGAGTTTTGGCAGTGGGTGATTGAGTATATACACACCTCTTTCCCGAAGATTGACTTTATAGGAGAAGTATATAATCCACTAATGTACCGCGATTTTATTCGTGCAGGCTTCAGCTATCTATACGACAAAGTGGGAATGTACGACTACTTACGCGGTGTCATTACAAAAGGCTGGGCAGCCGAGGGCATCACTCGTCACTGGCAAGAGGTTGATGACATCCAAGACCATATGCTTTATTTTCTTGAAAACCACGACGAACAACGAATAGCCAGCGGCTTCTTCTGCGGAAGAGGCAGTAATGCAGAACCGGGAATGATTGTAGCCGCGACATTAGGGCGTAACCCATTGCTGATATGGGCAGGCCAAGAATTAGGTGAGAAAGGCATGGATGGAGAAGGTTTTTCAGGTATAGACGGTCGCACAAGCATTTTCGACTATTGGGGTGTTCGTTCGCTTCAAGCTTGGGCTAACAACGGCAAGTTTGACGGCAAGAATCTCAATGACGAACAAGCTTCGCTTCGCAAGTTCTACCAACGATTACTCACAGTTGCACGTGACCATAGCGCCGTTAACTCCGGCTTAAAGTACGACTTAGAGTATGCACAAGGAGAGGGATTTGATAAACATGAACAGTATGTCTATCTACGTAAATCTGACGATGAGTTATTGCTTATCGTTACCAATTTTGATGACAAAGAGCGCGAGATAACGATAACTATTCCAGAGGAAGCATTCCACTATATGCAGTTCGCTCCGCTCCCTAATGCTACTGCAAAAGACCTACTGACGGGCACTTTCATGACCTTTGTCAACTCAAAAGGCAAGAAACAACGCAAGTTTAGTTTTGCTCCAGGACAACCAATAACTATTACTTTACCCGCATGGAAAGGAGCTATATATCAGATTATTTCCGCTTAATTCGCTGGGAGAACTTACTCTTTTTAGGTATCCTGATATGGGTATTAGAAAAATGGGTATGTGCACCGGTTTTAGTTGCAGACGGATTCTATGAAGTGTTGCCATGGTGGTTCATCGCGCTATTGATTGGCGCATCGGTATGTATTGCAGCTGGCGGATACGTTATCAATGACTACTTTGACATCAAGATAGACCGTATCAATCGTGCAGAAAAACTGATTGTTACGCAGACAGTTAGTAAAGACCAAGCGATGGTTTTGTATCGTATAATGACATGCGTAGGCATTGGACTTGGTTTAGTAGCGTCATGGATAGTACGGAGTTGGCCGATGGCAGTCATCTTTATTTTTGTGCCGGGCTTATTGTGGTTCTACTCATCCGCATACAAAAGGCAGTTGTTTTTAGGCAATCTTATTATTGCATTAACTTCAGCTCTGCCACCATTCTTAGTGGCTTTAGCAAATATCGGGTGGCTCAATCATCATTTTGCGATTATAATGCCCTATTTGAGTCTCAGTCGCGATTTGATTTATTGGATGAGTGGTTTTTCACTTTTTGCTTTCCTTATGACTTGGATTAGGGAGATTGTAAAGGACCTTCAAGATCAGGCCGGAGACCGAGAGTTTGAGTGCCACACTTTACCCATTGTTTTAGGCGAATTGTGGACGAAAATTATCCTAACAGCACTGATACTTACGACAGCAGGTTTATTAAGTTATTGTTGCTTTGCGGTCTTACCATTTCCGCACACATGGGATAGCCTAAGTACTCGATACTTGGTGTTTGGACTATTAGTTCCATTGGCATGTGAGATTGTGCTTCTATGGGCAGCCAAGATAGCCAGCGACTATCGCCATGCGCAGTTGCTGATGAAATTCATCATGTTCATTGGGGTATTATTTGCCTTCGTTATCGCAAGGACATTATAAGCTATGGCAGAAGGTAAACTGAATATTATTTTAGGGTCCCAATCTCCTCGTCGTCGCGAGTTGATGTCTGGTTTAGATATACCTTATCGCGCAATCAGTATTGATGCCGACGAGTCGTACCCACAAGAATTAGAAGGGGGTGATATACCTATATATATATCGCGCGCGAAGGCGCGGGCGTATATAGCACATTTGCATGATGACGACTTGTTGATTACCGCTGATACGATTGTTTGGCTCAACGGAAAGATGTTAGGTAAGCCGCATGATGAATCTGAAGCGCGAGAGATGATACGGCAATTATCCGGGAAGGTGCATCAAGTCTATACAGGAGTCACTTTTACGCGCATGATTGATGGTGCGGCTGTGATGGAATCGCTAGTTGATAAGACGGACGTTACCTTCCGCAGCCTAAGTGAAGAGGAGATTGCTTACTATGTAGAAAACTATAAGCCCCTCGACAAAGCGGGGGCTTATGGTGTTCAGGAATATATCGGATATATTGGCGTAAGTGGAATGAATGGTTCATATTTCAACGTGATGGGGTTTCCTATTGCACGTGTATATGAAGTTCTCAAGCGCTTAGCTTGTTAGAATAGACTCAGTTGCTCATCCACCGGCTTGCTATCTTCCGGTATTTCGTTTGTTATAATAAGCGGGACATCCGTAACGGGTTGTTCCGTTTTTGTTTCCGACTCTTGCTCAGCTTCAGACGTTTGTCCTTCAGCGGGTGATACGTCATCTTCAGGCTCCGGGTCAGGTTCGGGTTCCGGTTCTGGTTCGGGAGTAACATCTACGATAGAAGTGATATCTAACGTAGAAACTCGTTTACCTTTCGCCTTGGGAGACTTAGCTTCAATAAACTCAGCCATGACGAGATCTATCGGTTCGCGGAACTCGTCCTTGAAGGTGACACGGAAGATGGCTTCTTCACGGTCACTAATAGCTGCGAGTTTAGAGTCCGCATTCTCACCCAAGAAGTTTTGCGTTTTTGCAGAGGCATCAAGTTGGAAGCGCTTGCCGTAATAATAGCCCAAGTCAGCGTTCCATAAAGCAACCGACCATATCTTATCCGGGTCAAACTTCTCAATGCGCAACCAGCCTTGCTCGAAGTGTGCTGTTTCCTCAAATGTATTAAGGAAGTAGTCTCCGTTTTGCATGACTACCAAAACGCGATCATCATCTTGGAATTCACCGAGATAGAATCCTTGTGCATCATAATTGATACGAAGTACATCCGGGTCAAACCACACTTTGCGTCCACCTAAAGTAGAGCGACCTTTTTGTTTAAGAGTAATCGCCTTCACATCGTATTTGGTCAGCAGATTTCCTCGTGCACTACGGCTCTTCACTGCCAACTCGCTCAAGTCTTTACATACTTCGAGTTTCTTGAGATGAAGGGCGGGCTTAAGTGCAACACGAATCACTTCCGCTTCGCCGTTAGGATTAGCAGTAAAATAAGCAATACGGCTGCCGGCTTTACCCTGCGTCACATCATATTCCTTGTCGCGAGCTACACCAGTGACAAAGAAGCGCTTCATATAATACGGCCCGCCTCGGCCATCACGATAGACTACATTATAGATTGTGCGTGTATCGTTTTTCTTGAATATATCAATGTGCAGAATATCTGTTCCGATAAATATCTTCTCAGCTACGCGAACAATTTTATATTTACCATCACGATGGAAGACAATGATATCATCCAGATCGGAGCAGTTGCACAAGAACTCATCTTTCTTGAGACCAGTGCCAATAAAGCCCTCTTCACGGTTAATATAGAGTTTTTCGTTAGCCTCAACTACCGTTTTAACATTGATATTGGCGAAGTTACGCACCTCCGTCTTACGAGGATATTTGTTTCCGTATTTAGCTTTCAGATTCTCAAACCAACGAATTGTATAATCGGTTAGATGATGTAGGTCTTTCTCCGTTTGCTTAATTTTCTTCTCCAGCTCCTTCATCAAGTCGTCGGCTTTCTTAGAGTCAAACTTAGTGATACGAATCATTCGAATCTCGAATAATTTCTCTATATCTTCGCGTTTGACCTCTCTGATGAGTTTCGCCTTAAACGGGTCAAGAGCCTTATCAACGAACGCTATCAGTTTCTCCTTATCTGCCGCCGTCTCATAACCTTCCTCCTTATAGATGCGATTTTCGATAAAGATACGCTCTAATGATGTATAGAAATACTGCTCTTCTAACTCGGCTTTTTGAATCTCAAGTTCCCACTTGAGCAGTGCCATGGTGTTATCGGTTGATTTGCGCAGCAAGGTGCTTACGTTGGTGAAAATCGGTTTACGATTCTCAATGACACAGCAGTTAGGAGATATACTGACTTCGCAGTCAGTAAAGGCATATAGGGCGTCAATCGTCTTATCCGAGGAACTGCCTGGAGCCAATTGGACAACTATTTTAGCCTCTTCAGCCGTAAAATCATCTACCTTACGGATTTTAATTTTTCCTCTATCTTGGGCACGCAAGATGGTCTCAATTATTTTAGAGGTCGTTGTGCCATAAGGAACCTGTGAGATGATAAGTGTCTTATTATCATCCGTTTTAGTAATTTTAGAGCGAATGCGCACCATTCCTCCTCTTTCGCCGTCATTATAACGGCTTACATCTATCTCGCCTCCGGTTGGGAAGTCAGGATAGAGTTGGAACTCCTCGCCTCGCAGATAAGCCAACGATGCATCACAGAGGTCATTGAAATTATGCGGTAAAATTTTAGAGTTCAAACCGACTGCTATACCTTCGACTCCTTGCGCCAGAAGAAGAGGAAACTTAATTGGGAGATGAATAGGTTCTTTCTTACGGCCGTCATAGCTAAGCATCCATTCCGTGGTCTTAGGATTAAAAACGGTTTCTAAGGCGAACTTGCTCAATCTCGCTTCGATATAACGAGGCGCAGCAGCTCCATCACCGGTAAGGATATTTCCCCAGTTTCCCTGGCAATCAATTAGCAGGTCTTTTTGCCCAAGTTGTACAAGTGCATCACCGATACTGGCATCGCCGTGTGGGTGATACTGCATCGTTTGTCCAACGATATTTGCCACTTTATTCATCTTACCGTCATCCACACACTTCATAGCATGCAGGATACGGCGCTGAACTGGCTTTAGACCATCTTCGATGGCAGGAACAGCACGCTCTAAAATAACATAGGAGGCATAGTCCAAGAACCAGTCTTGGTACATGCCGGTCAAATGATATGTGATTTTATCTTCTGCCACTATTCAGCTCGTTTATTAAAGAAGATAAATGCACAGATACCTGCAAGTTCAAGAACGAGACTTGTAGCCAAAAGGAAATTCTTTTGTACGCCACAGAAATACACTACCAGGCAGATAACACCCAGTAAAACAAGGATAATACCCAGATTGTTTAATAAGTTTTTCATATTATTGTATTTTTACGTTACTATTTTAAAGCCCGATACATATTACCGGGTAGGACTTTCACGAATCCAGTCATCTCAAGCACCATCATAGATGCTGCTATTTGCGCATAAGGCAGTGCCATTTTTTCAGATAACTGATCAATATGTATTCCATCTTCGGCACTACGCACGAGCTTTACTAATTGTTTCTCAACGCTATCCAACTCTGCCGTTAAATCCTCCATCTCCATTTGGATAGGCTGTGCAACTGATTGCCATTGCATATCGTTTATCAGGTCGTCCGCATTCGTAATCAGCATTGCCCGTTGCGTACGGATAAGCGTATTACATCCTTGTGAATTAATGTCCTGCGGTCTTCCAGGGAAGGCATATAAGTTACGATCATACCCATTTGCATCGTACGCGGTTATCAACGAGCCACCTTTAAGCTTGGATTCAGCAATAACAACAGCATCTGCCAATCCTGCAACGATACGATTACGCGCTACAAAGTTCACTTTATCCGGCACCGTCTCACTTGGATATTCGGTCAATATTCCGCCTTTTTCCAATGCCGCTACTGCCACTTGGCGGTGAATAGTGGGATAGATACGATCCAATCCATGTGCAGGAATAATGATTGTGGATACACCAGCTTCTAATGCTGCTCGGTGGGCAGCCACATCGATTCCGTAAGCCAATCCGCTGACAATGGTTATGTCAGGTACGCGCTTTGCTAAGTCAAGGACCAATCTACGTGTCAGCTCCTTACCATTTTCTGATGCCGTCCTCGTGCCCACGATAGAGACAAACTTACCAGAATTGAGATTCAGATTTCCTTTGCCAAACAGTAAGACGGGCGCATCAGGACACTGCTTTAAACGATAAGGATAATTATCATCTTGATAGTAATAGGTTGATATCTTATGTTGGGTTATAAAATCTAATTCACGCTCCGCATGTGCCATCGCTTCAACGAAGCGTTCTCCCTGAGCATGTTCCCACGCATCCTGGGGATTAGGAAATTTCTCCAATAGCATACGCACGCGGTGCACATTATTAGGATAAAGGCACTGCAAAGCGATAAGATATCTTAATGTTTCCACGTCCATATACCAGCCACTATACTAACTCCAACAATTGTTCCAATACTATCTGCCATCCAATCCATCCAGCTTGCTGTCCGCGGGTAGCAAAAGGCTCCTTGCAGTATTTCTAATACCCCCCCGTATAGAATAGGCACTAATAGACCCACAATCCACAAACATTTAATTCCCACCTTAGCGCGCCATAAATCCACCACCAACACTGCCCCTAAAACGATATATGCTAAAAGATGTTCCCATTTGTCCGCAAAGGCTACATTCTCAGGCAGACGAATAATCGGCTCTTTAATCAAACTCAGGTACGCAATGATTAAAGCGACAATAATTGTTTCCTTATATATTAGAGTTTTTCTCCAAAACATAAGTCACCCGCATCGCCCAAGCCCGGCACTATATATTTCTTTTCATTCAGTACAGGATCAATAGCAGCGCACCAAAGGGTCACATTATCCGGCATAATATTTTGTAAATAAGCCACGGACTGATGGGTACCAATTACGCAGCACAGATGCACATGTTTGGGTTTCCCGTGCGTTAGAAGCGCTTGATAGGCGGCTTCCATAGACATTCCTGTTGCGAGCATTGGGTCCACTAAGAGAAGCGTTTTGCCATCGAGTTTCGGTGCTGCCAGATACTCGGACACGATCTCAAGTTCGCCTTTATCATTAATACGACGATAAGCACTGAGGAAGGCATTCTCGGCATGGTCATACATATTAAGGAAGCCAGTATGCAAAGGAAGTCCGGCGCGCATCACGCTTGCAACCACTATTTGGTCTTGAGCAATCTGTACAGAAGCGACACCAAGAGGCGTTTGTACATTTTCGGGTTGATAATCCAACTCGCGACTCACTTCCAATGCCATTACTTCGCCTATACGCTCAATATTACGACGGAAGCGCATACTATCTTTCTGGATATCCACACTACGAATTTCCTTAAGATACTGATTGAGCAGCGAACTACGCTCTGATAAATTAATTACTTTCATATACTATTACATTAACATTGCCATAACACTTTCTCCATACCCTTTAGAGACAGGCACGTGAGGAATTTTCTCATCACCAAAATCTAACAAGACCTCTCCGTCTTGGCGACGGAAAAGTTTAACAAGACGGATGTTCACGATATACGATCGGTGACAACGAATCAGTCCTTTGTCTCTAAATCGCCATTCGATATTCTTAAGACTATTACGAATCATGAGTTTCTCCAGTTTACCTGCATTTAGGTAGTAGACCATTATATAGTTATCAGCAGCTTCAATGAAATAAACCATATTCGGTTTAACGGATAGTTTTAGATCGCCTTTCTCATCATAAAAATTATACATTTCCTCAGGTACATCTTCCACCACATGGGTTTGGCGAGCTTGAAGACGAACTATTTGCTCTCCCCTACTCTTAACGACCATCCACAAAATCACGAAGGCGTAAGGAATAAGCAGCGTGAACGCAGTAGCAAATAAAGACTCTTTAAATAGATAGAAGAGGGTAAGATTCATCTTTGCTGAAAAACTTCTCATAGCAATCAGCGGGAAAGCAGAATACACCCAAGCAATAGTTGTAACCTCTGCAATAATCCATATTGCATAATCGAGGTAACTGATTTTATGCCGCTTAGCGTAATGGTACATAAATGTTCGACTAAGCGCTATAACAGAAACGGCAGTCACGACTACGATTGTAACCCACAGCAAGAACTTCCAATCTCCATCCACCCAAGTACGACATTGAACAGGTTGAAAGAAGAGAATAAACATCTCGCCAAACACCGCCGTGACCCATAACAGAAGCAGCACATTTTGCTTCGTATTAAAATATTGAGGTATATAATTCTTCATTTTCGCGGCAAAGTTACAAAATATTTTGTAAATGTGCAAAAAAAGCATTATCTTTGCACGATTTTTTTCAAAAAAAAGGTAATTAACGCCCTTTTATTGTCATGAAACCCAATCGATTTGCACATAAAATAGCAAAAGACCTTATCCAATGGCTTCCCGTCATTGGATTTGATGGAGAGGTATATATCATAGACAAAGAAGAAAAAATAGAGGAAGCTATCGCGTACCTACGCGCACAAAAAATATTAGGTGTAGATACGGAGTCTCGTCCATCATTCAAACGCGGTGTACACTATCCGACAGCACTGGTTCAGATTGCTACGGACGAGCGCTGCTACCTATTTCGTCTATCGCACATTGGCATGCCCAAAGAACTTGCTGATATTTTTGCTGATAATGCAATTTGTAAGGTTGGTTTGGCCTTTAAGGATGATATTAATGGCCTGCGCCGTTTACGTAACTTCAAACCTGCTAACTGCGTGGATTTACAGTCTATAGCCGGTAGGTGGGGGATATTGGACTTAGGGTTGCAAAAGATGTATGCCATTTGTTTCGGTCGTAAGATCAGTAAAAGCCAACAATTAACTAATTGGGAGAATGCCCAATTGACTCCGGAACAAGCCCGATACGCTTCAACAGATGCATGGGCTACACTACGCATATATAAAGAGTTGATGGCCACAGAGCCACTACCCGAAGAAGAAGCACGGGCGCTCAAACAAGCCGAATTAGAGAAACAATTACAGCACCAGCAAGAGATTCTTGCTGCTCGTGAGCAAGCCAATAACATAAACACTGAAAACAACATCAAATGACAACTGCACCATTGATTATATTGAAACCAAGAAAGGAGGAATCGGTTTTACGATTTCATCCGTGGGTGTTTAGCGGGGCGATTAGCCGGATTGTACTTAGTAAATCCTATCCATACGATGCTCCGCAAGAAGGTGAGATAGTACAAGTGGCGAATGCGGATGGCAAAGTACTTGCCGTAGGTCATTGGCAAATAGGTTCGATAGCAGTACGTATTTTGGCATTTGGCGTAGAGACATTACCGGCAACGTTTTGGCACGACCGCATCCAAGCCACTTGGCAATTACGTCAATCATTAGGATTAATACGCTCTGATAACAACACGTTCCGTCTCGTACATGGAGAGGGTGATTTTTTACCGGGTTTAGTAGTGGACGTATATCGAGACACGGCAGTTATGCAGGCGCACTCGATAGGCATGCATATTCAGCGCATGGAGATAGCCAAAGCCATCATTGATTGCGTGCCGATTGTGAAGAGGGTGTACTATAAATCCGACGACACACTACCATTCAAAGCACCTATTGAGGGAGAGAAAACGGGCTACCTTATTGGTAACGCTCCAAGTGAGTTTGTATGGGCGACGGAGAATGGATTACAGTTCCGTATTGATTGGCTAAACGGACAAAAGACGGGCTTTTTTGTAGATCAGCGCGATAACAGAGCACTATTAGAGCACTACGCCAAAGATCATGATGTGTTGAATATGTTTTGTTACACCGGAGGATTCTCCGTATATGCATTACGCGGAGGTGCTAAATCCGTGACATCCGTTGATGTGAGCGCAAAGGCTATCGAACTGGTAAAAGAAAATGTAGCTCAGAATTTTACCAATGCCACTAATCACACTGCAGTAGCAGCTGATGCATTTGATTTTCTCAATGCGGAAGATAAGAAATACGACTTGATCGTATTAGACCCTCCGGCATTTGCAAAGCATCGCGATGCGATACAAAATGCACTTCGCGGATACAGACGCTTGAACGCCAAGGGTATCGAAAAAATCAAACCGGGCGGAATATTATTCACCTTCTCCTGTTCGCAAGCGATAGACAAAGAGATGTTCCGATTAGCGGTATTCTCCGCAGCAGCTCAAGTTGGGAGGAAGGTACGTATTTTACATCAAGTCCATCAACCAGCAGACCACCCGATAAATATCTATCATCCGGAAGGGGAATATTTGAAAGGTCTCGTATTAAGTATAGAATAAAAAAAGAATGAGTTCGGCGTTAACCGAACTCATTCTAATTTAGATTACTTTTTAACTTCTTTCCACCAGTTGAAGTGGTAAGCGAGTTTCAAGCCGACATCGAAGTATCCGACACTTTTACCATAAGCATCCGTAGCAGGAATTACTGTTACGACAGCGTTTTTACCTGTAGATGGAGCTTCGGTAATATCGATAATAGACGATGCCTTATCATTGGCTTTGTAGAGCGAATAGAGGCTATAGTTTCCGTAAACACCCAGACCGAGTGAGTTGTGGTTTCTGAACTTAAACTCATAACCAATTTCTGCACCCAACATAACATTGAGTTTGCTGGCATTCCACTTACCAGTAGATTCAGCTTGGTCGTCCTTAACAACACCGGTAACCAATTCGTTCTTCACGGGTACTTCCTCAGGATAGAGCATCGCATTGATATCGGGTTTCGTAATGGACTGGTTATACACATCATAAACCGGCAGTGTGAAACGCGGGCCAATGTTCATGAAGAAACCATTCTCGTGAATCATACTGAACATGAGAGGCACTTCCAATTGGATTTGTCCATCATACTCCTTGACTTTTTCTGAAGTGACGGTATAATCGATGGCACCTTCGGAAGTATTGATACGGAAATTATCATTGATAGCGCCAGAGACGTGTGAACGAGCAAAACCGGCTCCAAGACCTACGATAAGACCGTACTGCATCTTTTTACCGAATTTCTTCCAGTAATGCGCATATTGCAGGTCAAGCATCACGTCGAAACCGACATTCCACTTACCGTCTTTGAAAGCATCTTCCATACCTTGCAGCAAGGATGCAGCACCACCACGCAGACCGATAGTGAATCGATTACATACCTGATTCGGATTTTGCTCTTTGTCAATGATATAAATCGGATCGTCCTTCTGGTTGTAGAAAGCATTCAAGAGGGAGTCACGTTCAGCTTGGCGAACAGAATCCTTACGTTGTTGTTCTTCAGCCTGCGCAATTGAATCTTGACGTGCCGTTTCTGCAGCTGCGATGGCAGCGGCAGTGGCGGCAGCTATCGAATCCTGACGAGCAGCTTCTTCTTGAGCGGCCTGAATGGAATCCTGACGAGCAGTTTCTTCTTGAGCGGCCTGAATGGAATCCTGATGCGCTTTACGCGCAGCAGCACGACGTGCTTCTTCTTCTGCAGCAGCCTGTTCAGCTTCTTGCTTAGCTTGTTCTTCAGCCTGTTTTTTTGCCTCTTGATTAGCCACAGCCTCTTGTGGATGAGTGGATTTATTGAGAATATCATCCGGTCCAACCCATGAGTATATACCACGAATCAGGATACCTTCGGGGAAGCGTTTTCCGCGAACCTGTTGAATCGTATGTTCTACGTCATAGACCCATTTGGACATTTTCTCACCAGTAAGATAGCGCTCGTGATCTTTTTTGATAACGATTGTATCACCTACGTGGAAATCAGATACTGAGGCTTTAGGAGCGGTTTCTTGGGCTGATACGCTAACAGCGAACATGAAACCAGCAGCGACAAATAAATTTCTCATTATTGTTTTCATCATTTTGTCCTCCTATTATTTAACGATGTAACGAAGGGTTAACTTGTTATCCTCTGTCAAAACCTCGACCATATAGAATCCACTTTCTTTCTGCGCAGGCATCAAGAAGGTTGATTGATTCGTTACGTCGTATTGTTTCAAGAGTCTGCCTTCGGTAGTGAAGACACGAACAACAGTTGCTTTATCAGGATCGAGATTCTCCAATCGAATCTGTTCAGCCGGTTTAGCAAATGTTGGAACTAACTTAGGAGCATTGGTAACGGCATCACAATTAACGATGACGGTAGTAGCCACACGTGCGCAACCGCTTGCGTCAGCTTGTGAAATCACAGCATAGTACGAACCGGTGATAGGTTTGCCGGTAGCATAATAGTAACCGGTACAAATCGGTGTCTCAGATCCCACTTTAAACCATTGAACATCTTCTTCCGTGTAGTCCCAGTCTAAGATAGAGTCAATCTTATGCTTATCGATAAGCACAATCATATTACCATACTTAGCACGAGCCGGTAGTTCGATATACTGATCATAAGAGAGTGTCAGATCCAACTTAAAGACAGAGTCGCAACCTGCAACCGTGTACAGACTGTCGTAGTAAACACCACTCTTAATATATCGCGTACCGTGCCACGTGTACTCGTTACATGCGCTAACTTCTTCTATAGTCAGGTACGATTCGTTGAGAACCAAGTGCAGTTTAGCCAATGAATCACAACCTTCAACATTAACGAAGAGTGAATCATAGTCACCGGAAGCTGTATATGTTTTACCATTCCATACATAGGAGTCCGCACAGAGAATAACGGTATCCTTAGCAACCGGAGAAGCGTGATTGATAATCAACTGCAGTTCATATACGGAATCACCGCAATAAGGTGCCGGTTTTGGAATAGCAGTATAATACGTTCCTGAGATGTCATACTTCTGACCGTTTCTATCCCAAATGAAGGAATCGCAAGCCACTTCCGGTATAGATGCCCATATGGTATCATTGGTGCAGGTCGTCGGTTTAATCTCAAAGAATATTTCATAGCGTTGGATAACGTTATCCGTGCAGTGTCCTTTAACCACCAATAACAAGGTATCAATACCCACTTCTTTATAAGGAGTAATGGTATCCAATTTACCTTCTTGATTCGGATCTAAGTCACCATAGTCGTCATAAACCGGTTTAGCCCAATAAACGGTATCAACATCATTGATAGTATCGGAAGCAGCAGAAAGTGCTTTAAACCAAGTCGTCAATTGTTTGCTTGAAGCATCTACAGACAGGTTCTTAGCGACTTCGAGTCTCGGTTCCATACCCATAGCGTAGATAGTATCTGCATCAATGGTATCCGGAGCCAAGATTGGGTAAACTCGGAAGAGCGTAATAGAGTCACGCATCTGTACTCCGTCACGCCATGAAACGGTATCGGACCACGTCTGCATTACATCAATAATCTCATACTTATTACCGGTGATGGTATCGGTATAAGTTTCACGATTACATATCAGCACATCAACCGTATCACGGTCAATCTGACGCGGCAGGGTATCGATGAGTTCAACCCACATCCAAGTCGGTTGGTCAGCCGTATATTTGATAAGCAGGTCAGGCCATCCAACTGTTTGAATCAGGTCGCGATCGGCATCAATAGAATCAGCAACAGCAATGGACTTCGACTCAGTCTTAGTCGGGTCTTCGTTGCAGTCGAAGTAGAGTGAAGCTGTTACGTTAGCGATAGCTCCCGGATCACCCCAGTTATCAATATGGATGCGAAGGTCTTTATCAGCAGGAACTTTAATTGAATCCAGTTGAACACGATACCAGAAGGTCTCGTTAGCCGGATGAACATTACCATGTTCCCAGTCGAAGATAATAGCTTCATCGCAGATGTCGCCGGTGGTGCGGTCTAACTGAATACCCCATTTGAGTGGAGCGGTCGGTTTGAGCATCACGTACATGGTGAGTGAATCTTCGGTAATGAAGACACGGATGAGGCTATCAAGGTAACTTGCCTCTGTCTCGTCGATAGAGAATCCTCCACGAGTATCAAGTTTCTTATTGGCCTTATCGATAAGCTTGTTCATCACCTCACGAAGCGTTTTCTTTACAACTCTATTAGCAGCAATGCTACGTGTACGTTCAGGTATAGCATAGATGAGCGTATCCATCCAAGTAGATGTAGTTGTAACCTTTACATCAAAGTTATTCGGGTTCTCGATGTAGATTTTCGCGCTGTCGGTAAATTCGTAGTTATTACGTATCTGCGGCAGACAAACAGCGAACCAGTTCTCCTCGTTCGGAGTGAGCGTATAGGTCACATTCGGTGCAGCCGTCTTAGCAATAGACTTCAGGTCTTTTTCTGGAGCGGTTGCATAATCAGAGATAGAGGTTGAGAAGTGAATATCGCGGTTCGTCTCAACGCGGATATAGAGGTCTTTGTCAGCCAAACCATACAGGAAATATGCAGGAATATTATGTGTTGCACTCTTTCCAGCAGGCATTGTGCGTTCCTCACGTCCTTCGAAGAAGTCCTCACCGGCACAATCCTCATAAACACCCACCTTAACGGTAGTTTTGCCGAGTGTAGAAGCACCTACGTGCACTTTCAGGCTCTTACCGTGGAGGTCACAGGTATTCTTGAGTTCAGCGATATTAATACGATACCACATCACGGTATTACCAGCCTGGTCGATAGTATCTACCAGATGGATAGGACGAGCGGTTGTACAATCGTTACCGGTATTCGGGTCTTCGATAGCAGCCTTGAATGAAACGGCTCCCTTAGCGATAACGCGCACATAAACAACCTCCTTATTGAGATATTGCTCAATCGTAGTGCGCGCGATTTGTTTCGAGAGGGACTGATTGGGTGAAAGCGTTTCTTTCTTACCCATCATAGCCTGTTCAATCGGGCAAGTGAAGGCAACCTCAGCTTGTACGGTATTATTTGCTCTCGTCAAGTTGTTCACATATACCTTCGGAGCCAAATCGATACCTACAAGTTTCTGCAGTTCGGTCTTAGTCATCATATACCAAGCGGTATCCACCGTTTGTGTATAGAGGCTGTCCCAAACGAACTCGTTGATACCCGTCATGATTTCTGCACATTCGATGGTATCAAACGGAGCCGGATCAATGAGTTTAGCAGTTACGCGCATATCTGCAGAGCAGATGAGACGTACAAAGACGCTATCTGAAGCCAACTCGCTGAACGTGCTATTAACGAACTTAACAGACTTAGAGTCACCTGCAGCCAGTTTGAAGTTCTGCGTTTGAGGAGCAGCACCATCGGGGCAGGTGTAAGAAATCCAAGCCGAGCCTTCGCACACATTCTTGGTGTCCTTGTTCTTAACAGTTACTTCAATATCCTTTTTCTCTTTGATAGCTTGTGACAAATCCACTACATACCACAGGTTTCCGTTTGCTTTTTGGTCGATACCACTTACCCAGTTAAAGCGGATAGCGGACGAGCAGTCTGTTCCGGCAGGAACGGCTTGACGGCGAACCTCGAACTTAATCGGCTGTGTAGCTTGTACAAGGATATAAATAGAGTCGTTTTGGATATTCTCGAACATATTACGAGAGAGTTGTTTCTCGAAGATGCCACCGGCAGGGATTTGCAACTTACGTGTTTGGTCTGGTAAGGAGTCCGGGCATTCAAGAGAGAGTTTACCATAAATGGTAACAGGCTCTGTCTCGCTCATGTTTGTTACGACAACGGTCGGATAGGTTTGTTGGTTACGCACCTTACGCATATCTATCTTATACCAGATAGCGGTATCGGCTTTCTGTTGGCCACCATCCGTCCAGTTGAACATCGTTGCGGTGAGGCAGGCATCATCTACCGGTTGGAGCGGAGCATCCACCGTATCAGCATGGAATTTAATCGGCTGTGTTGTCTCCAAGCCAATCCAGATAGTATCAGTCATCATCGCATAGGTTGCATAACCTAATTTCTTGCTACGAGTCTTTTTAGCAGCGATAGAACCTGTAAACTCTTGCAAGTCAATATACGGGCAGCTGAATGCTACTTTTGCATTGAGGGAAGTAGATTGTTCGCCGATGTTTTCAACGGTAACGATAATATCTTTTACTCGTGCTTTAGCGTCCTTAACATCCACGGCATACCACTGTGTTGTTTTACCTGCTTGTTCGTGTCCTTTTACCCAATCAAAGTCAATATTGGTTTTACAAGCCTTACCTTCACGCACATGTTTGAATCGTCCAAACAGGCTGAAAGGTGCATCGTTTTTGATGTAGATATACACATAGGCATTGGTCAGACCTTCGAGGGTGTTCTTTTTAATCACCTCGATTGTTTCCTCATCGGGCGCCAAAGTAAGTTGGTCACCTTGAGCGCTGTAAGCAGGCAGAGCGAATACCATCTTACGAGTCATGTTGGTGGTAGCAGCACCTTCGTTACGGAACGTGAACTCCGGCTCGTATTTGGAGAGGCTATTCATGTGCGCTACACTAATACGATAATAGTGTTCACCAGCCGGGATGTTTTGGATGGTGTCCGTTACGTGCAAGTCTTCCCACGGGTCAGTAACGTCCATAATCGGCGGAACAGGCACTACCGGAGGCTCAAGGAATGAAGCCTTGAGGGCCATACGTTGTGTGTTCTCGATGCTAACATAGAGTTCGTCACCGGC
>ONMT01000054.1 GCA_900319025.1 uncultured Bacteroidales bacterium
CACATGCACAAATTTATTTTGCATTTTTATAGAAAAGGGACAAAAAAAAGAGCACATTGTGCTCTAATCATTTATTATGTCCTCCTGTTTAACGTCAGTGAGTGACGAAAAGGCAGTATAATACCTTTGCGGACCTATTGTCGCTTGCAGCCTTTGAAGGCGTTTTTGCCGATGAGAGTTTCGTTAGGAAGCAGCGGTTGGGGCAGGCTGGAGCAGTCGCGGAAAGCATTGGCGCCGATGCGTTCGATATTTGGAGAGAAGCGCACTCGCTGTAAGTGGCTGCACTCCATGAAAGCGTCCTCGCCGATAGTTGTTACGCTATCGGGCATGTAAACATCGCGGAGTTGGCGACATTGATAGAACGCACCATCCCCAATCATCTTGAGTTGGTCATTGAGTGTGAGTTTAGTGAGGTTACTGCATGAGGCAAAAGTGCCGGACGAAACGGCTCTCAATAAGGGCGGAAGAACAATCTCGTAGAGCTTCTTACAGCCCATGAATGCTTCCGCTTCTATGAGATGGATATTGTCCGTGAGTTGGAGCGCATAGAGCTCCTGGCAGTTGGTGAAAGCCTGCTTACCAATACGATATAGCGCTTTGGGCAGCGTGATTCGCTCCAGAGAGATGCAGTTGCGGAACGTCTCATCGTCTATGGCATAGAGCGTTTGAGGAAGCGTGATACGCGTGAGGTGCGTACAGTCCATGAAGGCTCCTTTCTTAATCATCTTCACGTCGGCAGGAATAGTTATCTCTCTAAACCGACTGCATGAGACGAAGGCTTTCTCGCCAATGGTTTGCAACGTAGAGGGAAAGACGATGTCCTCCAGATTGGTGCAAGCGGCAAAAGCGCCGTCATCGATGAGTTGTAATTGTTTAGGGAGAGCGATTGTATTCAGCGATGAGCAGAGATAAAAACAGGCTGTAGGAATGCCCATGAGTTTGTCGGACAGATGCTGGCTCTTCAAGCTGCGACATTGTGAGAAAGCGGCATTGCCGAGATATTCTAAAGCGCTCCACGCGTTTGACGGAAACGGGCAGTTGTACTTCCGTAAGCGATGGGCATTGGTAGAAACAGGCTACAGGAATAGTAGCAATTCCTTCGGGAATAGTGACGGTCTTGACATTCTTTGCGTTGCGGAATGCGCCTGCAGCAATAAGGCGAGTGGGAATTTTGTCCTTGAAGATAAACTTATCCGGCGCTTGGTCGTTGACAGCAATCAGACAGCCATCTATGTACAAAGCTCCTCTGCGCCATTTCTTCTCGTTGAGCCATATTCCGGTATTAAGAAAAGCGTCTTGCCCTATCCACTCCACCGACGCAGGAATAATGACTTTCGTTAGGTTCTTGCAGTTACGGAAAAGGTCGTTGTCAATGCGTTTGAGCGTTGCTGGTAGTTCCACACGAGTGAGCGATTTGTTCCCTTCAAATGCGCCTGCAGCAATCAGCCGTGTCGAAGTGGGCACGATGTATTTTGGGGCAATAGTCTTGTCCGTTGCGATAAGGCAACTGTCGATAAAGAGCACGCCTTCGTTCCAATTGTCCTTATTAAGCCAAATACCCGTTCCTTCGAAAGCGTTTCGGCTGAGGTAGGTAAGCGTATTGGGTAAGACTACTTCGGCGAGATACTTACAGCCTTTGAAGGCATTGTCCGCGATACCGGTAACTGTGAAGGTCTTTTGCCCGACCGTAATCTGATAGGGAATAATGAGCTTAACGTCCTCTTTAGCCTGCCAGCCGATAATGGTGTTATCTGCCACTTCCGCTGTGAGCGTAATAGGGTCAATTGTGTAATTGATATCGTTATAGACAGCCTTTTCTGCGGACAACGGCAACAGAATAACGAGTGCGAAGATGAGCGTTAGGAGTTTATTCATGGTGGTACGAATTAGCTTATTTAATTGGTAGCGGAACACGAATCATATTGGCATCAAAGCCGTAAATGGTTGATTGTGATTGTAGCGTAGGCTGGGAGAAGAGCAACGTCGAGTCGAGTTGAGGGTAGGAGATATCGCCTAAGTCGAGTAGCGAGTGAAAGAGTGTCATCGTTGAGGTGCACTTGCGGGTGTTATTCATCATCGCCTCTATTTGCTGCGAATGTTGCTCGCGATAGGACTGGGATGTCCAAACAAAGAGTGGGACATGGTACTCATACTTACTACCGGCAAAAGTGCCGTGAAGGAACATGTACCGTTCGTCATCCAATAGATTCTCACCATGGTCTCCGACATACACCAATACAGCGGGACGTCCTGTGGCTTCTAACTCCCTAATGACGCAGTCGATGAAGTAATCGGTATAAAGAATGGCATTGTCGTAGGAGTTGACGAGAATGGTCTTGAGGTTCTTGACGACAGCCATATTCTCCGGTCTGAGTCGTGCCAATCCTTCCGCGTCCTCATCTACGCGTCGCAGCATCTCTCGCACATTGATACCTTTCATATCCGGCGTAAAGAGTTGGAAATTATCGGGATAGCGCTCGGAGTACTTGAAATGGCAGCCGAGGGAATGGAGGACGATAAATGAATAATTATTAGTGAATAATGAATATTTGTCAGTATTAGTTAGTATTTGATGCAACGGAATGAGAAGAAGGGAGTCGATGAAGTCGCCTTGTCCATCGTCTGTCACGTACTTAGCGTAGTCGCACCCATTGGCGATACGCATAAGAAACTCGTTGTTAAAACTCTGGTCTGCAATCCAAGCGGTATGATAGCCCGCTTCGTGAAAAGCATCCACGACGGATGGCTCGTGGTAATATAGTCGCGGGTTCTCCGGCGTAGCGCGTGAAAGCATATACGGCACACAGACGGTGGTTAGATTACCAATTGTAAAGACGGAGTCAAAAGAGATAATCTCTTCTTGTCGCGCCATCAGTCGCGGCGAAGTGGGACGGTCGTAACCATTCAGTTGCCAATGGTCGTAACGAGAGGTCTCTCCCACCAATAGTAGAACTATTGGCGGATTGGAGATTTTAGATTTTAGATTTTTGATTTGTGTGTCGAAACGAAAGTTAGCAAGTGCCTCTTCGTTGTGCTTAATCTCCAGCGCGAGGGAAACGATATGATATGTGCCGAGAACCATGTTGACCGGACAGGCTTTCTCACAACCCACCCAGGCTGCAGTACGTTCGTCTCGTTCGCGTACAGAGAAGATATTGCGGAACTTAGGTCTAAGCCCAAGCATAATGATAGCGAAAGTAAAGAAGGCTATGATAGTTCCCATAGCGGACATGCGCCATGCGCGAGGAGCGATATAAGCATTCTTAATAAAACGATGGTTGAGGTAGTAATAGATGCCCCAAAGGATGAAAAAGAGTATAACTACCGGGAAGTAAGTGGAGAATAGCTCCCAAAACTCACCCTTCTCCGACTTGATACAAGTGAAGATAAAGAGCATGGAGGTAGTTGCCTGATAGATAAGCAGATGCACTATCTCAATCGCGCTGAGTAAGAACCAAGCCGAGAAAACATAGAAAAAGGTTTTACGCTTAAAAATGCACAACCCCAAAGCGTAAATAGATAGGGATGTAATGAAATAGAGAATGCGCTGACCGATAGTCAGTAAGTCGGTAGCGATAAATGTTCCTAAAATATTCGGTAGGAGCAAAAAAATCAGTAATGCGGTAAAGACAATCTTTTCTCTTTTGTTCATGGTTGTAGTAATGATGCGGATTGTCCTGTTGTGATGAGTGTAGCAGGATGATTGAGGTATAATGGCCGGTTGTCTTCTACATGGCCGGCTGGAAAATCAAAGAGGAGAGGATAAGAATATGCCTCAACCGCTTCGCGGATGGTGGCATAAATATTTGATATTTTATATTTTATATTTGATATTTTCATGCCGGGGTCTGGTTCGCAGTCGGTGAATTGTCCCACCACCAGTCCTTTGATGCGTGAAAGCACTCCTGCCATGCGCAGGTTATTCATCATTCGGTCTATGTGATAATGCCGCTCACCAATATCTTCAATGAAGAGAATGACGCCTTCCGGGTGCGCATCGATGACATGATTCAGGTCATAAGGCGTACCCTGTAAACCATAGAGCACGGACAAGTTTCCTCCGATGAGTGTTCCTTGCGCTTCACCGCTCCGATTAAGCGGGTGTGGAGGTAATATATATTCTAAAGGTTCGCGCGCGAGAGCGCGAAAGAAAAGCTGCAAGGCTTCGCTATCCTCCGGCAAGGTGGCAATATGCTTGCACATGAGGCCGTGGATGGTGTAAGGTGTATGGTGTAAGGCGTAGAGTTGATGAAGGGCGGTAATATCTGAGAAGCCGATTATAGTCGAGAGAGGAGAGTCGAGAGTCGAGAGAGGAGAGTCGAGAGTCGAGAGGTCGATTTTGTCAATGATGCGTTGGAGCCCGTAACCGCCACGTGCGCAAAGGATAGCATCGACGGAAGGGTCTTGCAAGGCATTGTTGATGTCGGCAAGGCGCTCCTCGTCCGTACCACTAAATCGTCCGCACTCTCCGTAAGCATGCGGAGAGATAACCACATTGTATCCCAATTTTTGGAGACGCTCTGCCGCGCCATTTATGTAATCGGGATTGATTGCTCCGGAGGGAGAGAGGATGGTTATATTTGATATTGGTGATTTGATATGTGTGATTTTACGAATACACCTTATATTCAATCCAATTGACAAGACGCTTCGGCAATAAACGATCGAGGAAGCATAAAACCTTATACGGTGTGCCTCCGATGTATTGCGGTGCCGGATAGCGTTTATTAGCTATACACCAATAGTCCTGGGCCATTTGTGTAGGAGACATACCATTCTGTTCGTCGTTCTCCATGACCGCCACAGCTTTATGCGCCAGCGGATAGATGTCTTCTCCGGACTCGTCTTTAGTTCGTGCGGCTGTGAAGCCGGTTGCTACATCGCCCGGCATCAGTACGGAGACATGAATACCGAAGTCTCGCACTTCGTTCTGCAGGGCAAGTGCCATAGCATTAATGGCTGCTTTGGTAGCGGAGTAGAAGGCTTGGTATGGAACACTAAGCGTTGCGGCTACGCTACTCGTGAAAATAAGCGTACCTCCTCGTTGCTTGCGCAGTTGAGGCAATACGGCTTTTGCTAAATGCAGCGCACCATAGAAATTGACGTCAAACTGATGTCTTACATCTTTAGTAGGGGTGAACTCGACTGTTCCGGAAATGCCATAGCCGGCATTAGCGATAACTACGTCGATATGGTCTGTGAGTTTCAGCGCTTGTTGCACCGCCTCGAAGACGTTTTCTTCGTCCGTAACATCGCAATCAATATGTTGGACGTTTGATTGACTGAGTCCGTGCCGACTCAGTTCAATCACGTTCCAACCACGCTCGGCAAAGAGTTGTACTGTCGCCAAGCCTATTCCGGATGAGCCACCTGTAATGAGTAATGTTTTAATCATTTGTGGTCTGGTTTCTCACGTAGTACGCGTGCAATGATTCCCACTGCTTCGTCGATAACGGGTTCGGTATGAGTAGCCATTAGAGTGGTACGAAGTAAGCACTCTCCTTCTACGCAAGCAGGTGTAATCACAGGGTTGACATAAACGCCCTCTTCGAACATTTTCTTTCCGTACCATAGTGTATCCATCGTCTCATATGTGAAGATAGGCACGATTGGTGTTGGTGCTTCGATGATGCGTACTCCCGCGTTGATAAGTCCTTTTTGGAAGTACTTAGCGATATTCATCAGTCTTGTAGGACGTTCTGGGTCTTCGATAAGTCGGTGCAGAGCAGCGAGTGCTGTAGCAGCGCTTGACGGTGTAAGACTTGCAGAGAAGATGAACGGGCGCGATACGTGGCGCAACCAGTCAGCTACCTTGTGAGAAGTGAGCATACAACCTCCGATAGAAGCAAGTGACTTGGAGAAAGTGAGCATGGTGATGTCCACTTTGTCGGTGAGTCCGAAATGAGCAGCTGTTCCGCGGCCACCAGGACCAAGTACGCCGAAACCATGTGCATCGTCCACCATGACACGTGCTCCGTACTTTTGTGCAAGGGCTACAATCTCCGGCAGTTTACAAATATCACCTCGCATGGAGAAAACACCATCTGTGACGATGAGTTTACCAGCTGTTTTAGGGATAGACTGCAGGATGCGTTCGAGATCCTCCATGTTGGAGTGACGATAGCGCATGACCTTAGCAAAACTCAGACGGCATGCATCGTAGATAGAAGCATGGTTTTCGCGGTCGTTAAGGATATAATCATCCTTACCGCAGATGGCAGATATAATCGCCAAATTGGTCTGGAATCCTGTAGAGCAAGTCATACAGTCCTCGTAGCCGGTGAAGGCTGCAAGTTCTTTTTCCAGTTGGAGGTGCAGGTCGAGTGTTCCGTTGAGGAAACGGCTACCGCTGACTCCGGTACCATATTTGTCGAGTGCCGCATGTCCGGCGGCAATAACTTCAGGGTCTTCTGTGAAGCCCAGATAGTTATTGCTACCTAACATGATAACACGGTGTCCTTCCATCTGTACGACCGGCGCCTGACGAGACTCCAACACATGGAAATATGGGTACACATTCAGTTCCCGTGCCATGTGGAGACGCTCCGCATTGGGGTCAGATATACATTTTTGAAAGAGATCCATAGTTAATTAATTGTCGTTAGACATGTGCCATTATTAGATGGCGTTGATTTCTTTTAAGATGCCAGTTGTTTTAGCGACAGCTGCATAGCTTGCTGCGAACAACTCTTTCTCTTTGTCGTTGAGTTCAAGCTCAAGAATACCTTCGATACCGTTTTTACCAATGAGACATGGTACGCCGATAAAGATATCGTTGCAGCCATATTCGCCTTCCAGATAAGCAGAGCACGGAATCATGCGCATCTGGTTGTTGATGATGCTGTCAACGAGAGTAGCAACACTTGCGCCCGGAGCCATCCAAGCACTGGTTCCCAGCAGACCGGTAAGCGTAGCACCTCCGACCATGGTGTTGTGAACGATTTCGTCCATCTCGCCCTCTTCCAGGAGAGTGTTAACAGGAATACCTTTGTAAGAAGCAAAACGAGCCATAGGAATCATGGTTGTGTCACCGTGACCACCGATAACGAAACCATCTACCTCGTTTGCATTACATTTGAGCTTCTGGCTCAGGAAATACTTGAAGCGGCTGCTGTCGAGTTGTCCACCCATACCGATAACGCGGTTCTTTGGCAGACCTGTTGCTTTGAGAGTCAGGTAAGCCATTGTATCCATCGGGTTAGATACCACGATGATGATTGCGTTTGGTGAGTATTTAAGCAGTTGCTCAGCAACGCTCTTTACGATACCAGCATTGACACCGATGAGCTCCTCACGCGTCATACCCGGTTTACGTGGCAGACCGCTGGTGATAACGCAAACGTCTGAATTAGCGGTTTGAGCGTAGTCATTGGTAACACCTTTAACTACTGTGTTAAACCCTAAGAGTTGCGCTGTTTGCATGATATCCATGGCCTTACCTTCAGCAACGCCCTCTTTGATATCAATTAATACTACTTCACTGGCGATGTTTTTTACAGCCAGTACATTAGCGGCGGTAGCTCCTACGTTACCTGCGCCTACTACAGTTACTTTTGACATAATAGATTTAATTTTTTTAGTTTGTTGTTAATATGTTAATATACAATTATTTTTGTTGTCGTTATTTCGCCATCTACCGTGGTTGCTTGTATCAAGCAGCAGCCGGAAGTAGCGGGTACGTCCACATTCTGCTCGCCGGTTGTGAACGTGCCGGTAGCGTAGAGTTGTCCAGTCGCGTTGTAAACCTTATAGGAGCCCTCAGACGTAGCTTTGAGTGTGACACGCGGTTTGTTCTTCGGAGTGGATGTTGGATAAACAAGCACTGGATTATCGAAGACGGCAGGAGCCGGTGTTGTGATAGTGAGTGCCCCTGTTGGGATAGCATAACTCTCGCCGACACGTGTCGCATATAAAACGACATTATCGCCTCGCTTGAGCGTGTTGGTATAGAGATATGGACTACCATTATTCTCGTAAAGCACGTTGTTTATATACCATTCATAATTACCGAAGTCATAACCGCCGTTGTATTCCTTTCGTAGCGGAACAACCACATTGTCCCAATTTTGCTCAAGAATCCATTTCGGATAACGGATAAGCAGAGTCAGACTATCCGAACGTGATATGCCGCAGACTCCGTTGTCTAATGCGAGTCGCATAGTATAGTAGTTCGGGCGCACGTATAAGGTGTGGTCTTTATATATCACTTTATCCTTATGAGGTATCGGTACAATAGCACTTACTTGCGACCCGAACGGCTCATCAACGATATCGGTAAAGCCTTGCTGGTGCGCTAATTCATCAAAGGCGATGCTATAACGCTCCGGTCTAAGACCTGAATAGTTGAAGTTGATAGTGAAAGACTCAGCATCTGCTTCCACGTCCATAATAGCGGCATCCGTAATAATGGTTGGTGTGACAACAGTGAGTTTAAGTGTATAGATGATTGAGGTGAAGCTGGCGAGGTTGCAGACTGTGTCGTTGTAAATTCCCGGTTCGCTGAGTTCTCGCCCGCGCCAAGTCATCGAGCTGTTGATACAAATAGCAGTACTATCCATATAACGCTGTGTCGGTATCACTTTGAGATCAAGTATAAAGGTACTATCGCAATCCTTAATAGTTGGGTACGACTGGTAATACTTATCTTCCTTACGATATTCAGAGCCACGCCAATTGTAGGTTTGGTAGTCTGTGATAGTGGCATTGGTTGTGAATTCGTACTTCGGGTTGATGACGAGGAAGAGGTGAAGAATACTGTCGCAACCATTAATGGTCTTTAAGTTCTCTGTGTAAGCTCCTGCTCTGTTGAGTTGTTTGCCTGCAAAATAAACTGTATCGCCTTGACAAACAACGAGTGTATCCCACTTGGATTCATAGTCCGGCGCATCGAACACCTCAACGCGATACAGACTATCAAGCAGACCGGAAACCTTTGAGCGTTTGAGGAAGGTGTATTGTCCTGCCTCTGTGATTATCTGTCCGTCGATACGAATCTCTCCACCTGGGCAGAGCGGTATTTGATTCCACTCCGACACATGGTCGGTCACAATTAGATTGAGCTTAAAGATAGAGTCGCAACCATAAACGTTTCGGAATGTATCCACATAGATGTCCGTACGAGTATATTCCGTTCCGTTATAGCGATATGGTAAGTCCTCCTCGGATATAACAACGCGTTTCTCTGTGATGTCCCTTGGACGCACAACAAGGTGCATCGTGATGATAGAATCACACCCAATCTCGTACTTATATGTACCGCTGCGGCTATACCGAACGCCAAAGAATTCATATTCCTCGCCTTGACATATCTCAACCGTATATTCTTGGCGGAACGAGCGTCTGAGGTTGACTGTAATCTTAAAGATAGAGTCGCAGCCATGTACAGAGTATAGCGTATCGTAGTAAACACCCGGAGCGGAAATGTTCATCTCGTGTAACCACGTGGAAGTGTTCGGGCAAATCTCTATGGACTCTTCCTTATAATAGGTCGGATGGACAGTGAGCGTGAGTTTATAGACGGAGTCGTAGCCTTGGGTAGAGAGAAGCGAGTCATAGTAAACACCGCCTTCGTATAGAACACGTCCGTGCCACAGAAGGGTATCCTTATTACATAACTCATTCTCTTCTACAAATAAGTACGACGGATGAACATACAACTGCAGGTGCTCAATGGAGTCACATCCTGCTTGTGTTTTACCGTAGTAAACATATGGTCCTTGAACGGATAACTCACGTCCATGGAAATTAAACGTCTGTCGGTCTGAGATATGAACTGTGTCATAAATCTCGTAAGTGGGCATAATGCGTACCGTAATCTTAAAGATAGAGTCGCAGCCGTTGATAGACGGAATGGTGTCGTAGAAGATGCCCTTTTGGTTGTAAGCCTTACCTCTGTAATAGAATGCACTTGCGCCTTCGCATAAGTTAATTGTTTGTTCTTCGTAATACGATGGCAGAATCTTAAGTACTTTAAGGGAATAAACAGAGTCGTAGCCCATTACGGTCTGCAACGAGTCGTAGTACGTTCCCACTTCGTATATGAGTTGGTTATGCCATAGATATGGCAAGGATGATTGGCACAACGCCATGGAGTCTTTGAACAGATAAACTGATCCGACAGTCAAATGGAGTTTGTAGATGATAGAATCGCATAGGTTGTCTTTTGTGCGCACTATATGTTCATAGTTGCCGCTGAAGCCGAATACATATGTTGTATCCTCTACGTTCCACCGGTATGGTTTGTCGCTACTGGTTTTAGCCTCCAAGTCTACGTAACGCGGTTGGCGGAAATGCAGATACAGCGTATATTCCGTGCCGCAACCGTATCCAGCGTAAACAATCTCACGCAGAAGCGTATCGCGTTTGAAAGTCTTGCCGTTAAAACTATAGGAGTCGCCTTGGCAGAGTGTTTGTTCGATGGTCTGATACTGCATCGGGATAACCTGGAAATTCACTTGCCAAATCGTATCCACATCACCGGTGGTGATAGTGTCATAGAAGGTGGCTGATTGCGATAACCAGCGTGTTCTCCATTGAACAGGTAGATTATTCTCGCAGACCATGATTGTCGTGTCGCGGAACTGCTCTTTGTCGTAGATGGTCAGCACTAACTGATAGATAGAGTCGCAGCCTGTAGAAGCCACTAATGTATCGCGGTAAATGCCGGTGTGCGTGTAGATTTTACCTCTCCAAGGATAAGGCTTACGGTTTGCTACTGCCGCTGTGTCAGAGAAGAAGTAATCCGGCAGTTCGCGTACGCGGAGAACGATGATAGAATCGCAACCATTGCTGGAAGAGAGTGTATCCGTCCAGACACCGCCATGCGTATACGTCCTGCCATTATAGTCAAAACTCTCGCCACGACATATAGAGTAGTGCAAATTGGTGTATGTTGTATTTCTCCTCGAAACGATACGTCGGATAGACAGTTAATGTGAGTTCAATAATGGAGTCGCAACCCGCTAACTTTGTCTGGAGCGAGTCGAAATATACTCCGGACTTTGTCAAAGTACGGGTCGTTCCGTCTCCTTGCAGCCATAGATAAGGAGTCTTATCGTCTGTCTGAGCAGTAAGGCGTTTGTAATAAACATCTTTCCATTGATAGTGTATCGTAATAACCGAGTCGCAACCATCAACAGTTGGAAGAGTGTCGGTGTAAATACCCGGTTTGGTGTATTGCTTATGGTTGAACTGAATCGAATCGCCTGCGCAAGTCTCCATAAAGATAGACCGTGAGTAGATCGGATTTACATATAATGTTAAGTTATAGATACTGTCATAACCATCTTTAGTCTGCAGGAATTTCTGGTATGTACCAGCAGTCTCAATATTCTCTTGTCTTATTCGTCCCAGGCTATCGCGCCATGTATATGGTAGCTCGGACTGGCAGATGGTAATGGTATCGTGGTAGTTATAGGTGTTATGAATCTGTAACGTTAAGTGATCCACACTATCGCAGCCGAAGACGGATTCCCAACGATACGAGTAAGTGCCTGAAGCGTATAAGGAGTCTTTTGCAACAAGTACTCCGTTCTTTTTGTGCTCCCAAATATAAGGAGTGTCTAAATCTGCTATATCTGCCCGATAGTCCTTGCTGAAGGTTGGATAGACATTCAGGGTAAGACGAATAATAGAGTCGCAGCCGTTGATGGCTTTGAGTGTGTCGTAGTAGACGCCTGTCTTATTCAACATTCTTACTTGATGGGATGCACTCAGTCCAAACTGAATGGATTCGCCATAGCAAATAGAGCTATCTAAGTACGTAATCGGTGTGATATGGAAATTGACAAACAAGTCGTATATACTATCGAAGTGGTGGATTTTAGTCTTCAGCGAGTCATAGTAATGATACGAACCTTCTAAAAGCTCGGTGTTGAAACGCTGTATATGGCCGTCGTCCCACTTGTGTGTAATCGTCTTATTCCGCACGTCGCATACATCTATTGTATCGCGCAAATGGTAGGTGTCGTCCACAAACAAGTGCAATGTGTGAATAGCTTTGCAGTACTCTTGCGCAGTATTCATATCCGGCATCAACGTTATGGAGTCGGAGTAATAACCTGAATAATACTTGTACGTTCCGCCCCATAGAATAGAATCGCCGTGAGGAATATGTTTCTCAATCGTATCGCGATAAGCAGGCCGCATGTAAACGGTCAGTTTAATGATACTATCGCATTGCAACGTATCCGAATAGTGGTATCCGCCATGTGCCATCGGGTCAGTCCAACCTGAAACAGCCTTGATAGTGTCGTAGTAAACACCTTCTTTGGTGAAGAGTTGGCGTTGGCCATTTGCAAAGTAACCAAAATGCAGCGTATCTAATTCGCACAAGTAATAGGTAGAGTCTTTTTGCGCTTGAGGACGAACAATGACATGGAAGTAGTTGGTATGACTACAGTTCCAAACAATGGTGTCGTGAGTGTACTTGATACCTTCCCACTTACCTTGCCATGCGTTGGCGTACTTACCACCTTCTTTGTCGGCAAACTTAGGATGTGTCAAGTTGCCTAATACAAACGGATGTTGTTCCGAAATATTGCAATCGCAGATAAAGACGGAGTCATTGTTGTTAAAGTCCGGAATAATAGATAAGTGTACCGTCATAATGCTGTCGCATCCGCAGGCGGTCTTATCTTTGTGCGTGAATGTTCCTTCTTCCCAAATCGTATCAGGTCGCTGTCGTCCGATGATATACGGTAATTCTGTTTCGCATATCGTATCGAAATAGCTGACACTGATACGCGGGTCAATCTTGATGTTGAGGTGATAGAGTGTATCGCAGTTCAGCGTATCTAATACGTTTCGTTCCGATTGGAGGTATGTCTTTCCGTGGAATGTAACACCTTCCGGCAAACATCCTCGCAGTTCAACAGTTGTATCTACAGGATGAATAACTGTGAGATGTAGTGTGCGGAACTGCGCAATAGAGCCGTCGGCATTACGTATCGTATCTACCCAGTTTCCAGAAGTGTAGTAGTTGTGTCCTTGCCAAATATAAGGAGTATCCAAAGCACAAATGGTTGCCGTATTTTCTGTTTCGGCAATAACAATAAGTTCGTTGATGCTGTCACAACCGCTGACTACTTGCTGCTCTAAGTGTGAGTAACTGCCAGCTGCTGTGATGGTATCGCCTAACCAGAATATAGTATCGCCTGTGTGAAGAATCTTAGTCTCTGTGATGTGCTTAGTAGGATATTGAGATATCTCGTAGTAGATGATACTATCGCAGTTATTGATAGTGCGCAAGATAACGGTATCGCGATATATCTTGTTAGGAATAAGATTTATATACGTCTTGCCGTTGACATCCACTTTCTCGCCTTCGCAGATGGTGATTCGTTCACGTTTCGTATAACTCGGATAAACGGTGAGGTTGAGTCGATAGATACTATCTACTCCGTGAACGGTAACACCTCGCCACTCTTTGTGTAACGTCTCTCCCGGAGTGCAACTAAATGGCTGATTATACCATTCGGCAGGAGCAGCATATGGCCAGATATATGGAGCTTCGTTTTGACAAATGGTTGTATCATGCACTTGTAGGAAAGTAGGATACATGAACACCTTCAGTTCTTCGCGTCTATAGCATCCGCCAGGTAGTTTCTCTTCGTAGTAGTATGTTCCGGCGTGATTAACCTTTTGTCCATGCCAAACGCGCGAGGTGTCATTATCTGCCAGCTCCCATGTGTAGGTTTGATAGGATGAAGTGTTGAAGTGTAAGAACGCTTTTGTCACGCTGTCACAACCAAACTGCGATGGATAATTCGTAATAACTGTTGCATCGGCTGTATAATCGGTTCCTTCGTAAGTAATCTTATCGCCACCGCAGCTATATAAGTGCACATACATCGTGTCATAAGCAGGATGTACGGTCAGATTGAGCATATATGTTGTATCCATCGTGTCCGGCAGTACGGCAGGAACAACGTATTTATAGATATCAGTACGACTGTATTCTTTGCCATCACGTGGCCATGTATATGTATCGCCGGAGCAAATCTGAACCACATCTGTGAAGATAGGACGTGGTTGTTCTACGGGCAGTAAGGTTACATGCAGTTCGTATGTGCTGTCGCAGCCTGCAATCGATTGGTTGAAGTCGTAATAGGTGTTCTCATTCGATACTAACTGTCCATGCCAATAGAGACTTTCACCTTCGCTAATAGTAATCGACTCAACCGAATGGAAAGGTTCGCCTTTAACGAGCCGATACGCAATAATCGAATCCACGTAGTTTGGCATATAAACGGTGTCATATACCGTGGTAGTGGAATTATATACCTTGCCTTTGAAAGTAATCGGTTCGCAGAAATGAATAGTGCGTGGAGTAGCAGCTACTTGTTTGTGCAGTTCCAAGTGATAATGGTCTGTACATCCGGTCTCGGTGTTGCGAACATTCTCGTCCCGCACACCTTCTGTTGTTACCGTAGCTGTCTTATTGGCGTAATGCCATATATAAGGTGTCACACCATCAAACACTGCCTTGGTTATCGACTCGTAACTTGGTAAACGCGTTACGACGACTTTATAGATAGTGTCGCAACTAATGCTGTCGTAATAGGTACCCGGTGTGTCGTAGTACTTGCCGTTAAAGAACTCTGCGTCGCCAGTACAGATGCTTAAACTCTTAAGAATATGAACAGGCTGTTTAACAGTCAGATTGAGTGTGTAGATGATTACGTGACCGGAAGGTAGCGTATCAATTCGTGAGTAGATATGCGTTGCACGACCCACAATACCATTCCATTTAACGGAGTCGCCAGAGCAGATGGTGTCGTATTTTGTGATTCGATCCACGCTATGCGAAGTCAGTACAAGACGAGTGATAGAGTCGCAGCCGAAATGATTCTTCGTTTGGTAAGTATATACACCTGCAACTTTATATTCTTTTCCGTTCCAACGATAGGTCTCGCCGTCTTCTAACTCATGCGTAACAATCACCAAGTCCGGTTTAACGACATTAATCGTCCACTCTACGATGGAGTCGCAAGCGCCGACTGCTTGTAGTGTGTCGCGGTAGATATCCGATTCAGTAATTAACTTTCCGTGCCAATACTCTTGGTCTCCTTCGCAAATCTGCTTGCTTAACTTGGTGACAGGAGTCTTCTTAACGTGTAGATGTAAGCCGTATACTATGGTTGTTCCGTTTTCTACTACGGTTCGCTTATAATCGCCCTCTGTGTATGCGACAATTCCTTTCCAGTCGATATAATTGCCTTCGCAGATAGTGGCGGTTGTATCCACATGTTCAATTCGGTGCTCTAACAGAATAAGCCGTGTTATCGAATAACATCCTCCTTGGCTCTGCGTGCGGATAACGTGTTCGCCCAATCCTTTGTAAGTCACGCCGTTCCACACTGCTGCATCGTTCTCATCGGCTTCGAGATATACGACAGTTGTATCGGGATAAAGCACGTTAAGCGTGAGTTCTACGATTGAGTCGCAGCCGTCAACAGCCAAAAGTGTGTCGCGGTATAAGTTCGGTTCGGTAAGTGTTTTTCCTCCGAAACTATAACTGCTGCCGTAGCAGATACTTTCGCTAATCTTCGTTACATCCACTTTCTTTACAATCAGATGGAGCGTGTAAGTCATCTGTGTGTTATATGGAGTAGTAACGGTTCGAGAGAAGTCTCCTGTTGACTCGGCGGTTATGCCATGCCATGTATAAGATGTTCCTTGACAGATAGTTACTGTGGTGTCGAGTGTCTCAATCACACTTGAGATAGCGGTTACATTGAGAATAAAGATACTATCGCAACCATAGATTGTCTGCTTGGAGTCGCGATACACGCCCGCTTTGTCTATTGTCTGTCCATGCCAATCGAATGTTGTGCCGCTGAGTAACTGCCTTTCCTCACGCGTTTCAAAGGACGGATGGAATGTAACGACATAGACAGTAATGCTATCGTTGTCCGGTTCTAAACCATGAATCGTATCGCGCAGGGTGGTGTTATTGTACACTTTCTGCGGTCCGCTAATGAGATTGATAGTTATCGTATCTCCGGCGCACGGATCCAGATATTCGGTTTTGATTATGCCATCGCCGGCAGCGTGTACAGAAAAGACGCTACACAGAATAGCAATCAGTAAGCCATATATTTTCTTTATTCTCATGTTTCTCCCTGGAATTAGTTATAGCAGTTACATCCTTTGTGGTAGCCGCTGGCACGAGCTGTACGGCTGCCGCCTACCAAATAGGTGATTTTGACTCCTGTATAAAATGGTACAACCCGATATTTCTCAGTCATTCCGGACGCAAGATATGGGTTGATAACCACCTTCGTGGCATTCTTTGAATCCACTTGAACTCGCGTGTTGCTTGAAACGGGTTCTACCATACTATTCAATCCGTATTCAAAGTAAAAACCTATCTTCAGCACATGGCATAACTGACTTCGTGTCGGCACTTCAGAAAGTACGTCGTAGCCAATCTCGCCAATCAGACTAATCATGGGTTTAAGTGTTGCCACATGCTCACCCTCAAAATCATACGTCGTGTAACCATGCTCTGGCATGTTTTTAAACTCAATATTGTATAGTTCGTTGGTTGCACTCAGTTCGTATCTACCTTTTGCATCTATGCGGGAGTTAAGCGAATAGCCCACTTTTGGACCAGCGCCGACATAGAAGCCGTGGAAATACCAACCTACCATAATTGGTATCTCTATGAATTGCCATTTCTGGCGGTCTTGTTCGTTAATAGAGTAGTGGAGAGTTACTTCTTTGCCTTGGGTATCATAGCCGGGGCAGTTGTATTTGTATGCTTCGAGGAGTGCGCGTGAACGATGGAAGTTCAGTTGCAAACCGGCACTTACCCACAAACTATTATTACGGAACTCATAACCGAAGCCGACTACTCCACCTAAATCTCCCGAAGGTGTAAAGTCCGGAATAGCTTCTTGCAGGGATGTGTATCCTAATCCGCCGGAGATATAACCAAAGTGGTAATTATCGCCATTCAATCCGGTAGTGTTTCCGGCACGACGAAAGTATCGGGCTTCAGCCGGGGAGAGGAACGCGAATAAGAACGCTATGATAAATATGTATTTTGCTCTCTTCATGCAAGTTAGTCGCGTACACATAATGCGTACGCACGTACTTTTTAATAATTCAGCCCGCAAAGATACAACTTTTTTCTTATTCTCACAAATTTTTTTTGCAAAAAGTGGTAGATTTGTTCATTTTGGGACGAAAATGCACAAAAAAAATAGTGGCATTTGCATGTCACTACTTTCTTGTTAAAGTGTTGGAATTTTAATTCTCGAAGTATTCTTCTGCGAATTGTTTGCGCATTTTTTTGCGTTCTTGCACGG
>ONMT01000118.1 GCA_900319025.1 uncultured Bacteroidales bacterium
AAGTAAACGGACACCGTTTAGGTGTCCGTTTGTGCGCGATATTATTCGGGCTGGTTCTCGAAGGGAACATCGTCGCCCTTTGCTGCACTGCGGGCTCTGCGAGCCTCGGCGGTTGCCTTTGTTTCCTTCAAATCGATGCCGTTTACCTGAAGAGCCTGTGTATAGTGCTCTTCGCCGTTGTCATCGGTATAAGCGGAACTCTTTACGGTATACTCTGCGCCGATCAGGTCGCCTGTCTGCAGCTTTTCGTAGACGGAATCGGTCTTACCTGCGGGGATGAACGCCTGAAGCTGGATGAAGTCGCTTCTGACGTCGCCGTCCTTACCCTTGTAGTTCTGCCTTGCGGCTACGGTGAATAAAACTTTTTTACTGCCGTCCTTGTTGTCGCGGAATACGGGGTCTCTTACAAGACGTCCCTCGGCAATGCCGTAATTTCTCTGGTTGATCATTTGAGTCAACGCTCCTTTTCTTAAAATTTTTTATTGTGTATTTATCATACAATTAGTCTATCGAACACGAAGTGTCCTTCACTGTAACTGTATTTAGATACAATTAGTCTATCGAATGCGTAGCATATGTTCGTTGCGTATTTTACGCCAACAAATTATATTTGTTTGAATGCTTTTTAGTTATTACAATACATTTTTTGTGTAGTCATTTTTTTACTTGCATTGTGAGTTGTTTTATGTTATAATTATAATGCAATACAGAAAGAAGGTGTTTCCAATGGTTTGATTCACAGACATATGTACAATGCGCAAGTACATATGTTTTTATTTTAGGCGTACGGTAGTCGCCCGCTTTGCGTGTTCTCGGCGTATTTTGGACGACGCCGTGTTTGATACTTAATATATACGGGGACATATTATAGTATCAATTTTTGTTACACATGTGTTTTAATTTTGCAAGGAATTCGTGTGTTTTTGACTCGCATTTAGGTCAGATTGCGAGTTTTATCTTTTTCTATATAGAAAGGATGATTTTTTATTATGAGTAAGTTCTTTAAGAAAACAGTTGCATCTGTTTTATCTGTGTTGACTTTGGTGTCAAGTGGCGCAAGTTTGTTGACAGTTAATGCAGCCAAAGTGGATGAACCTGCTGTTTCTTATGATGAAATTTATCAGGAGCTGTATGATAAGTATGGTCCTGTAATTTCTTTTAATGATATCGGCGAAGATGCAGTTATTTATATTCCGGGCTTTATCGCTACAAAGGATTATGCTCAAGCTGTTTATAAAAAAGCTGTCGAAGATTCTTCTTCAGCTGTAAGTGCTAAATCTGATGATGCGGTTGGTGCAAGATATCATTACCCTTCGTTTTCATTTGCGTCTAATGGCTTTGAGTATATGACCGTAGACGGCGGGGTTCCGGTATTTTGTGTTGAACCGGGTACAAGGTTAAATACGTCAAGCGCGTTGAGTGAGCAGTCAGCTGTATGGAACAAAGCGTCTTCGGATCAGAAAAATGCTATTAATGCTGCATTATGTTATGGTTATGCAGGGTATTCTTTGTCTGATGCGAAAAAAGCGGGTTTGCCGAGCAATATAACAGACGCGCAGTTTGCTGAGGCAACACAACGTTTGGTGTGGGAATTTATCGGCAAATGCCGTGATGCAACATTTCCATATACACATCGTCAAGATGATATGATTAATGCTAAGGGCAACAAAATTAATCCGTCTGATTATACGAACCATGGTGGTAAGAATACGACTACGGCGGCAAAGTGGATTATAGCTCAAATGTGTAATGCAAATCGTTTGCCCACTTATGCGAATGCTGTTGAGGATAAGTGTCAAACGATTACTTTGACAGCAACTTATGATCCTAATACAAATAAGTGGACTTATGAGTCTCGTTCCGTGCCTGACGGTAATAATGTTGTGGGTAATTTCACTGTTAATCGTATGGGTTATAGTGGTTCAACACCGACCGGTTGGGAGCCGGCTTCATTTGTTGATTGTCAAAATGCGAAAGTCAAAGTTACACCATCAAGCAATGCGCTTAAGTTGGAAGTATACGATGGCGTATTAAATGCAGATAAAACTGCAGGCGTCAGCGGTGTAACGAAAACGCTTAAGCATATAAACAAATTGCCGAATAAGACTATTGACGGCGGTATTATCACTTATGGTGATAATCATGCGTAT
>ONMT01000105.1 GCA_900319025.1 uncultured Bacteroidales bacterium
TATCATTTGATAAATATTTTCAAAAAAGTTTGCAAAGGTACAATATTTTTTGTAATTTTGCAAGCGGAAATGGAAAAAGTTTGGAAAATAGTACTTTTTGCACTCCTTTTTGTGCTTGTCGGATGCTCCCAATCACAACAATTACGTCGTAAGGAAGTGCGGGCGGAGCGCGAACTGGAAGAACTCCAAAAGGCTATCGTTGCCGGTAATGTGGACTCCGTGTGGCTCATCTCCCAGCAGTCGAAAGATATACACTATATCGTTTCGCGCGCGGGGAAAATATTCTTTTGGTCTGATAATACACTCACAACACCGCAGATTTATATTCCTAAGTACGACGTGTGGTATAACTACCAATTCTCCAACGCCGTGTGCCGGTGCATGTGGAAGAAAGTAGAGGACTACCAAATACAAGTAGTAATCCCCATTAAATGGCAACTCAGTGACGAGGCGCGGGAAGAGATTGCTAAGAGCTTCTCCTATCGACCCTTGTTGGACGATTCCAATAACGAGCATGGAAAATGGTATGTCTCTACGCGTACGCGGGTGCGTATTTATTTTTGGTTAACGATATTCGTTTTCATAGTTGTTGTGGTTTGGGGAGTCGTTATTATTGTGCGTGCGCACGGATACCGCAACCTCAAACTCATTTATAAGATTCAGTTCGCTACGCTGCTTGTCTTGCTAATTGGTTATGTCAGTGTCTTCCTCGTATCAGGACGATATATTCGTCGTCACTATCAGGCACGACAGGAAGCCGAACTCCAGCAGAAAAGTCAGTTCATACAAGCTGCTCTCCAGAACCTTTATTTCTGGGACTTCTCCTTGGCTACCATCTCTTCGGAGGCATTGAGTACCGACTTACGCGATTTGGCGTATGCCTACGGAACCGATATCCATGTCTATGACATGACCGGACGACTCATTGGTTCGTCCACGCCGTCACTCTTCCAACATCGATTCCTTTCACTCTATCTCGCGCCGGAGGTGATGTTCTCCGGAGAACCGACTCCGCGTACTTGCTACTCTTACTTGGGCGAATTGCGCTATTTGTCCGCATATACCGAATTCGTCAATGGTAGCTTTGTCCCGTTGGGATATATCGCCGTGCCGTTCTTTATCTCTGAGGAAGAAGCCGCAAAAGAATTGGATGACTTTCTTGCCCGGCTCTTCCCGCTATTCATCTTAGCCTTACTGATTGCCATAGCCTTTTCTTTCGGGGTTTCTCGCGCTCTCGTAGCACCGCTGAATGCCGTTACTGCGCAGATGAGTAACGTATCCCTGCGTGACCCAAACGCACATGTGCCGTATGCCAATAACGACGAGATAGGTCTTCTTATCGGTCAATATAATAAAATGCTGGACGAGTTGGCAAGGTCATCCAAACGGCTTGCACAATCCGAACGCGAAGGCGCTTGGAGAACGATGGCACGACAGATTGCTCACGAAATCAATAACCCGCTTACGCCTATGAAACTGTCCGTCCAGCAGCTACAGAGACTCAAAGGCTCACCTAAGTTTGACGCTCAATTTGATAAGGCATCATCTATGCTTATTGAGCAGATTGATAACTTATCGCGAATAGCAACCTCTTTCTCCACCTTCGCTAAACAACCGCAAGTGCAAGTGTCAGAGGTGGACATCGCCCAGAAATTATGCGCTTCCGTCGCGCTTTGCGCCAATAACCCGCAACAAATACCGATTCGCTATTTCGGACCGGAAATAGGTGTCATCGTCCAAGCCGATAAGGAACAGATAGGACAAGTCTTCACCAATATCATACGCAATGCAGTGCAGGCTATCGGTAACAACGCAAAAGGGGATATTATGGTCATACTCAAAGACGACCCCAATAAAAACGAAGTGGAAATAGCTATCTCCGATAATGGTCCGGGTATTCCATTAGATATACAGCCGAAAATCTTCCTGCCTAATTTTACCACCAAATCCACCGGTGCCGGATTAGGTTTGGCTATCTCTAAGAATATCGTTGAAGGCTCTAACGGCCGCCTGTCGTTTGAAACATCTCCAAACGGCACCACCTTCTTCATCTATCTCGCTAAAGCCTAATATCGATCAAGTAACTCCACTAAACCAAAAGTTCCAAGTATATAAGGAGAACACCAAAAAGTTACGCACGAAGAACAAAGTCACGGCCAGTGTCGCCACCCGGATTAAGATGGAGAACACGGACATCTTCAAAAAGAGAATAAATAAACGACTAACCTCACACAAGCCATGACTTGGGATTATGGAGCAGGCAGTCCACACAGATAATACGGTCAGAGACGAAAGTGATGTCATCTTTAGGTGTATGACCGATGATCTGCATGATGTCAGTATCAGCAAACAGATTGTGATTAGGTAATATCCACGAGCGAATCCACAGTGGCGAATGCGTAGGGGACTCGCCATATACGTCACGTGGAATGGAGACGTTCGCGCTGAAGGTGAAGGCTGTTTTGTTCGTCTGCCACAACTCATTGATTTGTTGCGCAACGACTAGCGGATTCTCGCCGTGATACAGACCAATATATTTCTCGTACCACTCTTTGGTCACGCCGGCATGAGATACCAGCGTCTTATCATCTATCGCATAGGCAACACCATAGAACAGCGACTCCGTTTCAGCGAATAACTGTCGGTATATTTCGCGGCGTTCGGGATGACTGAAGCGACTCTTGTAATCTTTGTCGAGAAGATAATTTAGGTCATGATTTCCGTAGAGCAGAACGGTCTCCGGATGTGTCTGTTTATAAGCGACAAGATCCTCGAAATTGGCAATAATCTGTTCCTGAGATTTTCCATCTTTGGAGTCGAAATAGTCGCCGACGAAGATGTTCGTTGCATCCTCGCACACCAACTGTTTCCAGCAATCCAGCCCATGTATGTCGCCGATGATATTAACCATTTACTCCTCTGAGTCGTCTGTTATCTCTATCAACTTGCAGCCAATATGGTCGTAGTCTTGGCCG
>ONMT01000040.1 GCA_900319025.1 uncultured Bacteroidales bacterium
CTTATAGCTTCTTTTTCTGAATATGCCTGAATAAATTCATCATATCCCTGATCATAAGATTTTGTTACATAAAAGATATGATATAAATGAAGTTCTGGTGTAAGATTAGGTTTAATCTCAGGTATGTCATCAATCTGATCATCTATCCAATCACAAGCTTCATCATAAGAGAAAAAAGTATAGCCATGGGTAATAAAGTACCCAGAAGGTACTTCTGTTATAACATAACCTCTAAATGCAGCTGCTTCATCAAGGGTAATACCACCGTCCTTCTCAGCAAGTCTGTTCTTAAATATTTTATCCACTTCCTCTTTCTCTCCTACTACCGTTAAACGGTCTCCTAACTGCAGTATAAGATCCGGCGTTGCTAACAACTCTATACCCGCACGACGCACGCGCGTAATCGTTATATTAAATGCTTCGCGCACCTTTAAGTCACTTATTTTCTTTCCGTTCATTTTAGGCTTTGTGACCACAATATGACGATTGACTAAATGCACATTTTTCTCTTTCTCCTCCCACGCAATCTCAATAGATTTACCCAAAAGCATCACGGTCTTTTCATTAACAGACTCCGTAACAATCCGCACTTTATCACCTACATGCAACACTGTGTCAGCATCAGGCATAAACTCATTTCCTTTGGTATCTAACAAACGACTGACAAGAAGTGTCACATGAGTCAGTAACGACAAATCACGAACTCTAATACCTTCTACCTGCGGATTAGTTAGTTCCAAATCATAATGCATCACCTGTTTTTCTTCCCCCTTCTCCGCACGCACGCGTTCTTCTTCTTTATCTAATTTGATACCAAATAGAACTTTCAGAAGCATTAGCGACACCAAAATACCAACAACACCCAACGGATAAGCCATCGCATAACCACTCGCGATATTAGGATTAACCAAACCTACTACATCTTGATATGCTTGCTCTGCGGCACCTAAACCGGGAGTATTAGTCACCGCGCCAAACAGCACACCAGTCATCGTTGCCATTTCTTCACCACTCAACCAATGGATAAGCCATGCCGTTACGCAACCCAATAACACGATAGCTGCAGCAAACAGATTTAGTTTCAGACCGCCTTTACTAAAAGACGAAAAGAAACTCGGTCCGACCTGAAGTCCTATGGAATAGACAAAGAGAATGAGACCAAAATCTTTCGCGAAACTCTCCACAGCAGGATCCAAGTGCATTCCAAAATGACTGCAAGCAATAGCGCAGAACAAAATCCATGTTATGCCTAGCGTAATACCTTTTATCTTTAACTTTTCTGATAAAAATATACCACAACCGATAGCCAAAGCCAACACAAAAATAGAATGAGCTATACCGGAACCGAAAAATAAGTCATTGAACCAATTCATAATAGACATATTTGAAATTGCATGCAAAAGTACACTTTTTTTGGCAAATGGACAAATAATTCGTATTTTTGCGTAAATTTTGATATTTGGATTTTACATTTTTAAAAAAAATGGCACTTCACATACATTTTTTGCCAAAAATATTTGGTCACATAATCAAAAAGCAGTACTTTTGCACCGTGTTTTTCATGGTATTAGATTTTAAGGTTAAGTAAAGATTGGGTTGTCGTGAGACAATCCTTCTTTTTTTTGTGCACAAAAAGGCATATTTTGTGACAAAAATGATTTTTACTCCAAAAAATTTGTGTAATCAAAATAAAAGCAGTAATTTTGCGCGCTTTTTGTCGAGCGGCTCGACACCAATGGTCAGCGACCGAGGCGTAAAATGCCATTCGACGGCAAATTAACTAATTGTTTAACCCTTTAACGTTTGGGTAAACCGCTGTTGCGAAACACGGTCCGACCAAACACTTATCTACCATTATGGCAGAAAACAAATCTCTCCAGAACTTCGACTGGGATGCCTATGAGAAAGAGTCAAAAGGCACATTAAATGAAGAACTTATTCAAAAGTATGACAACACCCTGAGCGCTATCAAGGACAAAGAAGTGGTTGAAGGTGTTGTAATGTCTATCAACAAACGCGAAGTAGTCGTAAACGTAGGTTTCAAGTCCGACGGTATTGTTCCCGCAACTGAGTTCCGCTACAATCCAGACCTGAAGGTTGGTGATAAAGTGGAAGTCTTCATCGAGAGCCAAGAGGATAAGAAAGGTCAACTCGTTCTTTCACACAAAGAGGCACGCGCAGCTCAAGCATGGGACCGCGTTGTTGACGCTTGCGAGAAGGGCGAAGTCGTTAACGGTTACATCAAATGCCGTACGAAAGGCGGTATGATTGTGGACGTTCTTGGTATGGAAGCCTTCCTGCCGGGCAGCCAAATCGACGTTAAGCCTATTCGTGACTACGACGTATTCGTTGGTAAGACGATGGAATTCAAGATTGTTAAAGTTAATCAAGACTTCCGCAATGTGGTTGTATCTCACAAGGCTCTTATCGAGGCAGAGATGGAAGCACAAAAGAAAGAAATTGTTTCTCGTCTCGAGAAAGGTCAAGTTCTCGAAGGTGTGGTTAAGAACATCACTAACTACGGCGTATTCATCGACCTTGGTGGCGTAGATGGTCTGATTCACATCACAGACTTGAGCTGGGGACGCGTTACAGACCCGAAAGAAATCGTTCAACTCGATCAGAAGATCAACGTTGTTATTCTTGACTTCGATGAAGAAAAGAAACGTATTGCACTCGGTCTCAAACAACTTACTCCTCATCCATGGGAACAACTCGATCCAAACCTCAAAGTTGGTGACAAAGTACATGGTAAAGTTGTCGTTATGGCAGACTACGGAGCATTCGTTGAGATTGCTGACGGCGTAGAAGGTCTGATTCACGTAAGCGAAATGAGTTGGAGTCAACACCTTCGTTCCGCTAATGACTTCCTCAAAGTGGGAGACGAAGTGGATGCAGTTATCCTTACACTCGACCGCGACGAGCGCAAGATGTCTCTCGGCATTAAACAACTTAAACCGGATCCTTGGGAGAACGTTACTGAGAAGTATGCTGTTGGCACACGCCACTGGGCAAAAGTTCGTAACTTCACCAACTTCGGAGTATTTGTTGAAATCGAAGAGGGCGTAGATGGTCTGATTCACATCAGCGATTTGAGCTGGACCAAGAAAATCAAACACCCGAACGAGTTCACTTCTATCGGTGCCGAAATCGAGGTTATCGTACTTGAAATCGACAAAGAGAATCGTCGTCTCAGCCTCGGCCACAAACAACTCGAGGAGAATCCTTGGGAAGAGCTCGAAGCTAAATTCGGCGTAGATACTCTCGTTGAAGGTAAAATCGTTGAACTAAGCGACAAGGGTGCAGTTGTAGCACTTGAGGATGGCGTAGAAGGTTTCTGCACAAGCCGTCATCTCGCTAAAGAGGACAAGAGCCCCGTTGCTAAAGGCGATACACTTGAGTTCCGCGTTATCGAGTTCAACAAAGATGCTAAACGTATCATGCTCAGCCACCTCCGCACTTGGGAGGAGAAGAAAGAAGCACCTGCTAAAGAGCCAAAAGCCAAGAAAGAAGCTGCTCCTGAACTTCCGAAGGTTGAGAAGACCACTCTTGGTGACTTGGACGTTCTGGCTAACCTCAAAGCCAGCTTAGAGCAAGAAGCAGAGAAACCTGCAAAGAAAGCTCCGGCTAAAAAAGCCGCAAAAGCAGAAAAGGCAGAGGAAGCTAAGGCAGAAGAAGCTCCTGCAGAGGAGGCTCCGAAGGCTAAAAAGACTACTAAGAAAGCCGCTAAGAAAGAGGAAGAGTAATTCGTTTATCATCCTCAAAACAAAAACCCGGGCTAAAAAGCTCGGGTTTTTCGTATCATATAGTATTTATTACATCCGTTCAGGAACTTCGATGCCTAACAACTCCATTGCCGAGCGAATAACTTTTGCCACATTCTTAGCAAGTAAGAGTCGTAAAGCACGTTTTGAAGCATCCGGCTCATTGAGGATACTCAAATCGTGATAGAAGGAGTTGAAATCGCACGCCAACGCATAAGCGTAATTGCAAATAACCGCCGGCGAGAAGTCATCTCCCGCTTGGCGAACTATTGCAGGATAATCGCAGAGGCGCTGAATGAGGGAGAGTTCCTTTGGAGCTATTTGCAAATTGTCATTTGTGATTTGCAATTTTTCTTCAGTAGCCTTGCGGAGCACGGATTGGATGCGGGCGTAAGTATATTGGATGAAAGGACCAGTGTTTCCGTTGAAGTCAATTGACTCTTCGGGGTTGAAGAGCATATTCTTGCGCGGATCGACTTTGAGGATGAAGTATTTGAGCGCTCCGAGTCCAACTTTGCGTGCAATCTCATTGGCCTCGACTTCCGTGATACCCTGTAAGGTATTGACTTTGTCCTTGCTTATCTCTCGCGCATCCTCTACCATTTTATCCATTAAATCGTCGGCATCCACTACTGTGCCTTCACGGGATTTCATCTTGCCATTCGGCAGTTCAACCATGCCGTAAGAGAAGTGTACTAACTCCTTGCCAAAGGGGAAACCAAGACGGTCCAATAAGATAGACAGCACTTTGAAGTGATATTCTTGCTCGTTACCAACCACATAGACCATTTTATCAATCGGATAATCCTGGAAACGCAGTTTAGCGGTACCGATATCTTGCGTCATATAAACGGAAGTGCCATCCGAACGGAGCAGCAATTTTTCGTCTAAGCCATCTTTGGTTAAGTCAGCCCAAACAGAACCGTCTTCACGGCGATAGAACTGTCCGGCAGCGAGACCTTTTTCCACTTCGGATTTGCCTTCGAGGTATGTATTGGACTCGTAGTAAATCTTATCAAAAGCGACGCCCATACGTTTGTAAGTCTCATCAAATCCTGCATATACCCAACTATTCATCTTCGTCCACAGGTCGCGCACTTCTTTGTCACCTTGTTCCCACTTGAGGAGCATTGCCTGCGCTTCTTTCATCAGTGGAGCTTCGCGCTTTGCTGTTTCTTCGTCCATACCATTGGCTACCATTTCCGCCACTTGCTTGCGGTATTCTTTATCAAAACGCACGTAATAATCGCCGATGAGATGGTCACCTTTCTTTCCAGATGACTCGGGTGTCTCTCCGTTGCCGAATTTCAGCCAAGCGAGCATGGACTTGCAGATATGTATTCCGCGGTCGTTGACGATATTGGTTTTCACCACTTTCCATCCGTTTGCTTCTTGTATTTGGGCGATAGACCATCCGAGCAAGTTATTGCGCACATGACCTAAGTGAAGCGGTTTATTCGTGTTGGGTGAAGAGTATTCGACCATCATCAGTTGGTTACGATCCGGCTGCTTGCCATAGTTTTCCTCTGCATCAATGGCTTCAAGTTGTTTAATCCAGAAGGCATCGTTGATAACGAGGTTTAGGAAGCCTTGAACAGCGTTGTATTTAGCCACTGGAGAGTCTGCAGAAGCGAGTAATTGCTCACCTATCTCATTTGCCACTTGCGCAGGCGCTTTGCGCGCAGCCTTAACGAATGGAAAAACGACGAGGGTGATATTTCCTTCAAACTCGGGACGGGTTTTTTGCAACTGAATCTGCGCATCGGTTGCTTCGATGCTATATAACTCCTTGACTGCAGTCTTGATGTGCTGCGTTAATAATGACTCTAAACTCATTTCGCTATTGGTTTACATTTTTCTTCGAGATATGCTTTTTCCTCATCGTTGAGTCTCGGCAGCGTCTCGGCAGCCACTCGCGCGTGATAAGCATTGATCCAATCTATTTCTTCTGCCGTTAACATCGAGATATCCATCAATCGTTTGTCGTAGAAACAAAGGGTGATGGTCTCGAACTCGTAGTACGTTTCACCCGTTGTGCGTGGGAACTCGCCTGCCGGCACGCAGACCACGAGATTTTCCGTACGGATACCATATTCGTTCGTGCGATAGATTCCCGGTTCGTCGGAGAAGACATTACCTGCACGCATCGGGTTGGTATTATTGTCGGTACGTATATTCGCCGGTCCTTCGTGACAGCCCATGAAATGACCAACGCCGTGACCAGTTCCGTGTCCGTAGGTGATACCTTCCGCCCACATATATTGGTGCGCCAAGACATCAAGTTGGTTGCCGCGAGTTCCTTTTGGGAAACGTGCTTTAGCGAGCGCGATATGGCCTTTCAGTACCAGCGTAAAGTCATGCTTCACGGAAGAAGGAATAGTTTTTTCGTCTCCAATCCACACAGTTCGTGTGATATCGGTTGTGCCGTCGAGATATTGTCCTCCGGAATCAAGCAGCAGCACGCCGTTGCCTTCTATCTTTGCGCACTCTTCGGGTGTCGCATGGTAGTGAACTATCGCGCCGTTTCCTTTCCAACCTGCAATCGTGCAGAAACTCTCGTCCGTGAAGTTCTTACCCATTGCACGGAACTCATGCAGTTTATCGGCAAGGGTAATCTCTGTTTGCGGCATTTTCATCGCCTCTTTCTCAAGCCACATAAAGAAGCGCGTTAGGGCTACTGCATCCACTTTCATAGCTTCACGCTCGCCGTTGAGTTCAACTTCGTTCTTAATGGACATCATCACTTGGAGCGGACTTGGTGAAGCGTTAACTTTGCGGCTGATAGCAGGATTGATGGCTTCGTAGAGTGCTTCGTTGACACGATTGCCATCAAAGAGCACACCATTGGCTTGGAGTTTGTTCAAGTATGGGAAGACGTCTTCGTAACCAGCGAGGGCGATACCTTTCTTTTGCAGTTGGGCAGCAGAGGTTGCGCTGACCTTGCGCTGGTCTATGAAGAGTGTGCACTTCGTAGCTTCGACGACGACGTAACTGATGACGCAGGGCGTATAATCGACGTCCTTACCGCGAATATTCAGCAGCCAACCTATCTCATCCAATTCTGCTACTACAGCAGCATCGCAACGTTTTTCAGCCAAGGCTTCGCGCAGACGAAGTAATTTGGACTCCACACTTTCTCCGGCGTATTTATCGTCGTAGATATAGAGCGGAGACATCGGAATATCGGGTCTGTTTTCCGTCCAAATAGGACGAATCAAGTCTATAGACTTTAGGCCTATTCCACCATCTTCCAGATCCTCACGCAGTTTTTTGAAGCCGTTGACCGAATACATTTCGGGATTAACGCCAACCTTTTTACCTTGTACATTGTCACTTTGTAAATTATTACAGAGCCACACTGTAATACTCGGACAATCGACATCCGACTCGCGCATAAGTTCGACGGTTGTTCCCTTCAGCTCGGCTTCGGCTTGAAGGTAATAGCGGCTGTCAGTCCACAAGAGTGCGCGGTCCATCGTTACTACGGCTGTTCCGGTCTCGCCAAGGAAACCGGTTATCCAACTCATCTCCATCCAGTGGGGAGCCATATATTCCGAAGCATGTGGATCTGTTCCCGGCACGATATATGCCGCCAGACCATGTGCTTTCATCTGCGCGCGTAGCGCAGCCAAACGTTCGATTACTTTCATAGTTATCCAATTTGCCTGCAAAGGTACAACAAAAAAATAGAATGTGCAAGTTTTTTGACGAAAAAATGACTTTTGCGCTCGTGCGATGGCATAGTGATCATTAGGGACGTGCCTTTTATTTGAGTTTAGAGTTTTTTAGTTTTTTTTTTGCACGAAGAAACGGTTTTTCGTCAGGGTAGATGATTTATTTTATCATTTTTGATCTTTTTTCAAACGAGGACGATGCCATGCATAATGAGAAACTTCTTTATACATAACTTTTTCTAAACGTTCCCACCTCTGCCAGAACTGCTCCCGAAGCGGATCTGATTCGTCGTACAAATTGAGTAGCGAATCCCGCTTCTTTTCAAAAGAATCCGTAACGCGATCATTATCATACGCATTCTTTTCATGAGCCAGTATTTCTTCTTCATAGGACTTGCTGCGATTAACTATCTCTAATAATTGCTCACGCTCTTGTGCGATATAAAAGTCCACTTGTGCACACATAGCTTCATACCGTTTTTTCTCCTTTAATTGTTCACGTTCTTGTTCTTCATAAGCGTCTATCTGTGCACTCATCTCATCAATACGCTGCTGCATTTCCTGTTGCGCAAGGTCTCGTTCGGCATAAGCGGCTATTTGCGCGTTCAGTTCATCAATCCGCTGCTGCTCGGACTGGCGTTCATGCCAGGAAATATAGAAAAGCGCGGCAGCTGCTCCCAACAGAAGAGCGGACAGGAGTACGGGCAAGAGCAGCATGAGTCTGTTACGGCGGTTGAGGACTTTGCGCAAGGCGGCTATGTTGGCAAAATGCCCTTTGGGACAGATGTCCGGAAAGAGGCGTTGCAGGGCCTCAATGTCTTTGCGCGGGTCGTTCGGAACGGATGTGATAGTAGCGTCCGTCGCCGAGAGCCCGAAATCTATCAGTTTGACGTTCGCGCCATTCCGAGTGATAAGGATATTGTCCGGCTTTAAATCATGGTGGACGAGTTGCAGGCTATGGATGTATTCGAGCGCATCCATGAGTTGTGAGAACACCCGTTTCCGTGCGGCTTTGGACGGTTTGGTGCGTAGCCATTCGCCGAGCGTGATACCATCTATCCATTCTTGGACGATACAGCGCCCCACTCCGTCTATTTCCTCCAACGAATAGGTTGCGGCAATATTCGGATGAACGAGTTGAATAGCAAGTTGGAACTCCTGCTCCTGCTGTAACTGATAGTCTGTCAGAGAGGCAACTTCCGGCACAAGCGCCTTGAGCACAAAGCGTCTTCCATAGCGCGTTGCCAAGTAGATTTGTGTGCGGGAATGGTTTTGCACAAGAGATATATCTCGCCATTGTGACGAGAAATCGGAAGGCACTATGAAATCAGATGAACTCGAACTATTTACCATTTTGTCATTTACCATCAACCAATTTGGCGGAATTCAAGCCATGTTTGGAACCCGCTACGTAAGAATATCCCTCCTTTGTACTATGTTCGTCGTTCCTTTGTACATTATCCAGGTACATCGGTTTGCCGATGAGGAAACAGGAGGTATCGAACGAATCGCCGACATGCAGTTTGGAATTTTCGGCTTCAAGAACGGTAAAATGTGCTTCACCTTCATAGCGGAAGACACAGCGTCTATTCGGCAACCATGTCACCTCAACTTTGTCTCCTTTTTGCAAGTCGTCAATATGAACACCTTCGCCTTCAAAGGCAGCACTCTCGATGTCTGAGCGATTAGCAAGCGAAGCGAGATAGGCCTCCCAGTCGGCAAAACCGAGGAACTGCGCGAGCAGGCAAAGCGTTGTTCTCCGCGTTGTATCAGCGCCATCAATATATCCCCAAAGGCGTTTGAGTGTAGTGGGAGAGATATTCTCGTGCAGGCGTTCCCAGATGACTCCGGCGAGGAACTCAAAGTCATACGGAGTACGGATCTTGCGTTTAACTTCATGCTCAATATCCATCCGCAGAGTTGCTATTTCAGGTGAGTACTTATTCATTGTTATGAAAGCAGTTTCAATATCTGTTTGGCATCGGAACGGGTGAAGCCTTCGGCGTGAATAGTTTGACTTCCTTTGCTCTCAATGATGATATCGCCAAAAAGCAGATGTTGACTGAGAGACACAGAGCCAATGCGTTCGCGCATGATAACTGATTGGTCATAGCCAATAAGTTTACCCTTGTAATAGGTAACTTTGTCATCATCGATTATCAGTTTATCCGGAAAAACAGCGTTTCCATTGCCGGAAATCCGGCTTGCAACAAATGTATAAGTCATAGTGGTAATTGCATTTTGCGTGCAAAGATATAATATTTTTTTGGTATATGCAAATTTTGAGGAAGAATATATGTATATTTGCCAAAAAATGGTCCAAAAAGAACTAAATGACCAAGGGGAGCGGAAAATCCCACTCCTGATTGTGCTATGAAAAGCTATTGTGTTGCATTAATTAGTTTCTATGGTAGTTATATGTTGCCGCATGTCCAGTAGCCAGCGATGAGGCTTCGGAGGAAGAAAATTTTGTAGGTCATTCGTTTATTGTCTTTTGTTAATAAAATTATTTGCTCCTTGTATGATATCCGTTACTGTATCCAATGCTTTTTCATCAAACTCGCCAAATATTTTCCGTAATTGTTCTTTTGCCTCATTTTGAATATCTATTGTTATGCAAGATGCTAAAGCTGAAATAGCTGCCATAAGGGATAATTCATCATCTGTGAGTCCGAAAGGAAGTGTGTCAGGCAGCAAATCTAATGGTAGAATAAAATAACCAAGTGTGCCAATAATCATTGCTTTTTCTTTTAAATTGACCTCTCCTGATTTCAGCAGATAAAATAACAAAAAAACAGGATAAAGAACTGTTACTCCTATTGATTTTCCGAACTTACCTATTTTCTGCCACAATTCACTTTCCGAGAAATATTTCTCGTACAAATTAAGGTTGGCGGTAATATCTTCCAACTTCACCTCTGGAATAGAGGCCTTAATTTTATTTGCGCCATCAGATACTTTTTGAGATGCAACAGAAGCCGTTTGTTTAATCGAATCAAGAAATCCCATAAATATGCTATTTATACTGTTTGTATTGTTCGGATAATTCGGAGAGTTTTGTTTTGAATTGGCGGTCGCCGTTAAGAAATCCTCCAGCGAGTTCTTTTGCATCGGCGAAAAGACTGTCCACTTTGCTCCGCCATGCGTTAGCCAATTCCTCGCTATTTGATTTCAAAACTTCCTCTGTTAATTGTGAGAAATTATCTACTGCATCCACGGCAACATTAGCAACATCGAGTTTCCCAAATGTTGCTACTTTAACCATTTTCGCAGAAAAGGAAACTGTTTTAAGAGCGCCTACTCCAACATTGGCGACCGCTTTCAACGCCTTTGATGCAAGCGATTCCTTTGTGTAGGGCAACGAATGTGCAATCAAATCAAGCATTGTTTCCTTATCCGCAGGAGAAGCAATACTGCTGATATATGTCAACAATGCACGATGGAGTTTTTCGCTATCGCCTTTCTCTAATCTCTTGGTGGTATAATCACATAGTATTTCGTATTTCCGAAATGTTTGTGTGACCGAATCACTTGCCGCATACAGGTTGGATTTGATAACTGTATTGACCTCCTCCGAACTAATCGTTTTCGGTTTCTTTGTCTCTTTCTGTGTTTGTTGCGGAACTTGAGGCTTTCGGCTTTCAATGATCATATCCAACTCATCCTCACTAATATCATGTTTTGCTGCTTCCGTGCGCAAAACAGATAACTCCTTGTCGCTTATTACGCCATCCTTGAGCGCCATTTGAAGAAGAGCCTCTAATTTAGCAGGAAGCTCAAATGCCGGCTCTTGTTTTTTACTAAAAAGTCCCATAGGTTTATAGAATTAGAAATATTTAATTAACTGATTTATTGTTTGTTTTGCTGTTTCTACATCCATGTCCTTCGGAATATGGACAAATAGCGAATTTGTGGTGCATCGCAGAGCCTCAAAATAGATGCGGTTGCAGACATACAAGCCTGCGGAGTTGGATACAATAGTCGGTAATCCGGCATTGATACAATCGGCACATAATGGCTTTACAGGAAGTGCGGTTTTTAATGCCAAAGGCGCTTCGGGACAGATCATTTCTTCATCCGGAATATAGCCGTCATTGTCTCCTTTGGCACTATCCATCATGTTGATTGCCAGACGCTCCAAGCGAATCTTGTCTCCCTCAGCCGCTTGTCCCATAGAGATAATCACCTCCGGTTGGAACTGCTTGATTGCTTCGTTGAGTACCTCCGGCGCACGACGAAAACTAACGGGCAGAAGAAGTTTCGTAACATCTGCCTGAATAGCATCCAACATCCTTTGCGAGATATTGGCGTCGTTTGTGCCAAAAGGCTCAAAAGCAGTTACAAGAATGCGCATGTTAGTCTGCATAATCACTATATCCAATACCTTTATTTTTCAAATCCAGCACTTTGGGGTTGCCAGTGTGGTTGATTTGCTGATTGATCTGTTCGGCTATTGTTTGAAGCACTTGCATCGAACGCGTATCCCAACACATGACGCTCCAAGCAATCCGCAGCCCGCAAGCATTAATTTTGTACGGCCATTTACGAGCATAAACGCGCGGACTGGAGTTGTCATAATAACGTTGATTGTCTGTATCTAAATCAAACTGTTTCTTCAGGGAATCCGCTACTGCATGCCACATCTTGTCGTACAACGGGATATCATGAATTGTAATATTGGGGTCGTTGTACGTCTCATCCCCTTTCTTCACTCCGCAAGTGAAATGAATCTGTGTAGGGTAAACAGGCTCCTGCGCTCCACTGGCAGCCATCAAAGTAATCACCCACGAGTCTTCAGAAGGCGCCAATTCACGCAAATCATCCATGTATTCTTTCAAAAATGGCACTGTGTCTTCCCCATCGTTGAGATAAAATGATTTAAATGGTCGCAGAGCTCCTATTTCTCTGCTAATATAGTTAAATCCTCCCATCTTGGCAAGATAAAATGCCGCCCATCCAGTAATCGCATCAGCCGAAGCTACAGCATTCATAATGGTAATTTTTGAATGGCGATTGACACAACATCCATAAGGGCGATTGAGCGGGAAATGCTCCACTGCCAATTTGTCTTCCGCTTGTTCCTCTATCGTACGTGTCGCAGCCAGATTGATTAAACGGAACTCATCACAGTTAGCAACGGCATCGAAAATCTCGTCTTCTTTGAGCCCCAAGCGCGCCTGAATATCCGCAATGGAGACAAATTTCGGAGCGGCAAAAAATTGTGTAAAACGGTCTCTTTTACGTTCAAAAGCCAAGTGCAGCCTTTCTGCCCATCCTTCGGATTTCT
>ONMT01000010.1 GCA_900319025.1 uncultured Bacteroidales bacterium
GACTTTAATCTTCCAAAGTCCAAAGAGCAGATGATTGCAGAGATGTCCACTTCGATGCTTGCTCCAATGACTACGATGGTGAACGAGTTGTCTCTCGGCGACGAAAACACGCGTCAACCGGATGCCAACCTCAAAGCGTGCATGGATGGTTTTGATAATTACATCACGCAAACGATTTGCCGTGGTAAAGAGGAGTTGGGAACTGTCTTGAAATTACTTGTGGCAGAATACCGCATTATGCTCGAAGATATGTGCAGAAGCGTGTTCTTTAACTATGTGGGCAACGACCCGACACAAGTGGTACCGGATAACACAAACACGCTGCAGATAGATGCTCCGGCAACAACCGTACTGCAGGAAATAAATGACCAACCGACAGCAGAGAAAGTGCTCAAGGATGGACAACTTTATATCCGTCAAAATAACCAATTATTCGACGTTGTTGGCAATCGGGTAGAGTAATGGATTTCATCAGCGACTTAAACGAATCACAACGCGAGGCGGTCACCTATTCAGATGGTCCTCAACTCGTTATCGCGGGTGCCGGTTCCGGCAAAACCCGTGTGCTGACGTATAAAATCGCCTATCTGCTCGACAAGGGTATTCCTGCCAATAATATCTTAGCACTCACTTTCACCAATAAGGCAGCGCGGGAGATGAAAGAGCGTATCAGTTCACTCGTTGGACAAGAGTCGGCTCGCTACTTGTGGATGGGTACTTTCCACTCCATTTGCGCTAAGATGCTGCGCCAAGAGGCGGAGAGCTTGGGTTTCTCGCGCCATTTCTCTATCTACGACACGGCTGATATGAAATCGCTACTCAAGACGATTTGCAAAGAGATGCAGCTCGACGATAAAATCTATAAACCTGCAGCTGTGCTCTCGAAGATTTCTGCCGCGAAGAATATGCTTATCAGTCCCGAACAATATGCACTTCGGGCGGACTTCAATAAGCAGAATCGCATGGATCGAATGTACGACTTACCGGAGGTCTATAAGACTTATCAACAGCGGCTCAAGGCTGCTAATGCGATGGATTTTGACGACCTGCTGATGAATTGCTGCGTGCTATTTCATGAGTACCCGGAGACGTTGCGCTACTATCAGAATATTTTTCAGTATGTGCTGGTCGATGAGTATCAAGATACCAACTATGCGCAGTATCTCATTGTCAAACAACTCGCCGAACCGCAGAATAATGTCTGCGTAGTGGGAGATGACGCGCAGTCTATCTATTCCTTCCGCGGAGCTGATATTCGTAATATCCTTACTTTTCAAAACGGCTATCCCAACGCCCAACTCTTCAAGTTGGAGCGCAATTATCGCTCTACGCAAACGATTGTCAATGCTGCCAATTCGCTTATTCACCATAACGAAAACCAAATCTTTAAGAATGTCTTCTCCGAGAAAGAAGTGGGCAATCGGATAGGTGTCTATTCGTATATGTCCGACCGCGAGGAGGCAAGCGGTATTGCATCACTCATCAAAGCGGAGAAAGCGCATGACAATCAACTGACCTATGATGATATAGCAGTGCTTTATCGCACCAACGCCCAATCGCGCGTATTGGAGAATGAACTGCGGCGACTCAATATCCCATACCGCATCTATGGTGGCACATCTTTCTACCAGCGCAAAGAAATCAAGGATGCAATCGGTTATTTCCGCTTGGCGGCAAATCCTAAGGATAATGAAGCATTGGTTCGCATCATCAATTATCCGGCGCGTGGAATAGGAGACACAACTTTGCGCAAAGTGTCTGAGTATGCAGTGGCGCAGAATATAAGTATGATGGAAGTGGTGGCAAATCCTGTCGAAGCAGGACTCTCTTCCTCCACCGCCAAGAGACTATCCGATTTTGCGTCCATGATGGAGCACTTCATCGAAGTGATGGAGACGAAGGATGCCTATGAGTTCGCAGAGACAGTGATGCGGCAATCGGGAATAATGACCGCTGCGGCTTTAGACCGTTCGCCTGAAGGTATAGACCGCAAGCAGAATCTCGACGAGCTGCTTTCCGGTATTCATGAGTTTGTGCAACAGCGCACCGACGAAGGCGTCTCATTCACGCCCATACAGGACTTCCTCGCTGAGGTGAGTCTGCTTACTGACCAGGATGAGAATATTCAAGACCATACCTCTCGCGTCACGTTGATGACTGTGCACGCCGCCAAAGGACTGGAGTTCGCTTCAGTGCATATCGTTGGGTTAGAGGAACAACTCTTCCCCTCGCAGTTCTGCCAATCACCTGCCGAGATTGAAGAGGAACGTCGACTTCTCTATGTGGCTATTACACGCGCAATGAGATACTGCACACTCAGTTTCGCTCGCTCGCGCTTCACCAATGGCTCAATCAATTTCTCTTCCCAGTCACGTTTCCTGCGAGATATTGACCGTCAGTTCTTGCAACTTATGGATAACAGAGCACCGAGTATTCCTAGTAATCCTAGGTTTCCTAGTACCCCTAGGATTCCTAGTTCCCCTATTACCCCTATTACTTCTACTCCGTCTGCCCAATCACCTATTCCCTCTGACTGGAATCCGGGCGACCGAATTATGCACCGCGTCTTTGGTAAGGGGCAAGTTCTTCGCGTCTATCGCGACGAGGGAACCGGCAATGACAAAATCGATATCTTATTCGATGAAAAAGGCCAGAAGACATTGCTTCTGACCTATGCGAAGTTGGAAAGGCTCTCTTAGTGGAAGAAAATGTATCCTAACACTATTGCTGCTAAGATACCGAAGAAGTCGGCTATCAAACCGCATACAACGGCATAGCGTGTGTCTTTAATCTTCACACTCCCGAAATAAACGGCAAGAATATAGAACGTCGTGTCAGTCGAACCTTGCACGATGCTTACTAAGCGGCCAACAAATGAGTCGGCGCCGTATTGCATCATTGCATCTACCATCAGTCCGCGGGCACCGCTACCACTCAGCGGACGCATCAATGCCGTCCGTAAAGCCGGCACAAAATCCGTATTCAGTCCGCATAACGCAAAGAACCAAGCCATTCCGCTAACTAACAGATTCATCGCACCACTCGCGCGGAACATGCCTACTGCCACTAAGATTGCTATCAGGTAAGGAATAATGCCCACGGCTACCTTGAATCCGTCTTTTGCTCCTTCGATAAACGCGTCGTACACATTAATCTTGCGAACCATTCCTGCTACTACGAACCACACGATGACCGCTAACAGCAGCACTGCCGCTAAGATAGCCGACCATTTGCTTACTGTCTCTTGAGGCAAACTCAACGCACCCCAGATAATCAGGCCCACAAACACCGTGATGCCGAGCAGCGTGCCCAAGACCACGCGGTCGAACAGGTTAATCTTCTGCGCGATAGCTACAGATATAAGTCCAGCCATGGCTGCAAAATATGTCGCTAATAGTATCGGCAGAAATACATCCGCAGGATTGGCTGCGCCTAACTGCGCGCGATAAGTCATTATCGATACCGGAACAAGCGTCAGTCCACTCGTCACCAATACCAAGAACATAATCATCGAATTGGACGCTTTTGTCTTGTCGGGATTAGACTCCTGTAACTCTTTCATCGCCTGCAAACCCAATGGCGTTGCCGCATTATCAATGCCCAACATCGTTGCCGAGATATTCATCAGCATCGAACCAAAAGCAGGGTGACCTTTTGGCAGTTCGGGGAATATCCGCGTAAAGAAAGGACTCACCACGCGGCTAAATTGATTGATGACTCCACCTTGTTCGCCTATCTTCATTATTCCCATCCACAGGGCCAACACACCCGTCAAACCCAAACTGATTTCAAAACCCGACTTTGCCGACGTGAACGTTGAGTTCAGTATCTCCGAAAAGATATCCGTCTGACCAAACGCAAAAAACTGAACAATGCCGACAATCACGGCAATCAGTATCAACCCAATCCAAATGTAATTTAATATCATATTTCTTTCAACTATTAGCTTTGTACTTTGTACATTGTCCCTTTGTACATCGCTTCCAACTTCCAACAGCGCCGCAAAATTATATTTTTTTTGTTATATACGCAAAAAAAATACACTTTTTTTGTTTAATAAACAATAAACATTACACATTATTTATAAAAAATTTGCGTATATTAAATTTTTCTTGTACCTTTGTCGCCGAAAACTAAATTTTTAATTAGGCGCGAAGCCATTAATTCGTAATTTTTAATTTTAATTCATCATATTCCATGAACAACTTATTCAAAGGAGCCGCTCTTCTTCTCGGCGGCGCAGTTCTCGGAGCTGCTGCAGCGCTCTTACTTACGCCTAAAACAGGCGAAGAAGTTCGTAAACAATTGGCTGAACTGCTCGAAGAAGCCAAACAGCAGATGAACCAGAAACAACAAGAAGCAAAAACAGAAACAGAAAAGGAGGCATAGTTATGGAAAACGATTTTGTTAGCCAAGTCAAATCCGAACTGACTGAGTATAGTAAGTCGCTTGCCGAAATAGGAAAACTACGGCTTATCGGTATCGTCAGCCGTGTCTTAGGGCTCTTTCTGCTTATTCTGACCGTTGTACTCTGCGCGATAGGACTCTTTGCGTTCGCTTCGGTTGCTGCAATCAACGCCCTCACCGCGTGTATGCCGCTTTGGGCTGCTGCACTCATCCTCGGCGCTGTCTTTCTTTTGCTTATCATATTAGCAATTGTTTGCCGCAAACCCCTCTTTGTGCATCCGTTTATTCGCCTCATGTCTAATCAGATAAGAAGCGAAGAAGAACTCGCTCTCCGTACTATTGAAGCCGAAAATAACGCACAACTTCAGCGCGTGAAGATGGAATGCCGCGTGCAAAACGCTACCCAACAGTTCCACTTCGTTACCTCGCTCATCGGCAAAATATGGAATCTCTTTGTAAAAAAGCATTGATTAACCAATAAAATCAAAACGATATGAAAAAAGTCTTTACTCTCTTATTTGCATTCATGGCATGCTCATGGAGTCTGCTTCCTGCAGCTAATGTCAAAGTTCGTACACTTATTCCTACGGACTCCGAGTTCTCAACAACAGGCACCATCGTTTTTTCGTGGAAGAACATTACTGGTGGCGCCTGGACAGATGTCGTGCTGACCCGCGAAGGCACATCCCGCTGGTGGGGAGCAACGGTCGTTATCCCCGACGAAACGAATTTTACCTATTCCATCAAAACGGAAACTTCCGCCACTACGAAAGATGTTACCGAAATCGGGGGATGGTCTCCTTCTTCGTATATCGCTAAGGACAAACCCGAACTGAACATCGAAGTGCAGGCGCTTTATGAGGAGACGCCTAACGAAAGAACATTTATGGCGGGAGAAGTTTCTGCGACTGCCGAGGACCATGACTATCGCATTTCCAACTTGCAGGTTCAGGATATTGTAAACGGCGTGACCATCACGTGGGATGCGAATAATTTGGCACCTTATTATTTTATCAGCCTGATGGACGATGCCAATACGTGGAGTTACGATAATTTTGCTACCGTTACCGAAGGAAAGTTGACATATTACTATGACGGAACGGATGATATCCATTTAGGAACACTAATCTTCTTCCCTTGCTCTTATGACGGAACAAATTATCTGCCTTATGTAAAGATGTACCAAGAAGCGCTGGACATAAACTTCAAGAGTCCGCAGAAAATCATCGAGGAATCCCTTACTGCCGTGCAGAAAGATAAAACCATCGAAATCTCGTGGAATCATTATCCCGCTGTAGAGGATTATTATATCAGTGTAACGTATGACAACTGGATGAAAGAGTTATTCGTTATGCCGAAATACACGCCGGCAAAGGATGGCAAATACACCTTTACATTTGACGAATTACCTGGTAATGGGGATTATTTTGTCACATTTATTGCCGAAAACGAAAATGGCAGTTTATTAGCTGAAATAATAAAAACGCTGAACATTTCCGCTTTCCCTGCTTTGGGAGACGTCGAACTGCGCGTGCTCATTCCTGACGATAACGACATGGATATTACCTACGGCGTTTGGTTCGAATGGATAGATGTTGAGACGCAAACGCCTACTATCGTTAAAGCCGATATGGATGCGAGCGGAGCTTGGTTCTCCAAGACAATTAATACCAACAAATCGGCTATCAAATTCCGTGTATGCAACACATCCGATGCTTCGGGAAGTAACTCACAACTCTCTCCAATCATCAATACTGCCCAAGCTTGCTTTGAGTTGCAATATCAACAATCGCATGCATGGGAACTGCTTGAAGCACAATGCGATGCACCGAATCACGACTACCGCATCACTAATATCCAAGCGGCGGTTTCAAATCCCGTTTCTGTGATTACTTTCACTATTTCTTCTAAGGACTATGCGCCTGCTTATAAGTTCGAAGCATGCCCAAGCGGAACGGGAAATTATCAATCCCTCGCTATTCTGCCCTACAAGGAAAGCAATACCTTCACTTGCCCAATACCGTTTACTGCTGCAGGCGATTATGAGTTCCGTATAACACCTCTTAATAATGTCTCTTTGGAGCAGGTTGCCGAGGAAAAAATAATGACGGTTACTCTTGTATCCGGTAATATGAACATGCCGACTAATTTAGCTGCCGCTGTCGGAACGGACAAGCAAACAGTTACTTTCACTTGGACACAACCATCCCCATCGCAGGTGGATCACTACACGCTCGAAATAAGTGATTTGGGAGCCGCATTCGAGTTTGAGAATATCTTCGACACGAACTATTCCGTTAAGTTATACGGCACTCGAACTCACCGCGTATCCTGGGTAGTCAATGCCTATAGCGCAGATGGTGTGCTTCTGGCTAAAGCTTCTCACGGCGATGAACTTGCTATTGTCTCGGAGGATTATAAGCCTAACAATCTGAATGCGGATGTCAATGGAAATAAAGCTACCATGACGTGGGAAACGCTCCCCGATGTCCAGACGTGTGTGTTGTACATGTTTGATATGTACACCGGTGAAGAATGGACTCGTTATGTACAAGGAGCTGACGGCAAATTCAGCGTAACATATCTCCTTGAAGAAGACAAATCACTCCTTGTCCAATGGTCGGTGATGGCTGTATCGCCCGAAGGCGTCCCAATGTCTAATACCGTGGACGGACAAATGTTCACTCTGACAGGAAAAACACCTGAACCCAGAGTGCCACAAACCAAAGAAATGACGCCTACAATCGGTTACTTACATTGGGACGAAAATCATAGCACTTGGAGCGCAACCGTCTATGAATACGATGCTACAGAAAACCCATTGTTCGTCTTCAATCTGTCTGTCCCTGGTAATAAAACTACGATTCCGAAGCAGATTACACTCACCAATAATACGAACGATGATAACCTGTTCTCGGATATTCCTTCCGGTGGCGAAGACCCCGACTTTGGTGATGTTATCAAAAACGCCAATCTCACCATCACCTATGACGGAGGGGTACGCACTAAGGATGACGGAGCCGGCGGAATAACTATCTATGTCCTCGCTAAAGTGAGTGGTGAGATGAATAGTGACTTCGGAGATAAACTGATTGTCAACCAATCGGCTAACTTTGTCGAATTCTATGTAACTGGTATCGAACCGCCTACGAACATTGACTCTGTCAAATCGCAATCGACAAGTGTCAAATTCATCCAAAACGGACAACTACTTATCCAACATGGAAATAAACTCTTCAATGCACAAGGTGCAAGAGTCGAATAAATAAATAATTAATACAAACTTAAAATTCAAATCGTTATGAAAAGAAAATTTCTAACTCTTTTCCTCGCGCTTGCAGCAAGCGTAGGAACAATCTTTGCCGAAACTGGCACCTGTGGCCCAAATGCAACATGGGAATGGACAGAAGATGGTGTGTTAGCCATTGAAGGATCAGGAGAAATGTATGATTATACTTCTTCTCCTTGGGCTACTTACGAGATAACAGACGTATACATTGGAAATAATATTACTAAAATTGGTAAATGTGCTTTCAGATACCTTACGAAACTTCAATTTGTGGAGATAGGTTCTGGAGTAACCTCCATTGGTGCTGCTGCATTTGAAGAGTGTTCAGGTTTAAAAATTATCTTTTGCAGAGCTATTAATCCGCCTACATGTGGGGCTTCTACCGTTTTTGATGGCATTAATTTATCTAAAGTGAATGTGAACGTTCCTGTCGGTTCGAAAACTTCTTACAAACAAGCAACTGTTTGGGAAGATTTCGAGAATATGTATTCATTTGGTGACGGCCAATGTGGTAAAACGGCATCTTGGGCAGTTCGATATGGCAAACTAAGCATTAATGGATCAGGAGTAATTTACGATTATACTTCAGCTGCTCCATGGTCTAATTGCAAAGACGAGTTAACAACATTAGTCATTACTGATAAACTTACTGAGATTGGTAATAGTGATTTTAGATACCTTAATCGACTGACGAACGTATCTTTAGGCGAAGGTATTACCAAAATAGGTGCTGCTGCATTTGAAGAGTGTTCCAGTTTGGATTCCCTTACTTGCAAAGCTGTCACTCCGCCGACATGGGCTGCTTCTACCGTTTTTGACGGCATTAACTTGTCTAAAGTGACGTTATTTGTTCCGAAAGGCTGTGTAGCCGCATACCAAGCCGCTGACGGATGGAAAAACTTTACGGACATTCAACCCATTGGAGGTTCACAAGGAATGAAAATCTATGCTACAGTAGATGATGCCGGAACAACGCTAACCATTGATTACACGGATGACCCAACTGAAAAAGCGGTCGATTTCTGGCCATCCGAATTGTTCCCTAATGTTACAACTATGGAACTCAAACCTTCTATGCAGGATGCTCGGCCTACTAAATTGGACTCTTGGTTCGATAATTACACCAAACTGACCACTATCAAACATCTCGAATACCTCAATACTTCCGAAGTAACGGATATGAGCTATCAGTTCCAAAACTGCTGGGCATTGAAAGAACTTGATCTTAGCACATTCGATACCAAGAATGTTACGAATATGGAAGTCATGTTCTATGGATGCGAAGCCTTAGAAAGCCTTAATCTCACAGGATGGAACACCGAGAATGTAACGACTATGAAGTCTATGTTTGGACATTGCGAAAAACTGAAAGAACTCGATCTCACAAGCTTCAATGTTGAAAAAACAGGAAATGTAGAGTACATGTTCCAAGAGTGCAAAGAACTGACTACTATTTATTGTAATGACGACTGGTCAGTTCCGAACAGACCTTTGCTTTCCGATGGTATGTTCACCAACTGCGAGAAAATAAAAGGTGGAAACGGCACTCTGTTGGATAAAAACAATGTGAATATTAAGTACGCACGTCCTGACAAAAAAGGTCAACCCGGATACTTCACAGCTAAAGCTACCGGCATTGACAATGTTTCTGCTGCTAAACGCAATGAGGCAACTAAATTCATCCGCAATGGTGAACTCTTCATCCAACGCGATGGTAAAACCTACAACGCTGAAGGAAAAGAAGTGAAATAAATAACCTTTCGTGATTCCGAATCCCGTAATTCCGAATCCCGTAATCCCGAATTCCGAATCTCGTTATTCCGAATTACGTTATTCCGTAATCTCGAAATCCCAAATCATTGAGAACGCGACCTCCCTCGCGTTCTCTTTTTCATCATTTCATCAATTCGTCATTTCCTCATTGAATAGATATTCATTATTAATTATTCATTATTCATTGAATAGATATTCATTAATCATTATTCATTATTCTTTGAATAATTTTTAATTTTTAATTTTTAATTATTCATTTTCCCCTCCCTCTCCCCTCCCGCTGTCAACGGATGCTCAACGGATGCTCAATGTATGCCCAATGTATGCTGAATGTATGCACAGCGGGACCATGTCCTGACTTCACTATGATTATCAGCCAATTACATCGCCTCAAAACTCCCACTTCCCACTTCCAACTTCCAACCTCCAACAGCGCAGCGGTCTAACTTCCAAGTAAAAAAAGTGCAGTTTTCACCACAATCTGCACTTTTTTCTTGCATATATGCAAAAAAAACACTACTTTTGCAGGCTGAATTAAAATGTGATGCCAGATACGATTGCAGCCATATCAACTCCTTACGGCAGCGGCGGTATAGCCGTTGCGCGGGTGTCCGGTTCCGACGCGATAGCTATCGTTGAACGCTTGACTTGCCCCTTGCAGTCGGCTAAAGGCTACACTATCCACCATGCGATGCTGCATCGTGCCGGACAAAACGACGATATCTTGGACGAGGTATTGGTGTCCGTCTTCCGCGCTCCGCACTCGTTTACAGGAGAGGATGTGGTGGAGATTGCCTGCCACGGTAGCCTTTTCATCCAGCAGGAGTTACTGCGTTGGCTCACTGACGAAGGATGTCGCTTGGCGAAAGCCGGAGAGTTCACACAGCGTGCCTTTCTCAACGGAAAGATGGACCTCACACAAGCAGAAGCCGTTGCAGACTTGATTGCGTCCGAAACGAAAGCCGAGAAAGACTTAGCGCTTAGCCATCTCAGAGGCGGTATAACGACTGAATTAGATGCGCTCAGAGAACAACTGCTACACTTCACCAGTCTCGTTGAGTTGGAACTGGACTTTGCTGACCACGAGGAATTAGAGTTCGCAGACCGCTCGGAGTTGTCAGCACTCAGCGTACAACTCTCCCAGCACTTGGACCGATTGGTTAAGTCCTTCCGAGCCGGAAATGCCATCAAGAACGGTATAGCCGTTGCTATCGTCGGGCCGACGAATGCCGGCAAATCGACGTTGCTTAATGCCTTAGTGGGTGAAGACCGCGCTATCGTTAGCGATATAGAAGGAACGACTCGCGACACGATAGAAGAGCGAGTGGTCATAGACGGCATCCTATTCCGCTTTATCGACACCGCAGGACTACGCGAAACGAACGATACTATCGAGTCTTTAGGCATCGAGCGCAGCCGAAAAGCAATGGAGCAGGCACAAATAGTGGTGGCGGTGAGTGATAAGGAGCCAGGAGCCAAGAGTCAGGAGCCGGAAGTAAGTGGACAGTTCGTCATTCAAGTGCAGAACAAAGCCGACTTATTGGGAGACCATACAGCATGGGCAGCCGTCAAAGACCGTATCCTTATCTCTGCCAAGAACGGAGAGATAGAACCGCTGCGACAAGAACTCGTGCGACTCGCAAAGGAGCAACTCAACCATAACGGCACAATCATCTCAAATACCCGCCACTATGAGGCTTTGGTGCGTGCTAAAGAAGCTATCGAACGAGTGCAGATTGGACTCCAAGACGGACTGAGCGGAGAATTCCTCTCCATGGACTTGCAAGATTGCCTCAACGCACTCGGAGAAATAACTGGTAAGATAACATCGCAAGAAGTACTAAATAATATATTCGCTAAATTTTGCATAGGTAAATGATACAGTCCATGACCGGTTACGGAAAAGCCGAGTATATATTTTCCGACCACAAGACCATTGTTGAATTGCGCGCTGTCAATAGCAAACAGTTAGACCTCACGCTCAAACTATACCCGCAGTTCAAGGACAAAGAAGCAGATATCCGCGCCATGCTCACACAACCGCTGGAGCGCGGCAAAGTAGATGTAGCAATCTACCAACAACCTGTCGCTGGAGAACAGCTGTCCTCCGTTAGTGCCATTAACTGGGCACTCGCCAAAGAGTATGCGGCGCAATACAAAGAGCAAATGAATGTGGAGAACGTTCCCGATGAGGTAATGGCTGCTATCCTCCGCATGCCCGATGTAATGAAGACCAATGCACAAGACACATCGCTAAGCGACGAAGAGTGGACGCTCTTACAACACGCTATCAATCAGGCACTTCAAGGCTTCCTCGCTTTCCGAATCCAAGAAGGCGCTGCCCTCGAGAAGATGTTCAATGAGAAGATTAACGGAATAGAACAACTTTTAGCCGAAGTCGAACCGTTCGAGAAAGGACGCGTCGAAAAAATCAAACAACACCTGCTCTCCAACCTCAGTAAACTTGCTGAAGAAACCAAACAGCAAATTGACCAAAATCGTCTGGAAGCAGAACTGATATACTACCTCGAGAAACTCGATATCACCGAAGAGAAAGTGCGACTTGCAAACCATCTGCGTTACTTCCGCGAGACGTTGCAACAACAATCGGATAACAATACTCAGCAGAGCGGAGTGGGGAAAAAATTAGGTTTTATTGCCCAGGAGATGGGACGTGAAATCAATACTCTCGGTAGTAAGTCCAACCAGTCCGAGATGCAAATTATCGTCGTTAAAATGAAGGATATTTTGGAGCAAATAAAAGAGCAAGTGCTCAACGTATTATGATACTTATCTTTAGTGCCCCAAGCGGTGCGGGCAAAAGCACGCTAATCAATTTCCTGCTCTCACAGAGACACGACTTGGAGTTCTCCATCAGCGCCACTACGCGCCAACCTCGTGGCGTGGAAGAACACGGAAAAGAGTATTACTTTATTACCAATCCGGAGTTTGAACAACTCATACGCGATAATCAACTCGTAGAGTGGCAACAAGTGTATAGCGGATGCTATTACGGCACGCTCAAGTCCGAAATAGAGCGTATTGAGGCTTCCGGACACCATGTCGTGTTTGACGTGGACGTAGAAGGTGGAATCAACCTAAAACGCATCTTTGGCGACGACGCACTCAGCATTTTCGTTGCTCCACCATCGGTGGCTGAACTGCGTAAACGACTGATTAACCGCGCTACCGACGCGCCCGAGAAAATAGAAGAGCGCGTTGCTAAAGCTACTTCCGAAATGGAGAAAGCACAATACTTCGACACCGTTATCGTCAACGATAACTTAGAGAAAGCCAAGATGGAACTGATGAACGAAGTAAGCACGTTCCTTAGCGAAGAATAACAAACAAACAAAATAATAATAGTAAACAGTTGTAAGTTTCTAATTATGATTAAAATTACCTTTCCGGACGGAAGTGTCCGTGAGTATGAAAGCGGCGTGACGCCGTTACAAGTGGCTGAGAGTATTAGCAGCCGTTTAGCACAAGATATTTTGTGCGCAAGTGTAAATGACCAAATCGTTGAACTCAATTATCCCATCAACGAGGACTGCACCATTAAGTTACATAAATGGGATGATGCCGAAGCAAAACATGCTTTCTGGCACACCAGCAGCCACCTCATGGCGGAAGCACTACAAGAGTTGTACCCTGGTATCCAATTCGGTATCGGTCCTGCAATTGAGAATGGTTTCTATTACGACGTAATGCCCGCCGAAGGACAAGTGATTAAAGACTCTGACTTTGCTGCCATTGAGAACAAAATGATGGAACTGCGCGCAAAGAAAGAAGCTGTCGTTCGTCAGTCCATCTCTAAAGCAGATGCACTCAAAGCCTTTGGTGACAAAGGACAAACCTATAAGTGCGAACTTATCAACGAATTGGAAGATGGACATATCTCTACCTATACACAAGGTAACTTCACCGACCTCTGTAAAGGTCCACACTTGCTTTCTACAGAACCTATTAAAGCGGTGAAAGTGCTTAGTTGCGCTGCCGCTTACTGGCGCGGAGACGAGAAACGCCCAATGATGACGCGTATCTATGGTATCTCTTTCCCTAAGAAAGCCATGTTGGACGAGTATCTCGCTTTACTCGAAGAAGCCAAAAAACGTGACCACCGAAAAATTGGTAAAGAACTCGAACTCTTCATGTTCAGCGATATGGTAGGTAAAGGTCTGCCTATCTGGTTACCAAAAGGTACTGCGCTGCGCCTGCGCTTGGAGGATTTCCTCAAAAAGATACAAAAACGCTACGGCTACGAGCAAGTAATCACTCCGCATATTGGCTCTAAGACACTCTATGTGACTTCCGGTCACTGGGATCACTATGGTAAGGATTCTTTCCAACCCATCACGACTCCCGAAGAAGGTGAGGTCTATCTGCTTAAGCCGATGAACTGCCCGCACCACTGCGCGATATATAAGAATAGCCCGCGTTCGTATAAAGACCTGCCGTTCCGCTGTGCAGAGTTCGGTACGGTTTATCGCTACGAGCAGAGCGGCGAATTACACGGTCTGACACGCGTGCGCTCTTTCACACAAGACGATGCACATATTTTCTGCCGTCCCGACCAAGTAAAGCAAGAGTTTATTCGTGTCATGGAGATTATCAATATCATCTTCAAAGCACTGAACTTCGATAACTTCGAAGCACAGATATCGCTGCGCGACCCGAATAATCACGAGAAATACGTTGGCTCCGATGAAATCTGGGAGCAAGCTGAAAACGCTATACGCGAAGCCTGCAAGGAGATGAATCTTCCGGCACGTGAGGAAACTGGCGAAGCAGCGTTCTATGGTCCGAAACTTGACTTTATGGTTAAAGACGCTATCGGACGTCGTTGGCAGTTAGGTACTATCCAAGTGGACTATAACTTGCCCGAACGCTTCGAACTCGAATATACAGGAGAGGATAACCAAAAGCATCGTCCTGTAATGATTCACCGTGCACCATTTGGTTCAATGGAACGCTTTGTTGCTGTGCTCATTGAGCATACTGCCGGTAAATTCCCACTTTGGTTAACTCCTGACCAAGCAGTCATTCTCCCAATCTCAGAAAAGAGTAATGAGTATGCATGGAAAGTGAAATCCATTCTCGAACAACAAGACGTGCGCGTTATCGTAGATGACCGCAATGAGAAACTCGGACGTAAGATTCGTGATAACGAGCTCAAACGTATTCCTTATATGCTGATTGTCGGCGAGAAAGAAGCCGAAGAAGGACTCGTTTCCGTTCGTCAGCAAGGTGCAGAAGAAAAGGGACAAATGACTATTCAAGAGTTTGCCGACTTTATCAATGCCACCGTTAAGGAACAGATGAACCAATATTAACATGTTGCTTCCCTACTACATAGCAAATGTGGTGGAAGCTGGCTGTGACGAGGCAGGCCGCGGACCACTGGCTGGCAGTGTGTTCGCGGCTGCTGTTATACTTCCACCTCAAGCCAATGAAAAAGGATGGTTTGAGCAAGTGGGATTGGATGTACTTAACGACTCTAAACAACTGACGGAGAAAATGCGCTATGCGCTGCGGCCTATCATAGAGCGGGAAGCATTGGCTTGGGCTGTGGCGGAAGTAACTGCAGCGGAGATAGATAAAATCAATATTCTCAACGCAAGTATTTTAGGTATGCAGCGAGCATTAGCCCAACTTACTCCGCAACCGGAACATATCATTGTTGATGGCAACAAATGGAAACCCTATGTCGCGCCTAACGGACTATTAGAGACTCCGGCAAATACAGTTGTTAAAGGAGACGGAAAATATATGTCTATCGCTGCGGCAAGTGTGTTAGCTAAGACTTACCGCGACGATTATATGATTCGCTTAGACAAAGAGTTCCCGCAATACGGATGGGCAGAAAATAAGGGCTACCCGACGGCAGCCCATTATAAAGCCTTGCAGCAATATGGTCCCAGCCCGTATCACCGCATGACCTTTAATCTGAAATTATCCGATACGCCTAAACTCTGCTAATACGATTGCAGTAGCAATAGCTACATTTAAACTCTCCGATGTCTCCGCTTCTGGAGGATAGGAAGGAATACGAATAGGATGCGTAACCAGTTTCCTAACAGCCTGAGAGATACCATTCCCCTCGTTACCCATTATGATAATAGCAGGCTGCTGACTGCTGATTGATGACGGCTCATATAGGTCTTTGCCGTCAAGTAGTGTCCCATAAATGGGACATTGTTGTTGCGTGAGCCATGCCGTAAGGTCCGTATAAATAAGTTCCACTCGAGTGAGTGCACCCATCGTTGCTTGTACTACTTTCGGATTATAGCAATCCGCCGTATCCGGCGAGCACACAATCTGTCGCACCCCAAACCAGTCGCAAGTACGAATAATTGTTCCTAAATTACCCGGGTCTTGAATGCCATCTAAAACGAGAGTTAGATTGGAGATGGACGAATCAAGATTTATGCGTTGCGTCTTCTTCTTAAAGACTGCAATCTCTCCCTGCGGCGTTTTGAGTCCGGACATTTGAACTATCTCTGTGGGCGTGGAGTTCGCGGATGTTGCTTCGATAACCAGTTCATATCCTTTCTTTAATTCCTCAATACATTTGTGTCCTTCAGCAACGAATAATCCTAACTCATCTCTGAATTTCTTATGCTGCAAAGAGCGAATAAGTTTAATCTGTGCCTTACTTATAGGTGCCATAATTACAAAATTTGCTGCAAAAGTACATAAAATTTTGCATATATGCAAAAAAAGTAGTAATTTTGCCGCGATTATTATGCGGTATTGTGCACGAAACATAGTAAAAGGGGGGCTTCAGCTATTAACAGTAGCTGCGATTGTGCTGCTAAGTGGCTGTCGTGCAGCTAAATATGTACCTGAGAACGAGTATCTGCTCAATAAGGCAAAAGTGGTGGTTACCGATACGCATGAAGAATCAACTTCTGATATCTCCAAATATCTGCAGCAAAAACAGAATACGGAGATATTAGGCTTTTGGAAGTTACAGTTGCACATATATAACACCGCTCCTGCGGATACAACAACAAAGTCGAAGAAACGATTAGCCGAGAATGCCCATAAAATGGGTGAAGCGCCTGTTGTATATAATCCTACGTTAACCAGTGCTTCGATAACGCAGTTGCGCAAAGCAATGCTCAACCGCGGTTATTTCAATGCCGTTGTAGATACACAAACTGTAATTAAAAAGAATCAAAAGCTGAACATAACCTATTATGTTACAGCTAACAAGCCTTACCTCATCCGAGACTATAATGTGAATTTAGAGCAAGAGGACTTGCTTAACTTTGCTACCGACAAGAACTGTTTGGTCAAGGATGGAGACATGTTCAACACGGAGACGTTGGATAAGGAGCGCCAACGCATTAGCTCTGCAATGCGCAAGGAAGGATACTATTACTTTGATAAGTCCATGCTTGACTATCGCGCGGATAGTTCATACAATAACCACGTGGTGATGGTTGAGTTGAAGATGAATAAGCATACCAACCAGTGGCCGGATAGTACGAGGCAGAAAGTATATACACGTTACAAGATTAGTCGTGTTATCTTTCATCAAGACTATGACCCGCAGCATATGCCAACGAATACCACCCTTGTGACTCAGACCGACAAGAATTATCAGTATTCATATATTAACAAGCCACTATTGCGCAATAATGTGCTTCGCCGAACGTGTAAGATTCACCCCGGTGACTATTATGATGAATCTGTGGTGGAACGATCATACGCATTGCTGAACTCGCTCGCGCCGGTTAAGTACGTAGAGATTCGTTTTGAACCTGACGGAAAAGACGAATTGGAGTGTCATGTAACTCTTTCTCGCACGAAACTCAATAGTGTATCGGCTGAGATAGAGGGAACGTATAGTGCAGGTGATTGGGGCATAGCAGCCGGATTGGGCTACGTGAACCGTAATATCTTCCGCGGTGCAGAGCAGTTGTCGTTAAATGGCCGTTTCAGTTACGAGTGGCGTCAGAACGGAGGTCGTGCTATTGAAGCAAAAGGAGAGGCGGGCTTGTTATTCCCAAGCAGTTTGAATCTGAAGTTGGCATTCCAATACCAAAACCGTCCAGACGAGTTTATCCGTGATATAGCGAGTGCCGGATTGTATTATACGGTGCGACGTAAACCTAATTCGCACTGGCGACATACCTTTAACTTGATAGATATAAGTTACGTCTATCTGCCCTGGAAGTCGGAGGAGTTCAAAACAAAGATAATTGATCGCTCCAGTTTGCTGAAATATAGTTATACTGACCACTTTATTGTGGATTGGAGTTATGCAGGCGTATATACGAGTAGCTTGCAGCTTCGCCCGAACCAGAATTATTTCCGCTTCCAGTACTTAATCGAGACAGCCGGTAACTTCTTGTACGGTGTTAGTGCCTTAGCAGGTTTGGAGAAGAATGAAGCTAATTCGTATGTACTATGGAATATCCCATTTGCTCAGTACGCGAAGGCCGATGTTAACTTCACTTACCATCAGGTCTTAGTGCCAAATCATCGATTGGTATATCACATCGGTATTGGTGCCGTTGTACCGTATTTGAATGCGTCATCCGTACCATTCGAAAAACGCTATTTCTCTGGTGGGTCGAATAGTGTACGTGGTTGGCAAGCACGTACGTTGGGACCGGGTGGCTTCAAAGGCGCTGGTGGAGGCTTAGTATACGATATGCAAGCCGGAGACATTCGTTTGGACTTGAACTTGGAATACAGATGGCACGTGTGGAACTTCATAGAGTTAGCTGCCTTTACCGATGCGGGTAATATCTGGACTATTCGCGAGTATAAGGGGCAGGAAAATGGAGTATTTAGGTTTGATGAATTCTATAAGCAAATAGCATGGAGTTATGGCGTCGGTCTTCGTTTGGACTTCAGTATATTACTCTTCCGTGTGGACTTTGGTGTTAAGTTGTACGACCCGACCCGTCTGTATGAGGGAGATGGTAGCAAAGTATGGCGTACTGTGCCGAACGGCTTATCGTGGAAGAACGATATGACATGGCACTTTGCTATAGGATATCCATTTTAGTAGTTGAAATGATATAGTTGATAACTGATATTTAAATTTTAACATTATGGCAATTAGAATTAAAAGTAACGAGGGCGGTTCTCGCAAAAACCGCGGTTGTTTGTGGACAATTATTGTCTGCGCAGTATTGTATTTTGCATCTTGCGTTGGTATCGCAATGATGGTTGGTAGCGCATTCTCCGGCGGTTCAGCTAAGATTGCCGACAACACTGTCTATCGAATTGACATGAAAGGTATGGTGGTTGAGCAGGCAAAAGAGGCCAATCCGTTTGATGCATTTACAGGTGCCATGCCAATGGGTAGAGGTAAGGTTGAGACTGTCGGTCTGAATGATTTATTGAGCAACATCAAGTTGGCTAAGGAAGATGAGCGTGTAAAAGGTATTTACCTCAAAGGCGGAGAACTGAGTGTTGCTCCTGCAAGCGCTAAAGCCATTCGTGATGCGCTATTGGACTTCAAGGAGTCCGGTAAGTGGATTATTGCTTACTCTGATAGTTATGGACAGATGAACTATTATATCGCTTCTGTGGCGGATAAGATTTATTTGGATCAAGTAGGTGCTATTTCATGGCATGGCTTGAGTGCTACTAAAGGTTACTACAAGCGTGTTTTGGATAAGATTGGCGTGGAAATGCAAGTGCTGAAAGTTGGTACGTTCAAATCGGCAGTTGAGCCATACTTCCGCACCTCTATGTCTGATGCTGATCGTAAGCAAACGGAAGTTTATCTGTATGGTCTGTGGGATAATATGACGGCGTCTGTTAGTGAGTCACGTAAGATCTCCGTAGCCAAACTCAACGAGTATGCTGACGAGTATATGGATGTTCAACCCGTAGAGAAATACGTAGAGTACTCAATGGTTGATAGCCTCATTTATCGTCAAGAGGTTGATACTATTCTCAAGAACCTTGTTGGAACAGAAGATTATACTGTATTGACAACGAGTAAAATGGCATCAATTGATCGCAAGAACGCAAAAGCTAAATCGAAGATTGCTGTCGTATATGCCGAAGGTGAGATTACGGATGAAACCGGTGACGGCATTGTTGGTACGAAGATGCTCAAGACCTTGGCTGAGGTTCAAAAGAGTGAGGATGTGAAGGCGATGGTATTCCGCGTAAACAGCCCGGGTGGTAGCGCAAATGCATCGGAGCAAATTAACCATGCAGTACAACTTATTCAAGCAAAAGGTATCCCAGTAGTTGTTTCTATGGGAGACTACGCTGCTTCGGGTGGCTATTATATCAGTGCGGAAGCCGATTATATCTATGCGGAGCCTACCACGTTAACCGGCTCGATAGGAATCTTTGGCCTGATTCCATCTGTCAAAGGTCTTCGTGAGAAAATAGGGTACGATATTGATGGAGTAGGTACAAACAAGTTCTCTGATATGGAATCAAATATGATGATGAAAGGAATGAATCCTGCTGAGCGCGCTAAAATGCAGGCAATGATAGAGCGTGGTTATGACTTGTTCACTCGTCGTTGTGCCGAAGGACGTCATTTGTCTCAAGATTCTATTAAAGCCATCGGTGAGGGTAGAGTATGGTTGGGTCAGGATGCGTTACGCTTAGGCTTAGTTGATGAATTAGGTAATATAGATAACGCTATTGCTAAAGCAGCCGAGTTAGCTGAGTTAGACAAATACGAACTTGTTTACTATCCGAAACCGGTTGATCCATTAGAGGAGTTCCTCAAAATGTTGGACAATAGTTCCGAGGAGGAAAAGATGATTGCTCGTCTACGTGAGATGGTTAAGGAGCCGCGTATTTTGATGTTAGCTCCGGTTGTTACGATTGAATAAGACGATGAGGCATCGCTGGATATTAGCGCCACTGAGTGTCTTGTATGGACTATGTCTCCGTATTAGACATTGGTTGTACGACAAGGCTATCTTGCCGTCTCATACCATGTCTGTACCGACAATCTGTGTGGGCAATCTCGCTGTGGGAGGCACAGGGAAAACACCCCACACGGAGTATCTTATTCGGATGCTCTCCAAACAGTACACCGTGGCGGTATTGTCCCGCGGATATAAACGTAAAACTCACGGATTTGTTTTGGCGGACGAGACGAGTACGGCAGCTACGATTGGAGATGAACCGATGCAGATACATCGTAAGTTTCCTAATGTGCCGGTTGCTGTTTGTGCCAACCGACTTCATGGTATAAAACAACTGCAAAAGCTTGTACCCCATCTTCAAGTTGTTATATTGGACGATGCCTTGCAGCATAGGGCTTTGCAATGTACCCATACTATTTTACTGACTGCAGCCGATAATTTGTATGTAGAAGACCACTTGCTACCGTGGGGCTATTTGCGTGATCTACCATATCGAAGTCTTAGTGCGCAGACAGTTATTGTGACCAAGTGCCCGCAGAATATGAAACCCATAGATAAGCGAGTTATTCATAATAAACTGCATTTAGCCCCATTCCAAAACCTGTATTTCTCACATATAGAATACGAACCGATAGCGGAGGATATTAAGCATCCGCTCCTGGTATGTGGTATCGCTAATCCTCAACCGCTAATAGACCATATACGTAAGCAATGTAAGCGTGCTCAGGTGATGACATTTGCAGACCATCACCATTTTACCGATAAGGATATTGCGCGTATAATGCAGGCTGCTGAGCATTGTGATTGTGTATTAACAACAGAAAAAGATTACGAGCGCCTTTTGCTGACCCGTTTGCCGGAAGCATTAGGGAGTAAGCTCCAATCCATTCCAATCAGGGTGGAATTAGACCATCCGTTAACATTCAAACTCTAATAAGTAAGCTATGTCAATACTAAAGCTTCTTCATCGGTTTATACCGCCCTACCGTCCACAAGTGGCGCTGAATATACTATTCAACATCCTTTCTACGGTGTTGTCATTGTTCTCGTTTGCAACCATCATACCTATGCTGCGGCTATTGTTTGGCATTAGCGATGTGAATAGTCAGTACGTTGAACTGGTACGTACCATGCCGATAAAGGAGTATGTGGAAGCTGCGCGTGGTAATCTGTATTGGTGGATGGGACAGATGGTTAATCTGCATGGTGCCGGTTCGGTATTGCTCATGTTGGGTCTTTTCTTAGTGGTGACAACGGGACTGAAATGCTTATGTGCATGGTTGGCTAATTTCTTTATTGTTCCTATACGTACAGGTGTGCTTCGCGATTTGAGACAGCAACTTTATAATAAGGTGACACAGCTCCCCATCGGCTATTTTACTGAAGAGCGCAAAGGAGATATTATGTCTCGAATGACGAATGACGTGAATGAAGTAGAGGCATCTATCATGTCCACTGTGGATATTCTGTTTAAGAATCCGCTTATGATACTAATCTACCTGATTATGCTATTTGCTATATCGTGGCAGCTAACTTTATTTGCTATGATATTGCTTCCTGTGGCGGGCTTGTTGATTGGACGTATTGGTCGTTCGTTAAAACGCACTTCGACATTAGGACAGGAGCAAACGGCGGATATCTTAACCCAGATAGAAGAGACTTTAGGCGGTTTGCGCGTGGTGAAAGCATTCAATGCAGAGGGTAAACTACAGAACCGTTTCCTAAATCTGATAAATGAAACGCGTCGTACCTTCACACGAATAAACAGACGCTATTATTTGGCACATCCTGTTTCGGAGTTTTTGGGAACGGCGTTGATAGCCGTCCTGCTTTGGTATGGTGGAGGATTGATTTTAGGAGGGAATGCGTTAATAGATGCTTCGACGTTTATTTATTATCTTATTCTGTTTTACTCCATCATCAATCCGGCAAAAGATTTATCAAAGGCAGCATATGGCATTCGTCGCGGCACGGCGGCTTTGGAGCGGATAGATAAAGTACTTAATACTGAGAATAATATTCGCGAAGTGGCTAATCCGATAGCGTTAAAAGATTTTACGGATAGTATCGTTTATAATAATGTATCGTTTGCTTATCGCAGCGATGTTCCTGTGTTAGAGCATATTAATCTAACTATTCCGAAAGGGACGATGGTTGCGCTTGTAGGACAATCGGGAAGTGGTAAAACAACGATGGCGGACTTATTGCCGCGTTTCTATGATGTGACGGATGGTGCTATTAGGATTAATGGCATTGATGTTCGTCAGATGCGAATCCATGATTTACGTTCGTTAATGGGCATCGTAAATCAGGAGGCCATCTTATTCAACGACACGTTCTATAACAACATCACGTTTGGAGTAGATACGTCTCAGCCGGCTCCTAACGGTATGACGTGGCAAGAAGCAGTCGAGAATGCCGCTCGGATAGCGAATGCGCACGAATTCATTATGGATACCCCCGATGGTTATCAGACAACAGTGGGGGATCGCGGAAGTCGTCTTTCCGGAGGACAGAGACAGCGAATCTCTATTGCCCGTGCCATACTCAAGAACCCGCCTATACTTATTCTTGACGAAGCGACGTCGGCTTTGGATACGGAGTCGGAGAAGTTGGTACAAGAAGCTTTAGAGCATCTGATGCGAGACAGAACAACTTTAGTCGTTGCGCATAGATTATCTACAATCCGCAATGCGGACGTGATCTGTGTACTACACGATGGTAAAATAGTAGAGCAAGGCAAGCACGATGAGTTGCTGGCTTTGAATGGCTACTATGCTAAGTTGTACGCTATGCAGCAATGATTATTTGCTACCCACTAATTTCTTTATCTCGCTCAGTTTATTGAGCGCTTCAAGTGGTGTGATATTATTCACATCGATAGATACAACCTCGTCGCGGACTTGTTCCAAGACGGGGTCATCTAATTGGAAGAAACTGAGTTGTAGTCCTTCGCGGCTTTCACCTATCTGTTGTAGTGGTTTAGTTATTTGATTGTTAGAACTTGCGTTTTCTAATCCCGCAAGGACTTGGTTGGCGCGTTCAACGATAGAAGTCGGCAGTCCGGCTAACTTAGCCACATGAATACCAAAACTATGTTCCGACCCACCACGAACTAATTTGCGCAGGAAGATAACCTTGCCGTTCACTTCCTTCACGCTTACGTTGTAGTTCCTAACTCGTGTCATGGTGCGCTCCATCTCGTTCAACTCATGGTAGTGCGTAGCAAAGAGCGTCTTAGCGTGTCCAGGATGCTCATGGATATATTCGACAATCGCCCATGCAATAGATATACCATCGTAGGTGGAAGTGCCGCGACCTAACTCGTCAAAGAGAACAAGACTTCGCTCGCTTAGGTTATTGAGAATAGCACCCGCTTCCGTCATCTCCACCATAAAAGTAGATTCGCCGAGCGAGATGTTGTCGCTTGCTCCTACACGGGTAAAGATCTTATCAACAACGCCGATAGAAGCACTCTCTGCAGGTACAAAACTTCCTATTTGTGCCATGAGTACAATTAGTGCTGTTTGGCGTAGTAAAGCTGATTTACCTGCCATATTTGGTCCGGTGAGGATGATAATCTGCTGGCTGTTATTATCGAGTAGTACGTCATTAGCCACGTATTGTTCGCCAAAGGGCAGTTGTTGCTCTATAACGGGGTGTCTGCCCTGATGGATATCAATAACCAGACTTTCGTTGACATCGGGACAGATGTATTTGTTTCGCTCCGCTACCGTAGCAAAACTAAGGAGGCAGTCGAGTTGTGCTAAGACGTTGGCATCTATTTGCATAGCAGACACTTCTTCCGACATGGCGAGAAGAAGCTCCATATATAATCTGGTCTCAATCTGTGCAATCTTTTCCTCTGCCGTAACAATCTTTTGCTCGTATTCTTTCAATTCTTCTGTTATGTATCGTTCTGCGTTGACGAGCGTCTGTTTGCGAATCCATTCGGGTGGTACTTGGTCTTTGTACGTATTGCGCACTTCGAGGTAATAGCCGAAAACATTATTGAAGCCTATCTTAAGTGAGGATATACCGGTAGCCTCTATTTCACGACGTTGTATTTCCATCAAGTAGTCTTTCCCGTGAGTTTGTATAGCGCGTAACTCGTCTAATTCTGCATCAACGCCTTGGGCAAAGATATTGGGCTTTCCTTGTTGAGCAGGTGGATTGGAAACGAGCTCGCGAGTGATCCGTTCACGAATGGTATGGCACGGCGACAGTTGTTCGCCTAATAAGTGTAGGTAGTCATTATCTTGCGCCTGTTCGCAAAGTTGTTTGATAGGTACAATAGCGGTTAGAGCGCATCCTAACTGTGCGACCTCTCGTGGGCTAATGCGCCCGGTAGCCACTTTGCTCACGAGGCGTTCCATATCCTGAATATAGGATAACTGCTCACGTATTTGGTTGCGCACGTCGGGATAGCGGAATAAGTATTCCACAACACTTTGTCGGTTACGAATGGAGCGCACGTTCTTAAGCGGGAAAGATAGCCACCGGCGTAGCGTGCGACCACCCATCGGGGTGAGCGTGTTGTCTAAAATATCTACCAGTGTTTTACTCTCTGCAGTTTGTCCGCTAATCAGCTCTAAGTTACGAATAGTGAAGCGGTCTAACCATACGAAGCGATCTTCTTCAATGCGGCTGATATGTTGAATATGACCTGTTTGCAGGTGTTGGGTCATATCTAAGTAGTGTAAGATAGCTCCAGCTGCTATAACGCCCTGTGGCAAAGAGTCAATACCAAATCCTTTAAGTGTAGAAGTTTGGAATTGTTTAGTCAATCGATCATTCGCTGTTTCGGCAGTCATCATCCATTCGTCCAATTCGAAGGTAAAGTACCGATTCCCGAACAGGGACTCGAAAACATCTCGTTTTCCGCGCATGTAGAGCACTTCTTTGGGCGCAAAATTAACCAGTAATTTGTCGATATAGTCCGATTGTCCTTGTGCCACGAGGAACTCTCCCGTGCTAATATCAAGGAAGCTGATACCAATTTCTTTTCCAGCAAAATGTACGCAGGCAACGAAGGTGTTTTCTTTTTGTTGTAGAGTCGTGTCCGAGTAACTAACACCCGGTGTAACTAATTCCGTGACACCGCGTTTGACTAATTTCTTAGTGAGTTTAGGGTCTTCGAGCTGGTCGCAGATGGCAACTCGCAAGCCGGCACGAACTAATTTAGGCAAATAGGTATCCAAGGCGTGGAATGGAAATCCAGCCATCTCTGTTTGTACCGCTCCGCCGTTACTACGATGCGTAAGAGTGATATTGAGCAATTTAGACGCAGTAATAGCGTCCTCGCAATATGTTTCATAAAAGTCACCGCATCGGAATAGCAATAGTGCATCGGGATATTGTGTTTTGATATCCCGGAACTGTTTCATCATCGGTGTGTTTTCAGCGTCTTGTTTTGCCATATTGAGTATCAACTATTTAAGGTCCACAGTGACCTTGAAGTTAAACATTCTGCCAGTTAAGTAGTTAGGGCTTGCCCATTGGTATCCGTTTGCGTCACTAACCCAGAAGTACGAGTTCACGTTTTTCCACCCCACAAGGTTAAACACCTCAAATTGTAGCGCCCATTCGTTCACATGTTTAGCCGATGGTTTGCGCATAAACTTGGCTGTTTTGGCATTGAAGGCATAGGTTGCTCCAATATCTAAACGTCGATAGGGTGGAGTTCGGAATGTTTTCATCGACTCTAAGTTTTTTGGCGCAGCAAAAGGTAGTCCGTCGGACCAAATAAACTTGATATGGAAGATGAGTTGCGGCAGTTTAGGGAAGTAGTCTTGAAAGAGCATGGAGAAGGAGTATCGTTGCTCTTGCGGACTGGGTATCCATCCCCATTGAGGATGGTCTAATTGTTTTTGTCGTGCGGACATGGCAGAGAAACAAATCCATGAGTCTGCTCCGGGAACAAGTTCTCCGTATAATTTGAGGTCCACACCTGTTGCGTATCCGACCGCATCGTTCTTACCGGAGTAGCGCACTCTCACGTTGTCCACGGTGTAACTAATGAGTCGATCCATATATTTATAGTAGGCTTCCGCCGACAGCTTGAATGGTCTTCCCCAAGCGCGAAAGTAGTAGTCAAATCCCGCCACGGCATGTACCGAGCGAGGAGCTTTGATGTTTTTATTTAGTTGGATACGTGTTACGCCGGCTTCGTCGGTAATGGTATCACGGAGTTCCTTGTAAAACGGCGCTTGGTAGTATAGACCTGTAGCTACGTGGAAGGAGAAATCTCGTTTCCACCCCGGTATAATCTCCAAAGAAGCGCGTGGGGAAGGCAGCACTTCGTTAGTAAAACTCCACCAATTGAGTCGTGCTCCGACGGTGAGTAATATCCGGCAGCGGTCTAAGTTCCAGCGGTAACTGTCTTGTATATACGCTTGCAGCCGTGCGGAGTACATGGTGTTCGCGCCTCTCATCGAGTAGAAGAGTTCTTCGGCTTGTTCGTTATTCGGTTGAGAGTATCCGGCAGAATCTCTCCATTGCCATTCGCTGATTCGGTCTGTGATTATCTCTGCTTGTCCGCTAACTCCCCAGCTAAGTGTATTTTGTCCTCGTAGCCATTCTCCGTTATGAGCAAGTGTGATTACTCCCGCTTCGAGTTGGTTGCGTGCGTGTTCGTGATAGGTACCTGTTCCTAAGACGGAAGCATCGCTATAGTCATTCACATTACCCGGTTTGGATGCTTGCGATGGAGTGTTAGAGCCGTCAGTTGGTTTGTCTGAGAGGACGTATTGTCCGGTGATATCGAAGTTCTCTTGTTCCGAAGTGTAGAAGCCGCTAAGGTCAAAGCCAATCTGTACGTTGTTGCCGACTTTGCCTTTTGCTGAAAGTGCACCAAAGGTGGTGAGGAAACGGTCTTTTTCTTGACCTTCGTACCAGATGGATAGGTTCTTGGCATTTTGGTAGCTACCAAAGCTTTCGCTAAGCGAATCCGGTTTGAAGCGGTAGTCGTTGATGCTGACATTTCCTAAAAATGACATGTTCCATTTTGGTGCGACGCGCCAAGTGAACATCGTTTGGTAGTCCACATAATTGGGCTGGTAGTTCCCGCTTGTAGGCATAGCGCCTAAGAAGTATGCGGATGTCTTATAGCGTATGCCGTGCATTTGTGAGTATGTGCTGTCTCCGTGTGCGAGGTAGATATTTGCTCCAAGTAGGCTGGCGCTAATTGATCCTTCGAATCGGTCGGGTCTTTTGTATTGGATATCCAGTACACTCGCCATTTTGTCTCCGAATTGTGCTCCAAATCCGCCGGCAGAGAAAGCGACGTTCTGCACCATTTCCGGATTGATGAAACTCAAACCTTCCTGTTGTCCGCTTCGGATGAGTAATGGACGATGCACTTCGATACCATTGACATAGACTTCGTTTTCGTCGAAGCTACCACCTCGCACGTTGTACTGGCTACTGAGTTCGTTGTTTTGATTGACACCGGCAAAAGTGATGAGGATGCTTTCAATAGAGCCGCCGGTAGCATCCGGCATGAGTCGAGTCGTTCCGGCATCAATCTGATCCATCGTGCCGGAACTGTGTTTCACGCCTCGAACTTCGACTTCTTCAATCCATTGCTCGTCCGTAGGGAGCGAGACGTTGATATTGAGCACGTCTTGATTTCCGACAATACTCTGCTTGGTAGTGACATAGCCTACCATTGAGAAAATGAGGTCAAACTCGTTTTCCTCGATGGAGAGTGAGTAGTATCCGTTTTTGTTGGTAGTAGTGCCTTGGATAATGCCTTCAGTTGATTGTGCGGTTACGTTGACGAGTTCAATACCTCTGTTATCGACATCCGTCACGTATCCGTACACGCGCATAACGCGTGCATGCAAACTCGTTGCCACCACAATCAAGGTAGCAACGAGTAGTATATATTTAAGTTGTGAGCTAATTATTTCTTAAAATAGCGATTGTACAGGCCTTCGAATCCTTTACCATGGCGAGCTTCGTCGCGAGCCATTTCGTGCACGGTGTCGTGAATAGGATCGAGGTTGAGCTCTTTAGCGCGTTTAGCGATATTGAGTTTGTCTTCGCAAGCTCCAGCTTCGGCGAGCATACGTTTTTCGAGATTGGTTTTGGTATCCCAAACGACTTCTCCGAGGAGTTCAGCAAATTTAGCGCAGTGTTCAGCCTCTTCGTAAGCATATTGGCGGAAAGCGGCAGCGATTTCAGGATATCCTTCTCTGTCAGCTTGGCGCGCCATAGCGAGATATTGTCCAACTTCGGTAGCTTCTCCCATAAAGTGAGCGCGTAATCCGTCGTGAATAATAGGATCTTGTTCGTTTTTAGCAACACCGAGAATGTGTTCGCAAGCGAAGTTCAGTTTGTCATCCGCAGCAACTTTCCATTCAACAAGTTGTTTACATTGTGGGCAGCGTTCCGGTGCCTGTTCGCCCTCAAATACGAATCCGCAAATAGGGCAGATAAATTTCTTCTTCATAATTGTAATTAATATATTTTGTTATTTCGGGTGCAAAGATACAACAATATTTTTGATTATGCAAATTTATTTGCATTTTTTACGAGAAAAAGTATTGTGTTCTGCTGTAATTAGGTTATTGTCCCGCTGGAATCAGGCTTCTAACATACTAAGATTATAGTTGTATCATAGTAATATTATACTAATCTCATAGTAATCACATACTAATTTCTTAGTAATAGCTAATATATTAGAGCGTAGAAAGATTAGAGCGTTGCGAGATTAGCGCATTGCAGAAGGTCGTTTTGTATTTGTTGTTGGAGCTCGGTTAGGGAATGGAACTGGATTTCGTCTCTTAGACGGTGAGCGAAAGAGAGAGTAAGTGTTTGGTTATATAGGCTATCGCCCTTATAATCAATGAGATAAGCTTCGATAGTTATGTGTGAATTGCCGACGGTGGGATTGGTTCCGATGTTGACTAGGGCTTTATAGTTTCCAACTTGTTCTTTGTGGTTTCGGACTTGTGCGGCATAGACTCCGGATTTAGGAATGAGTTTGTGCGGATCGGGTTGGATGTTCGCCGTTGGGAAGCCGATAGTGTGTCCGATACCGTTTCCTCGGACTACGTTTCCGGTAAGGGAGTAGCTATGGCCGAGGAGTTGGTTTGCATGGTCAATATCGCCTTGTAGAAGCTCTTGGCGTATGAGAGACGACGAACAAACCTCGCGTGTCATTGGGCATTTGATAATTGTGAGGGGAGCGTTGGTTTTGGTCAGGTGTTCAAAGTCCTGAAGGTCTGCGCCAAATCGGTGGTCATAGCCCATCAGTAGCGCTTCGACATTGTGTTGTTCGTTGAGTAGTTGAAGGAACTGCACAGCGGTTAGTCGGCAGATAGAATCGAAGTCAAAGTGGAGTATTTGATTGATACCTAATTGATTGATTAGTTGATCTTGTTCTGCTCTTGTAGTCAGTCTGTTGGTAGAGGGTTTGTCGATGACGATGGCGGCAGTTAGCAAGTTACGTTTTTCTGCTTCTTGACGCAGGAAATTCAGCAGGAACTGATGTCCTTTGTGCACTCCGTCAAATGTTCCTATGGTAGCGATGTAGTTCATTTATACTGATAGCATCCTGCGTCAGGTTTAGTGGTAGGTCTTGGGTTGCCGAGTCTGTCGGTGGAATATTTGGTAGCAAACGAACCGTCTCCGATGCCTCTTGCAGGCGAGTATTCGGCAAGCCGGAAGTCGTAGTAGATATATTCTTTGTATTTATAGAAGGTATTGACGAAGGCGTCGGAGTCGTTTTTTTGCCAATAGGTATTATTGTGCGCATTGGCTATGTGCAAGGAGTCTGCTTTGATGTAGTTGTTTGCAATCGTGTCGGTGTAGTATTGCGCGAAAGGCGTTGCCACCAGCAGATTATTGGACCTAATACCTGTGATGATACAGTTGCGGAAAGAGGTGTGCGTTGGCACACCATCTTTGCTCAAGTTGTTGATATATACAGCCGCAACATCTTCTCGTGGAGAGGATTGAATGCGTACGTCGGTTGAGTTAAAGAAGGACGCAATCGTGGAGTGAATGAATGTGTGTTGTCCTCCTTCGAGGTATGCGCAGTAGGCAGCGGCATTGCTTAGTTCGGTATTGACCACGAGTGCGTTAATATTCTGTAGAACAAGTCCATAGACGGCGTGGTTGTGGATGCGAGAGTTAAGGAGTTGCATGGACGGAACGAATCCTGTCTTTTGGCTGAAGGCATAAAGTCCCACGTTGGCGGAGAGGATCTCTACGTAGTCGAATTTATAGGTTTTATGGTCGGTGTTTTTGAGGTCAACGAGATAGAAACCTGACCACATTCCTGCCACATACGCATAGGGTACGTTTTCAAAGATGTTATCCGTTCGGTCTCCCTGTAAAATGATAGGTTTTTGCAATTCTCCGACGGCATTGACATCGTTGTACGCCATTAGCGCCGCCTTGTCATGGAAGTAGAGTCGAGCGCCTGGTTTGATAGTAAGTTTGCCTTGTACGGCAACTGTGTCGTAGATGAGATAGGGTTTGGCGGCAGAAAACGTAAAGTTGTTCTTGATAGTCAGTCGCTCCGGAGTTTTGATGAGGAAAACATCCTGCCCAACGGCTTCCAGATGGACGGTTTGCGTTTTCTCGTTGACTGCAAAATGGAGGTTGTCTTCAACGAGAACTGGATTATTCTGCTTGAGAGGGTCGATATTCACTTTGATGAAGACGAAGAGACTATCTCCTCCGTTTATTTGCAGGTTTTTAAGTTGCGTTAGGTCATTTTCGCCGTCCACGTTCACTTTGAATGCGGTGTTGTTATCGAGCCATATGCTGCTGATAGACAGTGCATTGGCATTCTTGTTATAGACCATAAGCCGCAGAGTGGATGTGCCGATAGTGGTGAAGACGGTGTCAAAGCAGACTGTGTCCTTGGAGAACGTGAGTTTTAAGGACGGGTCAGCGGACAACTGCTCTTCTCGGCAGGAGTAAAGGGTAATGGCTAAAAGTAATATGACACCAATCTTAAAGCGCATTATTCGAAGTTAAAGGTGATACATAGCATTCTCGAAGTCAGTTTCGTGAGCGCGGTAGAGTAGAACCGGTTATCCGGCGTGAGGAAATTGTTTTGGTCCGCCGGTGTCAGGATATTTGCAAAGCCTATTTTATAGGAAATCTGCGGGCAGAATTTGAACCAGCGGAAATAGATGTCGCATCCGACTCCGACTTCAACGAAATAGTCCGGTCCTTTGAGCAGAACGGGTTGTTCGGCGTCGCGATAGACATTATATTCAAATCCTCCACCGGCAATGATATAGGGTCGGTAGTTCATTTCCCTCATGGCTGTGAACTTGAGATAGAGAGGGATGGTGATAGGAATACTCAGTACGTCGATTTTGTCTCGGAACTGTCCGGATTTACTGCGAACAGGCGTTCCGGATTCGCTGATGTAGCTGAGTGTGCGTTGCGAGAAGGCTAAACCCGGACAGAAGCGCAGATTAAGATATTTGCATAATCTAAGGTCGGAGATAAATCCTACAGAGAAGCCCGGCATTAAGTTGCTTACTCGTGCGTGATAGACTTCCCCATCTATCTGCGCCTCGGAATCCGTCACACCGAAGCTCATCAGGTTCATACCCAATGAGAAGCCGAAGTGGATAAGTTTGTCGTCCACGTAAGGGTTGTTCTGCGCTGTTGCATTAAAAGAGAGCAAGGCAGTAAATAATATAACGAGTATTCGCTTAGTCATCCATACCTCCTGCACTTTCATCGAAAGATGACATATCCATATCGTCCATTTTGCCATTCATACCTTTCTTTTTACCGGTGTTAGTTCCGAAATTATATGTGAGGGTAAGACTGACCGTTCGCGAGTGCCATCTGTTTTCCGAGTTTTGCCAGAAGCCTTCACCCCAAGAGGTGTTCCGTCTTGCCCGTGAGTCAAGAATGTCTCGCACGTTGAAGGCCAGTATCAGTCGTCTGTCGAGGAACGATTTGCGCAGTCCGAGGTCAATAGAATAACTGTGGGTCGTTGAACCTTGCGCTACAACACGTGGGCTGCGGTATCGTGCAGAAATCTGTCCGGAGAACGTCTTGGTGAACATGAACTGCGCGTTAATGCGTGCTGACCAAGCCAAGATGCTCTGGGAAGGCAAGATGACGTCAATTTTCTCGTCGTTGACATATGAGTGGTAGTCAGCAGCGGTGATTGTGTTCCAATAAAAATTGACGGATGTTGTCAGTTGTAGTATATCTTTGAAGAGGCGGTTCTTTGCAACCACTTCCACGCCCAGGTCCTGTCGTTTGGCAATGTTGATGTAGGTATTTTTCATCACGTCGCCGTCCATGTATTTCACGTTCTGGATTATACCGTCTCGATAGCGCCAGAATACGCCGGCAGAAAGGGTATGTTTCTCCCACGTTTTGAGGTAGTTAAGCTCCAAGGACGAGGAGTATGACGGTAGTAAGTCCGGGTTGCCATACGATATATTCGTTGAGTCAGAGAAGTCTATTCTCGGATTGATTTGGTGTCCTCGCGGACGGTCAATCCGACGTGTATAGTTGAGTTGCAGTTCGTGTCCGTTGCCGAAGTTGTAAGAAAGGTAAGCGGACGGGAAGAGTTGGAAGTAAGCTGTATCGCGCTTGCTGTCTTTTTTGGCATACGCATCTTTCTCTGCGCCGGTGTTGTCCTTATAGGTGGAGTGGAGATGCCGCTTGAAGTATTCTCCGCGCAGCCCAACTTGGATAGATAGTTTGTCCCAGAACCGGTTGCCGTAAGTGATGTACAAGGCGTAGTTCTGTTCGTTGCCGCCGAAATTGGTGTAGTATTTGTACAATTCTTGCTCTTTGTTATGTCCATTATACGCTTGCGCGAGAGATTGGCTCCAAGTGAGAGTGGCTTTAAATCCTGCCTCTAACCGTGATTTGGCATCGGGTTTCCATTCGTAATCCAATGCGATATCAGCCGTTTGGTTGGTGTTGAAGTTAGACTGCTCTTCTCGCGTAGTGTCTTTGGCTTCTATCTGCGTGTAGAATAGGTCTTGGTTCCACGTGAAATTTCTGTATTGGCCGGTGAAGATGAGTTGGTGTCCGTTCATCTTGAAGGTATAATCGATTTGCGCTTGTCCGCCGGGATGCCAGTTGTTAGCATCTTGGTAGCGAGAGTAATAGCGCAACGTGTCGTAGTTGGGGTATTGGGTAAGCAGGTAACTGCTATTATTGGTGTTGTAGCCGCGTAACGCTTTCGGGTCGGACGCCATGGCAAAACCGGACACACCTAAAGTAGAGTGGTCTGCAAGGCGGAAGTTCAGTCCGGCTCGGAAGAACATTCCGTGACTACGGTTGTCGTTTTGTCCTTTTTTAGTTAGGCGAGAAAGTTTGTCGGCATCTGCAATCTTGAGCGTGTCTTCAACACCTGTCCCTTTGAGATTGATACGGTTGCTGTTAGAACCGCCGTTAGATGTGTGGAAACGATAGCCGGCGTTGAAATAACCATCTACCGGTCCGGCGTTGAAGTTGATGTTAAAGCCTGCATTCGCTCCGGGTGGAACCGTCCACGGCTCTGCTAATCCGTATTCGATGCCGGCGTTGACGGAGCCGTAGTAACCCGCCTTACGGTCTTCTTTCATCACGAGGTTGATAATACCGGCTGTTCCCTCTGGTGAGTATTTTGCAGAAGGGTTGGTGATAAGTTCTATTTGTTTGATGCTCTCCGCCGGCATTTGTCGAAGGATATCTGCGCGGTTGTCCGCAGTCAGCCCGGCTGGTTTGCCGTTAATCCACACTTCTACATCTTCGGAGTTGCGAAGGGATATGTTACCTTCTTGGTCCACGTCAACGGAAGGAATATTCTCTAACACTTCGCTAACGCTGGCTCCGGCAGAAGTAATGTCATTTCCGACGGTGAATATTTTCTTGTCCAGTTCAAAGCGCATGGTAGAGCCTTGTCCGACGACTGCCACTTCTTGAAGGTTCTGCGTATCTTCCTTGAGGTAGAGTTTGCCTAAATCAACGGTTTTGGTGACTTCAACTTGTTTAGTCAGGGTTGTATATCCCATGAAGCTGACCGTGACGGTATATTTGCCATTTTTGATATTCGTAAGCGCGAAGACGCCTTCTCCGTCCGTTACCGTGCCGCTAATAGGCGTTGAATCGCCTTGTTTAGCGATACTTACGTTGACGAAGTCCAGTGCCTGTCGGGTTGTTGCATCAAGCACTTTTCCGGTAATGTCGGCAGCGTGTAGTGCGCAACTAATGCACAAGACCGATAATATAGTCCACAGCTTCTTGGTATCCATTTATTCCGTGCCCGATTATTGTGTGGGCGCACACGTTATTTAATAAGTCGGTTTTTCTAAAATCTTCCCGTTGGCTGATGTCGCTGATATGTACATCCACGACGGGTATATGTTGTTGCATAACAAACTCTACCGCGTCTCGTAGCGCCACACTTGTGTGGGCATAGCCTCCGGCGTTAATCACCACGCCATTACAGTTCTGTGATAGTCCTATCTCTTGGAGCTTATCAATCAGAGCGCCTTCGTGGTTTGATTGGAAGTATACAAAATGCGTGCCAATGTTACGGCGTTGGATATCCAAAATCGTTTGTTCCATCGTCGTACTACCATAAACTTGCGGGTCTCTTTTACCCAATAAGTTGAGGTTTGGTCCGTTGATTATAGCTATCAGCATTCAGTATTCAGCATTCAGGTTAGCGTTCTCCGTTGACGGCAAGCAAGAACTCGTCGTTGTCGTCGGTTCGTTCCATGTAACTTTTCAGTTTTTCCATTGCTTCGACGCCGTTCATTTCGGACAGTTGTTTACGGATTTGCCACATTCTTGTGAGTACAGCCGGTGGCAGTAGTAGGTCGTCTCGTCTGGTGCTGGAGGCCGGTATGTCTACAGCGGGGAAGATACGTTTATTACTGAGTTTGCGGTCGAGTTGCAGTTCCATGTTTCCTGTGCCTTTGAATTCCTCGAAGATGAGGTCATCCATTTTGGAGCCGGTCTCTGTGAGCGCTGTCGCGATAATAGTGAGGCTACCTCCATTTTCGATATTACGTGCAGCACCGAAGAACCGTTTAGGTTTATGGAGTGCTTGTGCTTCCACACCGCCGGACAGCACTTTTCCGCTGGCAGGAGCTACGGTGTTGTACGCGCGAGCCAGACGGGTGATGGAATCGAGTAGGATAACTACATCGTGGCCACATTCAACCAGACGTTTTGCCTTCTCGTGAACGATATTAGCCACTTTTACGTGGTTTTCTGCAGGTTCGTCAAAGGTTGAAGCGATTACTTCTGCATTGACCGAACGCGCCATATCGGTCACCTCTTCAGGGCGCTCGTCGATAAGGAGCACAATCATATATACTTCGGGGTGGTTCGCTGCAATAGCATTAGCTATTTCTTTGAGCAGCACGGTCTTACCTGTTTTAGGTTGGGCAACAATGAGTCCGCGTTGGCCTTTACCGATAGGCGCAAACAAATCGATGATACGTACACTGAGCGGGTCAGTGTGATTACCTTTGCACAGCGTGAATTTCTCGTCAGGGAAGAGTGGGGTAAGGTTCTCGAATGCGATACGTTTCTTTACTTGTTCCGGGTCAAGTCCGTTGACACGAATCACTTTGTCCATTGGGAAGTACTTCTCGCTGTCTCTGTTTGTGCGAAGCGTACATTCAACGGTGTCACCGGGTTTGAGGCCGTATTGTCGTATCTGTTGTTGGCTGACATAGACGTCGTCGGGTGAGGGGATATAGTTATAGTCTGCGGAGCGCAGGAAACCGTATCCGTCGGGCGCGCATTCGAGTGTTCCCATGGCGATGACGTGTTCGCCGAGACTGAACGTCTGCGGTTGTTCCGGCTGCTCTTTCGTCTCTGCTGCGGGTTGTTCTTTCGTCTCTGCTGCGGGTTGTTCTTTCGTCTCTGCTGCGGGTTGTTCTTTGAGTTCAGCAGGCTGTTCTTGGGTTTGAACTGCCGGTTGCTCCTTAGCCTCTGTCTCGTCCTTTTTTACTTCTACAGCTGCCTCCGTTTTCTTGTGGCGACCGCGTTTTTTTTGCGCCTTAGCGGGTTCAGCAGGAGTAACTGATTCTGTCTCTTTCGTCTCGTTGGCTTTTGCAGGAGTATTCTCTTTTTCCGCTAATTTAGCTTCTACGTTCTCGTTAAGCGGCTTGCGTGCTTCAACGGCTTGAACGGTGCGATTTGCCTTGTGCTTATCTTCCTTCATCTGTGCCTGCATCTGCTGCAGCTGTTCTTTCTCGTTCCCGACCGTAGCAACTACAGAAGCGCTTTTGAGATTCGTAGTATCTACTCGTTCCGCATTTTTCTTCACACGAACGCGTTGACGGGTTGTCTTCGCCTCTCGTTTAGCGACCTTCGCTTCCACGTCAGCGGCACGTTGATCTCCTTGAGCGATAGGCGCTCTAATTTTTGCATAGTATATTGCATAGTATAGTAATTAAATCGCAAATGTAAATAGGGGATAAAAATAGTAAATTTAGAGATTCAGAATTGAGGAATTCTCAAATCGGCGGCAAAATTACAACAAAAAAATCAATTGTGCAAATGATTTGTGCAAAAAACGCAAATTTGTCCGCATATTTATGAGTTTTGAACCAATATCTCAGTTCCTGGCACTTGGTTCAGACTTTCCTCCTTATATTTTTATCGCGCGCGTATGGAAGTTTAATATAGCGTGTAGAGAATGGTAATTTTCTGCTCAAAATTGCAAAAAATGCAAAAAAAGCGCAAAAAAGTTTGGCAGTATGATTTTTTTTGTGTAATTTTGCAGCCGATTACGAATTTTGCCCTGTTTGAAGAGGTGAGATAGTATTGATTTTGTTGTTTTTAAGTCGATGAGAAAACGTTGTTTTCGAAATCGCAAGGAAAGATGCTCGAGTGGTTGAAGAGGCACGCCTGGAAAGCGTGTAAACGCCAAAAGCGTTTCCGGGGTTCGAATCCCCGTCTTTCCGCAAAAGACTTTCATAGCAAGAGCGAGTCCAAGCTTGTTTGAGCGAGCGAATGGTATGAAAGGATTGGCACAAGATGCCCGTGGCAGATTGTGGGGATTACGGAGAAATCCCCGTCTTTCCGCCTAATACCGAAAATAAATAATTAACCAAAAAATATCAAATTATTCATCTCATGAAAAAAGTTTTTGCAACCGTAATGGTTCTGGCAATGCTCACAGTAGGAAGCGTTGCAACGATGGCTCAAGAGGCTGCTGGTCAGGCTCCTGAGGCTACTGAACAAGTTAGTGAACAAGCTCCCGCAGCTCCTGCAGAGGCAGTTGAGGCTCCGGCTGAAGAGGCTGGTGGTGTTGTGGCTCTCCACAAAACTCTTAAGACCAAATTTATTGAAGGTGGTGCCGGCTTTATGGCTGCTACTTTATTGTGCTTGGTATTCGGTTTGGCACTGTGCATTGAGCGTATTATCTATCTGAGCTTAAGCAAAACAAACACGAAAGCCCTTCTTGCAAATATCGAAGAGGCGCTCAACAAAGGTGGTATCGAGGCAGCACTTGATGTTTGCCGTAATACGCGCGGACCTGTTGCTTCTATTTTCTATCAAGGTCTCAGCCGTTATGACGAGGGTATTGAAGTAGTTGAGAAGACCGTTTCTTCTTACGGTGGTGTTCAACTCGGTTTGCTTGAGAAGAATCTGTCTTGGATTACGCTGTTCATCTCTATTGCTCCGTCGTTGGGATTCTTAGGAACCATTATCGGTATGATCGCAGCGTTCGATAAGATTCAACAAGTTGGTGATATCTCCGCTACGGTTGTTGCCGGCGGTATTAAGGTTGCATTGTTGACCACCCTTCTCGGTTTGATTATCGCTATTATCCTGCAATTGTTCTACAACTACATTCTCTCTGTTATCGAAGGTCTCGTTAACGAAATGGAAGACAGCTCTATCAGCCTGCTCGATATCGTTGTAGAGTATGACGCAAAGCAAAACGCAAAAGCAAAAAAGTAAACCATCATGAAAGACTATAAATTAATACCAAAGATTGCTCTCTGGTCTCTGATGGCTATAGGCGTTATCGTTTCGGTACTGTTCTATTTGCCGGTATCAGAGGGAACACTCGAGGTCGCAGGAGACTTCCTGAATATACCTCGTTTCTCGAACCTGTTCTTGGTTTGGAACTATATCTTGGTATGCCTCGTCGTTTTGATTACTCTTGGTGTTGTTTGCTGGGAGTTCGTGAAAACGTATAAGGTTGACAAGAAGAAAGCTCTCAATCAACTGTGTGTCGTATTAGGCTTTGTAGTGCTTATTCTCGTTTGCTGGTTCCTGGGTAGCTCCGACGAAGTTAAGATTATCGGTTACGAAGGACAAGATAACGTAGGTCCTATGGCTAAACTGAGCGACGCATGCTTGTATCTTACCTATATCCTCATTTGCGCTACTATTGTTGCGCTCGTATGGGGTGTTATTCACACTAAACGCATGAAATAATGGCAAAGAAGGTTCCACAGATTAACGCAAGTTCGATGGCAGATATTTCATTCTTGCTGCTCATCTTCTTCTTGGTCACGACGTCTATGGATGTTAACCAAGGACTTGCCCGCCGTCTGCCTGCTCCTATACCGCCCGACCAGAAGATTGAGGATACGGATATCAATAAACGTAACCTCATGGTCGTTAAAATCAACTCCGCTAACCAGTTGATGGTACAAGGACAACTCACGGATATCAAGCAGTTGAGAAAGCAAGTAAAGGAATTTGTGCTTAATGTGAACGACGACGCCTATATGCCTAAGTTGTTTGAGGAAGATTTCGGCGAACCTATCGGTGTACAAAAATACACGAAGGAACACGTTATCTCCGTACAAAACGACGTTGATACCCAGTATCAAGCATATCTTGACGTGCAAAACGAACTCGTAGCAGCATATAACGAATTGCGTGACGAATGCGCGCGTAAGTTCTTCCATAAAGGCTACAACGAACTCGACGAAGATCAACAAAAACAGGTTCAGAAGATGTATCCTCAAAAGATCTCTGAAGCTGAACCTAAAAACTACGGAGGAAACTAATATGGCTAAGATACGTAGAAATGAAAAACGCGAGATGCCGGCGTTAAATACGTCGTCTCTGCCCGATATCATCTTCATGCTGCTGTTCTTCTTCATGTCCGTTACTTCGATGAAGGAGGTGACCTATAAGGTGCAATTCCAAACACCTCAGGCTACCGAGTTGACTAAGCTCGAGAAGAAATCACTGGTGCGCTATATCTATGTAGGTACGCCTACTGCGGAGTTCCGTAAACAATACGGCGCTGAAACGCGTATCCAGCTTGACGATGCCTTCGCTGAGAAATCAGAGATTGGTGAGTATATCATCAACGAGCGCTCGTCTATGAAAGAACAAGACCAAGGACTGATGACCGTTTCTATTAAAGCGGACAAGGAAACCCGAATGGGTGTCATTGCCGACATTAAACAGGAACTGCGTCGTGCTTATGCACTTAAAATCAGTTATGCTGCAACGCAACGTACGAATTACTAATTATACGTAATCCATACCATAAAAATGGGGTAGAAAGGTTCATTCTACCCCGTTTTTGTTACAAAATGCATTTTTTTTGTATTTTTTTGCTCAAAAATTTTGTCAGTTCAAAAAAAAGCAGTACTTTTGCAGTCGGTTTTGAAAAACAGACCGGTGTTCTAACACATTTGCGATGATAGCTCAGTTGGTAGAGCACGACCTTGCCAAGGTCGGGGTCGCGAGTTCGAGTCTCGTTCATCGCTCCGTGAAAATATTGCAGGACTTGTTCCTGCATTTATTTTCTAAATCCCACCCTCGATGAGAAAAACTTGTTTTTTCGAAATCGAAGAGGAGGAAGTGCGAGCCGCCAAATCGCGACATCGTCGCGAGTCATGAGACGAGCCACTTCCGACGAAGCCCAGGTGGCGGAATTGGTAGACGCGTACGTTTCAGGTGCGTATGCCGCGAGGTGTGCAGGTTCGAGTCCTGTTCTGGGCACGGTGATCTTTTACATAAGCCCCTATATGGGGCCCCCGCAAATTTTAATTTGTGGGGAGAGCGGAGGAAGAAGTTGTCCGTTTATTTAGCGGAGCGGTATAAACAATCGCACACTTCTTGCCGAACGCGAAGCGCAGGTGGTGAAATTGGTATACACGCTACTTTGAGGGGGTAGTGGCAGCAATGTCGTGTGAGTTCGAGTCTCATCCTGCGCACAAAAGCATCTTCTTCGGAAGGTGCTTTTTTTGTGCTTTTTTTTGTGCACTTTTTTGCATATAAATGTCTGCTTTTGTTATGAGGAATTTCAGAAATCAGTTATATCTATAAGAAAAAACGCCAGCCGAAGCTGACGTTTGTTTTTAGCGTCTCCTTTGGAGCGGCGTATACCCCGGAGGTGTCCCCGGCAAATTTTAATTTGTGGGGTGAGCGCAGAACACGGCGAAGTGCTTTACAAGACCGTTCACTTTGCTCACTAAAGGAATAAAGAATAAGGACTTCAATGTTTTGTATAGTCGTAGCCGTTTCGTCTTTATTCCTTACTCCTTACTCCTTAAGCGTAGCGGTCTAATTACCCTTGATAATTGCTCCATTCGCGGTCCCACAAGTAGTTGCGGAGTTTCTTGAATGTGGTCTGTGCAGCGAACTCTGCTTGTGCTGTTTGGAGCGAAGCGGGGTTCTTCATGACAGCAGCCACAGCCTTTGCAACAGCGCTGAACTTGTCGAAGCGTGCCAACTCTGCAGCGGTGTACGGAGTGGAACGTTTGCCACGGATTTGCGTGTACTTACGCTCTTCGCCGTGCTCGGACATTGAAGCCGGACGGAAGCAGTAGGTTACGCGACTTTTCTTACTCAATTTGCCCGATACATGATCAATCGGGTCTAAAAATACAACTTTACTCATAGTTTTTAGGGTTTAGGGTTTGTTAATAATACTTTGTTAATTGTCACCGGATTTTATCCGGCTTTCTTCGTTCATTTCAGGCGGATACTATCCGCCGCTCTCAGAACGTCTTTTTGGACGCATCGTAGCTCTCAACGGTCTTGGTGACTATCGTGCAACTGGTGTCGCCCTTCTGCCAGTACTGACTCTCAGTCGTCACCACCCGCGTCACATTGCAACTCACCATGCAGGCGGCCACTATCGCGACCATCCCTGCAATTAAAATTCCTTGCTTCTTCATAATGAAATATTAATTATTCATTAATCATTATTCATTATTCAAAGTTTGGTTTCACGTACTTCTGCGCTACGGTGTAGGCGAAGAGTGACGTGTACTTGTTCTGGTTAGCGAAACCTGCTTCGAGGGTTGCCTTTTCGGTCGGATCTGCCAAAGCCGTTTTAGCAGCTTGAGCAGCGGTCTTGAGGGCGTTTTGGCTGAGGATGTTATTTGCATGATTAGCCTTTGAAGGGTTCAGCAAGTCCATCGCCATTTGCTCTTTACCGCAGGGGCAACCTTTGAGAACGAGCACCTCAGATTTGTTGAGCTTTCCACGAAAGCGTGCGAATGCTCCGGTTAATTGAACTTTTGCCATAATAATTTAAATTTTGTTCACCTAAATTTCGGGGTCCCCATAGAACTATGTTCGTATGGGGAAAGCGGAGGCACGAGTTGCTTTTACCAA
>ONMT01000038.1 GCA_900319025.1 uncultured Bacteroidales bacterium
CTCCGAAATTACGTCTGCACTATTGTGCAAACGGCAATCTTTTTAGCAAAGAAAAACACGCTTAAGCCAGCTTAGACTATTTTTTTGCTAAAAATCTTGCACATTTCAAAAATTTGTTGTAATTTTGCAGCCGAAATGAAAATACTCATCGACACAATGCTTCCGAGCGAGTGGTTTGACCGCTTAGCTGAGCATGAATTAGTCCCCGATACGGTTTTGTATTCGGGCGATAATTGTTGCTGTGACGCCGATGTGCTCACCACTAATTTCTACAAACCCGTTCGTTCTGACTTGCTCGACAAACTGCCCAAGTTGCGCCTTGTGACGCAGTTTGGCGTAGGGTATGACAATATCGATGTGTCGGAGTGTCGCAAGCGTGGGATATTAGTGACCAATACCCCGAATCCTGTTATTGAACCGACGGCGGAGTTATGTATGTCACTAATAATGGGAATCGCTCGTCGTACGGCGGAATTAGACCGTAGGATACGGGATAACGAAGTACAGTTCGGGTTGCTGGAGAATTTGGGACATAGTGTTTATGGAAAGACGTTAGGCATCATCGGTATGGGCAATATCGGTCGCTCGGTGGCACGTAGAGCCATTGCGTGTGGGATGAAGGTGATTTATCATAATAGGCACAAAATCAATGATGACGTGCTGGCAACTCTTACCGGAGGAAATGCTGAATTGATACAATACGTATCGCAGGATGAGTTGTTGCAAACGGCGGACTATGTGAGTCTGAACCTACCCTACACTCCGGAAGTTCACCATTTAATTGGCGAGCGCGAGTTGAAGATGATGCGTAAGGACGCTTTCCTAATTAATACGGCCCGTGGAGCGCACGTAGATGAGCAGGCGCTTATACAGGCGTTACGCGCACATGAGATAGCCGGAGCTGCTTTAGATGTGTATGAACATGAGCCTCAGATAAGCGAGGGACTCAAGACGCTGGACAATGTGCTGCTTGTACCGCATATTGGCACCGGCACATGGGAAGGCCGCAAAGCGATGTGCGACGCGATGATAGACAATATTATTGCTTTCGCCGAAAATCGGCAGAAAGATATGACCATTGTTAATTGGTAATTGGTAATTGGTAATTGGTAATTTGTGATTTATATAACCGGCGCAGTCGCCGGAGACGGATATTAAGCATTATGGAAAACAATAAATTAGTAGAGAGATTTTTGAAGTACGTAAGCTTCTGCACTACTTCGGACGAGACAACCAATCTGACTCCCTCCACCCCGGGACAAATTGAGTTCGCACAGTTCCTGCGCGACGAGTTGAAAACGATAGGTTTACAGGATGTAGAATTGGATAACAATGGCTATATCCTCGCCACCCTGCCGGCAAATACGGAGGGCAAACCCACTATCGGCTTCATCGCCCACATGGATACGTCACCCGACGCAAGCGGTAAACATGTACAACCGAGAATAGTGACCAATTACGACGGCAAGGATATCGTGCTTAACGAAGCGGAGAATATCGTTTTAGAGACTGCTAAATATCCGGAAATAGTACGCTATAAAGGCAATGATATCATTGTTACAAACGGCAAGACGCTTCTGGGCGCGGACGATAAGGCAGGAATAGCAGAGATAGTAACCGCCTGCGAGTACCTCATCCAACACCCCGAAATCAAACACGGAAAGATTCGTATCGGCTTTACTCCGGACGAGGAGATCGGACAAGGAGCTGACCACTTTGACGTTAAGAAGTTCGGCTGTGACTTTGCTTATACCATGGACGGCGGCGCAATCGGCGAGTTAGAGTTCGAGAACTTCAATGCCGCAAGCTGCAAAATCATCGTTCACGGAGTGAACGTGCATCCGGGGTATGGTTACCATAAGATGCTGAACTCCATGCGTATCGCCTACCAATTGGCGGTCATGCTGCCTCGCTGGGAGACGCCTGAACATACCCAAGGCTACGAGGGATTCTATCACCTTGTAGGCATGTCCGGAACGGTAGAAGAGACGACGCTGAGCTATATCATTCGCGACCACGACCGCGCCCGCTTTGAGAGCCGCAAGCGCGAGATGGAACATCTGGTTCGCAAAGTGAACCGCGAATTCGGAGAAGGAACCGCGGAAATCATTCTGCGCGACCAATACTACAACATGCGCGAGAAAGTAGAGCCGGTAATGCATATCGTTACACTGGTAGAAGAAGCGATGAAAGAAGTGGGCGTAACGCCTAAAGTTCAACCTATCCGTGGCGGCACGGACGGAGCACGTCTCTCGTTTGAAGGACTCCCCTGCCCTAATATCTTTGCCGGCGGCGAGAACTTCCACAGCCGTTTTGAATATCTGCCCATACAAAGTATGGAAGCTGCTAAGAATGTAATACTTAAAATCATAGAGAAATGTTAAAAACAACTCCTTTTACAGACATTCACATTGCGTTGGGCGCACGAATGGCTGAGTTTGCAGGCTTTAATATGCCTATCCAATACCCTACAGGAATTCAAGAAGAACATCGCATTGTGCGCGAGGGCGTGGGTGTGTTTGACGTAAGCCACATGGGTGAGTTTTGGGTTAAAGGCACTAAAGCGGTCGATTTTCTGCAGTATATAACGACGAACGATATCAATCGTCTCGATGCCGGAAAAGCACAATACTCCTGCTTCCCTAACGGCAAAGGCGGTATTGTGGATGACCTGATTGTATATAAGTATTCAACAACGAAGTATCTGCTCGTAGTCAATGCCGGCAATATCGACAAAGACTGGGCATGGGTGAACAAAGTAAAAGACGAGTGCTTTGCTGGCGCCGATTTGACGCTTGAGAATGCTTCCGACAAATACGGTCAACTCGCCGTTCAAGGTCCGAAAGCGACCGAGATGCTGCAGAAACTGACGGACGCAGATTTGAGTGCGATTCCATATTATTCTTTCCGCGAATGGTCATTCGCTGGCATTCAGGGCGTTTTATTGAGTAATACAGGTTATACCGGAGCAGGCGGATTTGAACTATACTTCAAGAAAGAAGATGGCATACAGATTTGGAATGCGCTGTTCGAAGTAGGCAAAGAATATGGGCTTGCACCTATCGGTCTGGGAGCACGCGACAGCCTGCGTCTGGAGAAATGGTATTGCCTGTATGGACATGATATCGACGACACCACTTCCCCACTCGAAGCGGGTTTAGGATGGATTACTAAGTTTGATGCCAAAGACTTTATCGACAAAGAGTTCTTGCTCAAACAGAAAGCCGAAGGTCTGACACGCAAACTCGTGCACTTTGAGTGCCTTGAGCGCGCTATTCCGCGTAATGGCTACGAGATATGCGACGAAGCAGGCAACACCATCGGACACGTTACTTCCGGCATTATGCTGCCTACAACGAAAGTGGGTATCGGCATGGGATATGTGAAGATTGACTTTGCTAAAAAGGACACCATAATATATATCAAAATCCGCGAGAAACTCAACGCGGCTAAGATTGTCTAACTCAGTACGCCTTATGGATAGATTTATTGTTACTATAGGCCGAGAGTTCGGAACCGGCGGACGACAGATTGCCACCGAACTGGCAAAGATGTTAGGAGTAAAGCTCTATGACCGCCAGATATTAGACACTATCAAAGAGCGCTATAACATGACACAAGAGCAGATTGACAATGTCAAAGCTGTTAAGCCCAGTTGGTGGTATGAAAATGTGTCGGCAGAAATGTATAAGGACGAGGAGTTCTTAGTGCGTTCATTAGCGCATAAAGAGTCATGCGTATTGCTTGGCAGAACGGGATTTCATATCTTTCGTGACGACCCGAACGCCTTTAAGGTGTTCCTTATGGCAGAGCGCACGTTCCGCAGAGATAAAGTGGCACGTCGACTGAATATCAACGAAGGTAGTGCCGATGCCCTTATCGACAAAGTAGATACAGCTCGAGAGAACTTCACGCTTACCTTCAGCGGCAAGACCCGCTATGACGCACGCAACTACGACCTTGTGCTCAATGTCACAGGTCTCGAACCGACGGAAGTTGCTCGCTTTATTGCTGACTGCGTTGAACGCAAGATTCAGCATAAAAATTAGCGCTCAATCAAGATAGTTGTTTGGTAGTCCTGGTAGTAACGGGAAGAGAGATTGTGGCGACGAATGTATTCGGATAGCTGCTCCTGCCATACTGCCTCACGAACGGATTCGTTGGAGTGCATCGAATGATAGATGTCATAATGCGTTCCGAAGATTCGCTTAGCGCTTGGCTCATTAGCAGCTCCGTCTAAGGTTTGCTCAAAAGCTGTAACGACGAACGTACCGTTCGATTCGGCGATGGTCATCTTGCCGGAATGATTACCTCCTGAAACCATTTTGAGCGTATCGCCTGCGAGGTTATACCACATAATCCAGAAATCGCCATAGATAACGGAGTCTTCTTCCGCCACCATCATCAGCGTAGGAATACATATTTCTCCTTGAAGGTATTGACATCCTATTTCTCGAATTAGATAGTCCGAGATGGCGTCTCTTAGCGCTTGTTCACGGCGGTTATTCGCGATATAATTGATGCAATCGGCTTTGTGTCCATCGAAGTCCGACATAAGCCACTTCTTCCCCACCCGCTCCATATAAAGCTGATGTTCTTCAAGGTCGGTCGTTTCGTCAAATGAACCATCTTCCCAGACTTGACGTACAAGGACTGTAGCGACAGCATGTGTAGGGTCAATGCGCTCCACGGTAGTGACGGTATAATTGGCGATGGTGCCGCCATTACCGGTAACGAAATAGTACAGCCACTCATGATCCATTGCTTCGTGCTCGGGCAAGTGATTGAACATCGTATCGAGCAGGGCATAGAAATCGGGCGTGAGATAGTCTTGCGAGCGCTCTAAGAGCTGATGGTCAGGGATATAGGCGCATAATTCCGTAGCGCGCTTTTGGAGTTGTTTTTGCGAGTTAGAACACGCAGAAAGTGTTAATGCACCACAAACGATGGCAAAGAGAATAGTGTGTTTCATAAGTTTTTCTGCCAAAGGATGGCATCTGATTCAAGTGTCCAATATTTAAGAATAGACGAAGGATCGTAGTTCAACGAAGCGTACAGTCTGGTACAAGCGCTATTGGCAGTAGCGATGATGGCATAGAGAATACGTAAGTTTAACTGCTGTGCTGCATACTTCTCCAAAGCGATAACTGCTTGTCTGCCAATGCCTTTGCCCCGGAATTCAGGAGCGATATACATACCTATCTCCGCGCGTCGGTTGCGGATATCAAGATTGAAGAGGTCGAGACAACCTGCTGTTGAATCGTCGATTTGGATAATGAGACGGAGTTGTCCGTCGCGGTAGATGTCTCCTGTAGAAGCTGCTATGTACTCGCGTAAGTCGTGTTGGGAGAGGGGATTGTGGTTCGACCCATCTGCCCATGCATCGGCATCATTCTCCCATTGGTACAGGAAAGGTAAGTCGGAAGGTTCTAATTTACGAAGTGTAATCATAATCCAAGTATTTTTTGCCACCATGTTTTTTTGCGTCGTGGCAGATCGTATGAAACGGGCGCGGGTTTGCTGGCGTTACCGGTATGAATCATCTGGTAGATAATTCCCCAATCGGGCAGTCCGCCAAGATTGCGGTCGTCAATATATAAATCCGCAGTCACCTTGCGATTGGTCCGTTCTTCGGGCTTTTCTTCGGGATAATTGCTATTGACTGCATAGAATTCAAGTCCTCTCTGCGCACAATAATCGACTGCCTCCTGCAAGAGATGTCCTTCGCGAACAGACCACAAGATGAGTTGATGATGATCCTCCTGTTGTAGTCGCTTAAGCGTCTCAATAGCAAATGGAATGGGCTTTCCGATTCGTGGATATTCGTGGGTGACGATAGTGCCGTCAAAGTCAACTGCGATAAGCATATTTAATATTTTAGATTGTAGATTGTAGATTTGAGATTTTAGATTGTAGATTTGAGATTTTAATATTGCTCCTCGTCAGGATGGAGCTCAAAATACATTTTCTTCTCAGTCGGTTTAGTGAAGTACCATCCGATAGCTGCAATAGCCGCAATCCACATCATAGACATATATGCGCCAAGGATATAGAAAGCGGGAATTGCCCAAAGCATTGTGTTGCTAACCAAGCAGATACGTAATGCTGCCGATTTATAATAGACCGTTAATTGCGTTTGTTCATCTTCTATCTTTGCGATCTGTTTGCATTGGCGTTTATGCCACCATAGACCGAATGGCACAGTAATGAGCACATCAAAGATAAGGATGTACTGAATTGCTTTACCTGCGGTAGATAGCGGGTCAAGAACTGGAATAATTCCCTTCGTAATAAGCAGATATGCTGCCGTTGCCAAAATAACGAGCAGGAAGAATATTCCGTAATAATAAATGTTTAGGCGTTTGATAACTGTTTTTGTATCCATAATTTTTAGATTGTAGATTGTAGATTTTATATTTTAGATTGTAGATTGTAGATTTGAGATTTAGGCTTTGAAATCGACACGGTTGATGATAGAGCGACCGAGTGTTATCTCGTCCGTATATTCGAGTTCATTACCTACAGCCACTCCGCGTGCTATTTGCGAGACGCGCAGTTGAGGTCTATTTAAAGCCGAAAGGCGACGATAGATATAGAAGTTCGTAGTGTCCCCTTCCATCGTTGTGGGTAGCGCTAAGATAACTTCCTTAATCTGCTCCGGCTCAATCCGCGCAATGAGGGAGTCAATCTCAATGTCCTTGGGTCCTACTCCGTCCATAGGCGAGATAATGCCTCCAAGCACATGATAGACGCCATTATATTGGCCCGTATTCTCAATAGACATCACATCCTGAACATTCTCCACGACACACACTAACTGATGGTCACGATGGTGCGAGGAGCAGATAGGACAGACTTCCTGGTCGGAGATATTATGGCAAACACGACAATATTTGACCTCATTTTTGAGGCGAGTTAGCGAACCGGCAAAGGCTTCCACATCCTTATCGGACTGCCTCAAGAGATGTAAGACGAGGCGTAGCGCCGTTTTCTTTCCGACTCCAGGCAGCGAACCGACTTGGTTCACGGCGTTTTCTAATAATATGGACGGATAGTCACTCATCGTTCAAATCGGCTGCAAAAGTACTGCTTTTATTTGGATTACGCAAATTATTGTGCAAGAATCTCAATTGGATGGAAAGCTTTTTTGCCTGTTCCGCTGGCGATTTGTTCGCGACAGGAGGTGCCAGGAGCAGCAATAATATCGTCTTTCTGTGCATTTCTCACGGCAGGGAAAAGGACCATTTCACCAATCGCCATCGAGGTAGCATAGTGGTCTTTGTCATAACCATATGAGCCCGCCATTCCGCAACAACCGGAAGGAATGACATGCACTTGTCCGGAAGTTGTATATTGGAGCAGCTGTGCCGTTTTGGACACGCCGACTAATGCTTTTTGGTGGCAATGGCCATGCAACCAGATATCGTTGGTCAAATGCTTAAAGACCGCAGGGTCAATACGTCCGGCTTGTATTTCTCGCAAGAGAAACTCGTCGTATAACAGGCAGTTAGGCGCAAGCTGTTGGGCTTGTTTCTTGAGTTCTGCCGTTGGCATCAAATCGGGATATTCGTCACGGAAAGAAAGGATACACGACGGTTCAATGCCAACAAGAGGCGCTTGTTCGGAAATGATAGGAGCAAGCAATTTGACATTCTTAGTAGCATACTTCGCCGCAAGTTTCAGCCAGCCTTTGGAGATGGGTGCTCTACCCGACTCTGTGTGCTTAGGCACAATCACCTGATAGCCCAGTTTGGTGAGTAATTGCGCAAAGGTAAGACCAAGCTCTGCCTCCATGTAATTGGTGAACTCGTCAGCAAAAAGGTAAACCTTGCGAGATTGTAGATTTGATATTTTAGATTGTATATTTGCTTGTTGATATTTTTTTATTAGTTGGCGCATGGTGTAGCGGGAGAGTGTGGGTATATGTCTTTCCGCAGCAAAGTGCACCATGTTCTTGAGGATTTTAGCCGTCCAGTTCGTGGTAGCGAACCAATTATATATTCTCGGAACCCAACTTCCGATTCGCTCAATCTGAGCCATCAACGAGACCATCATTACTCGGAAGGGCACATGTGTTTGGTCATAATAAAGTTGCAAGACTTGACTGCGAAGGCGCGTCATATCTACATTGCTTGGGCATTCGCTTTTACATGCCTTGCAAGCAAGGCAAGATGATAGAACTTGCTGCACTTCTTTACTTTGCGGCAAAGAGCCTCTCGTGAGCACTTCTCGGAGCACATTAGCTCTGGCACGAGTAGTCATCAGTTCATCCCCTGAGACTTTGAAAGCCGGACACATCGTTCCACCTATGAGATTGGATTTGCGGCAATCGCCGGAACCATTACAACGCTCTATTCGTCGCATCAGCGTCTCGGCAGCGTCTCGTGAAGCGCTCGCAGCAATGGTGTATGGTTGATTTACTTCGTAGCGTAGGAATTGGTCCATTGGAGGTGTATGGACAATCTTCCCCATATTGAGCTGTTTATCCGGATCAAAAGCATCTTTGAGTTGGCAGAATAAGTCATAGACTTCTTTGCCGTACATTAGCGGAATAAACTCTCCTCTTAGCCGTCCGTCCCCATGTTCTCCTGAAAGGCTGCCACGATGCTTCTTGACAAGTAGAGATGTGCGAGTAGCCACTTCGCGGAAGAGTTTTCGATGGTGCTCCAATTTAATGTCTAAGACCGGCCGCAGATGCAGTTCGCCGGTGGAGATGTGTCCATAATAAACGCAACTAAGTCCGAGTTCAGCCATCATGGAGCGGAAATCGTGCATGTATGCATCTAATCGCTCCGGCGCAACGGCAGTATCTTCGATAACTCCAATCGGTTTGGCATCGCTATCAGTACCTGTAAGAACACCCAGACCAGCTTTGCGCAGATTCCAAACGGAAGCAATTTGTTCGCTTGTCGTTACGCATTGATAAGAGTCTGTAGGAAGTTCATCTGCATTAAATTCAGCCACAAGCAAAGCGGCAGGAAGATGTTCCGTATCCAATTTAAGCGCTTCCATATTTCGTCGCGCTTCAGGATTGCCAAGTGCGAGTTTAAGTATCTCACCATCAATAAGTTCAATGGCTGTTGGATGTTTTGTTAGGAGCGCGAGATTAGTAGGCCATGCTTCGTCCATATCGCCCAACTTTTGTATTAGTAGCGCAGACGGTTTGGGTAATGGGTCTAAAGACAGCTTTATCTCCGTAACAAAAGCAAGTGTTCCTTCCGAACCGGTAAGTAGAGCCGGCAGATTGATAGAATCGCCTTCCAAACATTCGTCAAGCGCATAGCCACAACTGCGACGGCGTAGCGACCTATCGGGGAACGAATCCGTAAGTAGCTGTCTGATAAACTCATCGTTATGCCACGACGACAGCAGTTCTTGCACTTTCTTCCCCACTCGACTACTCGGCGCAAAAGTAAAAGTGTTAGTCGTGCACTCGAAGTCCGTTCCATCGGCAAGAATTCCTTTGAGCGCCATCACATGATGCCGTGTGGAACCATACACGAGCGAGTGTGTGCCGCAGGAGTTATTGCCCACCATACCACCAATACAACAGCGGTTAGAGGTGGATGTCTCCGGTGAGAAGAAGAGTCCGTACGGCTTGAGCGCAATATTGAGTTCGTCACGAACCACACCCGGTTGTACGCGAACCCATCGTTCGTCGGCATTAATTTCAAGGATACGATTCATGTAGCGGCTTATATCCACTACTATTCCAGACCCGACGACTTGTCCGGCGATACTCGTTCCGGCAGCGCGAGGAATAAGATGCGTCTTGCGTACGCGGGCTTTCATTAAAAGCGCTTTGATATCATCCACCGTCTTCGGATACGCCACTCCCATCGGCATTTCGCGATAGATAGACGCATCGGTAGCATAGGCTATTCGATGTAGCGCGTCGGTTAATATGGGCACAGAAGGAGCAATCATTATGCGGAGTGAGTCTTACGCGTTACAATACTCCACATCGTCATAAAGAAGTACTTCGTATCGGTCCAAAGCGGATGTTTGAAGTATTCGTCAAGATACTTATTTTCGGACGCAAAGAGTTCGTCAAAAGTATCTGGGTGGTCAATATAGAATGGCGGAATAAGTCCCGGTTTGCATCGTGTACGCTTTTCCTGCAGTTCGGGAGGATATTTCTCGAACATGGCTTTTGACAACGGCCTAATACCCACTAATTTGACATCTCCTTTGAGGAAATTGATTAGCATAGGCAGTTCGTCGAGCCAGTACTTACGCATAAATCGTCCCCAGGTGGTAATACGCCAATCGTCGTCGGACTTATCGGCAATATTCATTCCACCACGTTGGTCAAAGACATAGTTTTGTATATACTCAGCGTAAGGATGCATTGTGCGGGTCTTGTAGAAATAGACAATCTTTTTATCTTTGCAAACACGCGGCAGTTTAATCAGCGGGCCATAAATCTTCACTTGCTCTTGCTCATAAGGCTGTGAGCGACGATGGGAGAAAACATACTCAATATGTCCCATGCGAATAATATTATCCACTTCAAAGCCGCAGTAATAGAGTCGTCCAAGCACTTCGGTTTTAGAGAGCATACGTTTGCGCCCTTTATTTAGGTCGTAATACAAACGGCTGACTAACAGCAGACGCGGAATAACCCGTCTCACTAAGAACCAGAAGCCATAGACTATGTAATTGATTCCTTTTGGATAACTATCCAACATTTTCTGCTTCACGTACTCTTGCGGACGATAACAACATACATATACTCCTTCGTCCGGCAGCTTCTGATTGACGACGCAGAGTCGCTTATTGATACCACGTATGTTATTGAGAATCGTCATATCAACGATTGTGGAATAGCGATAATCGGTCATTTGGAGTAACGTAAAACGGTCCGTATCAGAGATAACAGCAGCATTTTTGTTATTAATCTGCGCTTTCTCGACAAGCATTTGGTAATCATCTTCGTTAGTGATAGAGAGCACAGCCTGATGAATAGCCTCAATATCTTCTTTAGAGCGCTTATCGAGACTACCTTTGTACTTGGCGTTCTTCCGTTGTTTAATCTTCATTACCGGCACGGTCATATTAAGCGCGAACTTCCAATAATGCTTCAGCAGAATCAATACGGCATCTATCATCATCACAATGCCCACCGTCCATAGAGCAACCGTAAGTGAAAGGTCATAAGGCACTTGTGGAATTTGCCAAGCGCATAGTCCCATCACGGCTGCGCCTGTAAGAATAGTGAGAGCCACTTCCTGCCAAAACCAATACTCTTTGTAGCTCTTTGTGTATTTTTGAAAGATTAGTCCGATGACAATCCATGCCGCCATCATAATAGCAAAGAGTGCGACATAGTCTGCAATCACACTTTTATCTGCAACTAAACGCCAAAGAATGATTATGATAGAGGCGCCAATCCAAATGAAAATATCACTTAAAATTCTTTTCCACATGGTTTATAGTAAATTGATAACCCAAACTCCTAATTTATATCTGTATTTAGCTTGTATTCGTATAAATCGTCCGAACTCGTGCAGTTCTCCACCCATTCGTAACTTAAAATCGCGTACGCCGTATTGTTTATTCGGTTCACCGGCTCCCATCGTGTCCAAACGCTCAATTTTATTCTTTTCGCACCAATCTTGCAATGCGAAAGTAGCCATTACTGAACCGCAAATATACCATTCGTATGCCGTTTTGCCCAACACAGGCACTAAAGCGCCACCGACGATGTGACGATATCCATCTTGCACAACGATGACACGGCAAAAGCCTTTTTCCCATGCTGTATGGAAGAATTGGTAGTCAAAAAGCGGACGATGCACTTTATTGCGGTAAAGCGTCTTGAGTAAGTAAAACCAAGAATGTAGTTCCTCTTCGCTTTGCGCTTCGTGCCACGAATAACCGTCTTTGATGTATTTGGTAACTTGTCGTTTTTTTGCATCTTGTAGTCTATTCTGCCAGCCGGCTGTGGTGTTCATATAGACATCGTAATGCGGCTGATAATTCCACCCAGCTCTTTCGAAAACGTTCTGCCAACGGCTGTAGTCGCTAAAGTTCCGCATCTCGCAGTATATACCACAGCGAGGAACAGCATTGAGCAAGGCCGCCAATTCGTCGTCAGAGATATCGCTTGCTAACAATGGTCCGCCTTGAATAATCGTCCGTTTGGAGAAGAAGCGTTTGAGTGCACGTCCTTCTGCGACTGTGTAGCCGACAATTACGCCCTTGAGCTCTTTTTCGCATACCGCAACAAAGAATGGCTTAACACTCTGTGGCACAGACGCAAAGAAATCGTAAGCTTCCGGCGTCTGAAACCATGAAGCCACAGGCGATTGGGCTGCTAAGGCGCTCCATGCACTTCGGTCAATCTGCGATATGTCGGTTAGAATGGTCATTTAGTTGCTACTAAAACGCGTTTAACGATATTCTTTGCTTTCTGCATGGTGAGTTCTTTGAGCCATTCGCCATTATTATCCGTCCAGCGTTGCGGATGCGTAGTAATCATGAGATTACGTTTCGGTTGCGAATCGTCTTGCAGCCAAGAAATGAGCTGTTCTGTAGTGTGGAAAACGAGTCCTTGACGAATCCATTCGTCTTGCCATTTCTCAATCTTATCGCGCAGGCTGACTTTATATCCGTCCCAACAACGTCCCGTATCTGTCAGGTAAACGACTTGCGAGAAATCCACGTCGAAATATGGCTCTCCAATAATGCCGTAATCGCGATAGTTGTATTTCTTCCACAGGTCACGACCATCGTAACGGCTGGTTGGAGCACCGTGCATGCAGATTGTTTGTACGGGATAGAACGTACGGAAATACGCCAATTGTTGCTCAAAGTGCTTAATCGCCTTCTCCACATCTCCATTAGCAATAGCCATATCCTCATAGTGATAGCCTATTTCGTGGCCCATGCGAGCAATCTGACGAATAATCTCCGGTTGGTTACTCTGTGGTACCACACGGAAGAAATAGGAAGCGTGCATGCCCAATTCGGCTTCTATCTGCGCGGTCTTGAGGCTGTTCGGGGCTTTCATATCCACATCGTGCCGCAAGATCACGAATTGATCGTTAGTCGTTGGTCGATGGTCTTTAGTCGTTTTAAGACAATAATCGCCGTACGAGATCAACTCGTAGCCTTGTTTTTGCAAGGTCTCCAA
>ONMT01000035.1 GCA_900319025.1 uncultured Bacteroidales bacterium
TTGATTGCGAATAGCTGCTTGGTCAATCTCAAATAATTGATTTAAGATCTCTGCAGCCGATAACTGACCATGAAAACCTAAAGTTCCTGTCATGCAAAAGCGGCAGCCCATCTTACAACCCGCTTGCGTGGAGATACATAGAGTCGCGCGATCGTCTTCCGGAAGATAAACGGTCTCAATATATTGCTTCGTCTCGCCAATCATCACTTCGAAGAGGTATTTAATAGTCCCATCCACAGATTTGGCTTGCGTTACTGGTGCGTGTCGTCCTATCGAATAGGAAGCCTTTAGCGCCTCGCGCCCGTGTAAAGATATATTGGTCATTTCATCAAATGTGCCAACACGTTTTACGTAAAGCCATTCTGCCAACTGTTTGCCCGCAAACTTAGGTAGTCCAACTGATTGTGCAATGGCCTGTAACTCGCTCAATGATTTGCCTAATAGAGTGTCCATAATTCAAAATTATGCGCAAAAGTACGTAAAATTTCTGAATTACGCAAATTTATTTGCACATATAAAAAAAAAGTATTATTTTTGCAGCGAAATTATGTACCCCGCCGTAAGGCGTCTCTTATTATGGCTAACGAAAAACAATCGCTCGTAGACGAGCTGAAATCTCTGCTGGAGCAGAATGTAACGGAAGTAAAGGACCAAGTAGAAGCGCTCAAGACGCAATTCTACCGTCAGTATCATGAAGAGCAAGCTGCTTTGAAAAAAGCTGCTGAGGAAGCTGCTGCAGCTGCTGGTGAAGTACTGGAGAGTTGGCAGCCCACACTCGATGAGGCTGAGCAACAATTCCGTGAGTTATTGAACGAGTACAAAACAAAACGCGCCGAAGTGACTAAACAAATTGAAGAGGAACAGGCGCAAAACTTACTGCGTAAGGAGAATATCTTAGAGCAGATGAAAACCATGGCAGAAGCGGAAACGGCTGATGTAATGGATAATCTCAAGAAGATGAAAGAACTGCAAGCTGAGTGGAAAACTATCGGCGCTGTTCCCGCTCCTAAAGCGCAAGAGGTGTGGAAAAAGTACCAGCAGTATCAAGAGCAATTCTATGATTTGGTAAAAATCAATATTGAATTGCGTGACCTCGACTTCAAAAAGAATCTCGAGATGAAAACGCTCTTGTGCGAAGCTGCAGAGAAACTAAAAGAAAACAAGAACGTAGTTGAAGCAAGCCGTGCGCTACAGCAATTGCACGACGAATGGGCTGAGATTGGTCCGGTGGCACGTGAACTCCGTGAGGATTTATGGAACCGTTTCAAAGAAGCTTCCTCTGCTATTAATAAGAAACACCAAGCTTACTTCGATGAGTTGCACGCTAAAGAAGCTGAAAACCTCGAAAAGAAGCAAGCTATTATTGATAAGATTCGTGCTATCGACTATAGTAATTTCAAGTCGAATAAACAATGGGAGAAAGCCGTTGCTACCATTCAAGAACTTCAGAAAGAATGGCGCACTATCGGTTTTGCTCCAAAAAAGCAAAATCAAGCTATTTACGATGAGTATCGTAAAGTATGTGAGGAATTCTTCAAAGCTAAGTCTGCTTTCTATAAAGACATGCGAGATACTTTCTCTGAGAACTTAGCAAAGAAACGTGCACTCATTGAGAAAGCCGAAGCACTCAAGGATAGTGATGCTTGGCAGGAGACATCTGCGGCATTTGTTGAACTTCAAAAAGAGTGGAAAACGATTGGCCCTGTTGCACGAAAATATAGCGACGAATTGTGGAATAAGTTTACCGCTACTTGCGATGAGTTCTTTAATAAAAAACGAGAAGCTGTTAAGGAAACGCGCAACGAACGCCATCGTGCTCGCGGAGAGAAAGTGATGGCAAGCGGAGACAGAGATAAACTGGTTAGAATGTACACCAATCTTCAACAAGAGATTAAAACAGCTGAAAATAATATTCTCTTCTTTACCGGAAAATCTAAGTCTGGCAATAAGTTGGTAGAGGATATGCAAAAGAAGATTGATGGTCTGCGCAAACAACTCCAAGAACTCGAAGATAAGATTAACCAAATTGATGCAGCAGAATAATGGCTGAACTGATTCAATATAAAGGGGTAGAGTTGTGTCAGGCAGAGCAAATTGTTTTACACGACGTTAACCTGAATATAGGAAGTGGCGAATTTATCTACTTGCTCGGTAAAGTAGGATCAGGTAAATCCACGCTGATGAAATCTTTCTATGGGGAGATTCCTATCGCTGCCGGACGAGCGCAAGTTCTCGACTACGACATGACAAAAATTCGCCGTCGTAAGTTGCCGTATCTCCGACGTCGAATTGGTATAGTCTTCCAAGACTATCAACTCCTAACTGACCGATCTGTAGAGGATAACTTACTGTTTGTGCTTAAAGCAACGGGCTGGAAGAATAAACGGATTATGAAGGACCATGTGCTCGAGATTCTCAAGCAAGTGGGTATGGATAAGAAAGCGTATAAGATGCCCTATCAGTTATCCGGTGGAGAACAACAGCGTGTCGTTATTGCGCGCGCTTTGCTTAACTCTCCTGAGATTATTTTGGCAGATGAACCTACGGGAAACTTAGACCCTGAGACCGGAGCAGAAATTATGGAACTGCTTTACTCTATCAGCAAAGCCGGAATGTGTGTTGTTCTTTCCACTCACAATGTGAATTGGCCTGAACGTTTTCCTGGAAGAAATCTATTATTTGAGAATGGACAAATAAGTGAGAGCAAATAAGCGCATCTGCTTTAACATCGCCACTATTCCATTATTACGTGTCGGCGATAAATGCTCTTGAAGTTGGATCTTGTCGATGAAGTATAAATCTGCATCGACAATTTCTTTTGGACTATGTCCGCTCAGTACATGTATCAATAAAGCAACGATACCTTTAACCAACGTAGCATCTGAATATCCGTGATATATCACGATGGGATTATTGGGATCAGACTTATCTAATTCTGCCGTGAACCATACCTTGGACTGACAACCATCTATCAGATTGCGTTCATTCATGTCCGCTTCTGACATTTTTGGGAGACTCTTACCATAGTCGATAATCAGTTCATAACGATCAACCCAATTTTCTAATAGGTCGAACTCTTCTATTATTTCGTCTTGGATTTGATTAATTGACATAAATATTCTGCTATTTTTTCGTCATCTGTTTCGCTAATAGCTACCAATTGATTATTATCCGCAGATAGTGGTACATCAACGATAATATCTGCTTGCGCGTAAAATGGTTCGCGGGCTTCCAATTGGGGCAAAATACATGCTAATAACTCTGCTTCTGTCTTGCCTTGTAATACAGGTCGTTCGCTTAAATCTGTGAGCATAAGCCGTTTTGCCAAATGCTCAGGCTTCCAGCGCAGATAAATACTGGTTCCTAACTCTTTGAGGCATTCCATATTATCTTCCCAGCATGGATAGCCGCCACCTGTAGCATAGATAACCTTCTCAATAGGCAACTCTGCTAAATCTTCAAGCACGTATTTCTCTTTACGCCTGAATGCCTCTATGCCAAACTCGCGGATATATTCAGCAGGTGTATAACTATGTATCTCCTCAAATGCTTTGTCCAAATCAACAAAATGCCAGCCGAGTTTGTCTGCTAACATTCTGCCGGCAGTTGTCTTGCCGGCACCCATATAGCCGATGAGGTAAATAGGGTAGTTCATTGTTTTCGCTCCTGTTCATCCAACATCTCGATGGTGTTGTCGCGCCATTGTAGTTCGCCATTCTCTATCCATGCGTATGGGAATACACCGGAAATAGGCGGCTTAATTGTGCGTACCAATTTGTTGGATTTTGTATTATAAATACGTGCAGAAGAGGAACATATTGGGGCACACACGGTTTCTACTATCAGAGCTGTTTTCCCATAATCAACAACCTCTATGATGCAACTATCTTTAGTTAGATAGCGCTGGTAGTTAGACTCGCTAACTTCCAATACAGGTGCTGCATCCATGGCTGTCAGGATCCCGATGATCTGTGGTATATACAACAATATCCTAAACATGTTCAATTAGTGCTACTGCATAGGCAGCTATTCCTTCTTCACGCCCCACAAAACCCAGATGTTCTGTGGTCGTAGCCTTGATGTTTATTTGGTTAGTGCTCACTCCCATCACGTTGGCTAAACATTCTTGCATGGATGGTATAAAGGGATTAAGCTTCGGTTGCTGTGCGCAAATCGTGCAATCGCAGTTTCCTAACTCATACCCTTGCTCGCGAAGCATAGACATTGTCTTACGAAGAAGTATCTTCGAGTCTATTCCCTCGTATTCGTTGCCTTTTGTGTCTGGGAAATGGTATCCGATATCGCGCATTCCTGCGGCACCTAATAATGCATCACAAAGCGCATGTATTAATACATCCGCATCGGAATGACCCAATAAACCTTTATCGGACGGCACCTCAATTCCCCCTAACCACAATTTGCGGTCAGAAGAGAATTGATGTACGTCATATCCGAAACCTATTCGCATAGTGCTTATTTCTTAGCTGTTTGCACGATTACTTCTTGCGGTTGTTAACTAAGTCCTTGATACCTGCCAAGTCGAAACCAAGCGTGAAGCGCATCGTCTGGTCGAGTGGGTTAGTGGATGCCAAACCTACGCAGTAAGAGAAGTCAAGGGAGAAAATACTCAAGTGGAAACCGGCACCAAAAGTGAGGTAGTTGCGGTTACCTTTGTATTTATCCTCATAGCTGTAACCCATACGTGCAAAGAATTGGCGGTTATACGTGTACTCAAGACCTGCACCCCAGCGAACCTCTGCAAACTCTTCTGCTGCTCCATAAGGCGCATCTGCAAAAGATTTGAAGATACCGCTAATGGAAGTCATGTTGGAGTAAGCATCTTGAGACATCTGCCATGTTGCAGGATTATCCTTGTCGAAACCCTCTGTGAAACGAGACTTGCGAGACGGAACAAGTAACTTATCTGCTTGCAGGTTAAAGGTTAACTTGTTATAGTTGTCGAACGGCAACTCATAGCCAACACCAATACGCATGGTAGCTGGAATGAAGTTCTTTGTTACATCGTCATAAGTCATCTTACCTCCAAGGTTCGTGAGGGTAAAACCGAGAATGAAGTAACTGGTACCCATCTTAATGTCAATTGGTTGACGATAGTACAAGTCAATGTCAGCTGCCATTGTCCATGCTGGTTTCATCTCTTGGGATGAACCGGAAACAGACGAGTTAATACCGTTGTTAAGGTCGCTGTACATAAAGCGAAGTGCTACGGCCATACTTACGTACTCATGCAATTTACGATAGTAAGACAAGTCCAAAGCCCACTCATTTGGATGAGCCTCTTGCAGAATCGTTCCGGACATGTCGGTTAACTGAACGGCACCCATTGAGAAATAAGTGAATGAACCGGCAATACCACCTCCTAAGTCTCCGAAATTGTAGTAACCCTCTAAGTGAGCTAAATCAATGTCACCCACCAGTTTACGCAACCATGGAGTATAGTTGGCTGTGATACCGCCCTTACTATCCATGTAGGCGAACTTAGCTGCATTCCAGTGTAACGAGTTGAGGTCTGCTGTTGTTGCCACACCTACATCACCCATACCGGCTGCACGAGCGTCCGGAGCAATAGATAGGGATGGCATTGATGTGATGATAGGATTTAAGTAATCCTCTGTTCCATAAGCAAAGGCTGCTGCTGAAAAGCATAATACCGATGCAATAGATAAAATAATCTTTTTCATTGTTATAAAGTTTGTAAAAAAATGTTTCCTTTGTTTTTAAAATTAACCTTAAAATTGTTTCATAGGCTTAAACAATGTAATTAAAATGTTTATATTTCTGTTTATTTAGTTACTATAATTTTGCCGGTTTTGGACACCGCAGACGTATCTTCCGTCTTCAGAATAACGCGGTAGGTGTATAAACCGGTTGTAATACCCATTTGCCCGATGTTCCACTCAATTTCTTTAGCATCTTCTTGGCTGTGATGCCATACCAATTGTCCATAAGGGTTATAGACATAAACATCCGTTTGAACCAAGTCATCAGGACGGTCGTACTCAATCCGCATATGAACTGTACCATTCATACTAACAGGATTAGGATAGGTAACCATCGAGAATACTTGCGTGTTCAATCCTTTGACTACGGTAAAATACAATTTCTCTGTTGAACTATTGTTGCACAAATCCCAAGCGCGGAATGTCATCACATGATCTCCTTCCTCAAGAGGTGGCATTTTGTAGTCCACTACGCCTTTCCGATAATCGCCGTCTGTATTGCTGAAATACTCATTCAATACGTAAGTCTGGCTCGATTGCTCATCAACAATCATCAGCAAGTCATGGCCAATACCACTACCAACGGTGTTTATACCATGCTCATCCTCTAACTGTGCGTAGAAATGGGGATGTTCGTGCGTAATTCCAAAATTAATAAATGCAGGATTATTCAGATACATCGTTATTTCAGGACCAATAGTATCTTGGATAACTACACTCGAACTGCCGCCTATTATCATATCTTCATAATGACCAACCGCTTCTGCTTTATTTTCCTCGTCGTATGCATAGTAAACCATACGACCATTACCATAGTTATAGCGAATATCTTTTGGCGTCATGAATACAAACTCGAATTTACCGTTCTTCACATTAATGTCGCTTCGGAAGATGATATTGGGATAGTCGTTGAATGTGTACGTTTCTTTTTTGTCTTCACTCTTAGCATCGTTATCACGAGTCGTGAGTCGCTGCAACTTGTCGTATATAATTACGTGCACTTTGCCGTTAAACCAATCCATCAGTGTATTGGTAGAGTCGATAATCTGACCTTGCACTTTGTGCGTCGTGAGGGCGCGAATAGTATCGGAACAACTGGTTGTTTGCACATTGAACTCAGTCGGGTAGGCTAATCGTAGCGCAGGGTCGCCCAACAGAATATATGGCAGTTTGTTGTCATCTGCAGGACCCGTCTTATTCTTTGCCGAACGACTTGCTTCACCTAACGTGCTCACATAACTGAAACTGTTCTTGTGCGCGAACAACGTATCGCATAAGTTGGCGTTTATAACTCGGTTATTGGATGCGAATACTGTCCTGCAGGCAGACATAACCCCTATCGCACCACCTTTCTCGTTCAAAACAGCTTCTTCTGCTGCACAACGCTTTCCCGAATCAAAGTGAGAGAAGGAACACGTCGCAAACATCCAGAACGCTTGGTTGGCATTGCGCATCGCGCGGATAGAACGTAAATCCAACATGCTCTCATTCGTGATGGCATTATATCCTCCATGGCCTGAGTAATTGAAATATAGCACACCCGAATTGAGCAGATTATCTAAACGGTTCTTCGCTATCGGATAACTCTCACCCGAGGCGGTGGTCTCTTGCTGGTAGGAATCCAAATATACCTTATTTACCACAAAATCAGGATTCTTAGTCCGAACAATCTCTGCCGCTTCGTCTGCTATTTTTATATGTAAACCACTATCACCATCGTCTGAAAGGAACAACATCTGGTTCTTCCACGAACCGAAGCGGTTTTCGGTCATATACGTGATTAGTTTATTGACAATATGGTCTGCTTCCTCGCTCGTAATAATTGGCAAACGACCAACACCTATTTCCATCGTGCCCAGCATGTCAATTTCGCCCTCGTTATCATGCATAAATCCAAAATAGTCATCCGTTGCATAAGCCTTGGTCTCTGCGGTGGAGTTTATAGCCTGATAAGTCAGTAATACAGCCGCTCCGCCCGTGGACACTTTGCCGCCTTTGGGAACAAGTAACTGACGATTGTCAAATGTGCCATCACCAAACAGCGATAAATTGGACGGCTTGTGATTAGCACCTTCTCCACGGTCATAGAGCATCTTCATAATCCATCGATAAGCAGAAGCATCCGGAGTTCCGCTCGAGAACTCATTATACACTTGCTCATCCGTCACTACAGCCGTCGTGATATGGTCGTATTGCTCATGTGCCTTTGCCAAACGAGTTGCTTGAGAAACAAATGCCGCAGGGGTAATAATGACATAATCAATATTATTCAATTTATGCAGATTCTGATTGCGGACAGAACCCACTGTATTGGCGCTAATCCAACTGTTTCCTTTCGGATTAACTGCCACGTATTCTTGGATCCCGTTTTCATTACTACCATAGAATGATAGTTTGCCGCCGCTCACTTCTGTGGGCACGCGATAAATAGTATCTAACCGAGTGACATTCCATACTTGCGTGTTGCCATCCGCACCGTCTATGGTGTAGCGAATAGGAGTATCACTTCCTTTATTAATATTCGTTCTAAAAGGCATATAACTGCCAACCATCGTCAGCTTACATTGTGCAGTCAACTCAACATAATTCAAGTATCCCGCTGCGGTGGAGATACCATTGTTATAGTGGATGGACATGGTCTGTGTTGATGAACTGCTCGCAGGGAACTTGAATAAACCAAGACCCGTTTCAGCCATCGTGTGGAAATCGTTTGGAGCGATTGCAGTCACGGAAACCTGACGTTGTGTTCCATTCAGTTGGATAGTAAATGTCGAGGTCATCGATGATTTGGCTGCTAACGCTACGCGGCTGTCTAAATCTACACTCGTTATGATATTAGGCATTGTGAACGAAATAGAAGCCCGTGACCCTGGAGAAAAACTCTCGCCATAGAATTCACGACCACCGCCGTCAATACCTTTTTCAGGGTCGAGTAGGTTGACTAAATCTAACTCGTGTACCTGATAATTACTATAACTCGTCACATCCACTGCGCCACTACCATCTATCGCCGGAGCTGCACTTGTCAAAAGTTTCTGTTGTCCCGCATTATCCGATAAGAAGTAGTACCCGTAATCGCTATACGGATTGCGCGTGTGCACAAAGCGCGAACCATTATAACTCCAACTAATTGGACCTTGCGCATAGAACAAAATGTAATCGCCGCTGCCGAATACACCATCTGAACCTTTCTCCATCCAAAATCCAACTGCAGGCAAATCGTCTATCTTATACGCCGTAAAATCTTGTTTTAGCATCGCGCCGCCGTAGCCATATACACGCACTTTCTCTGGCTTAATTCCGGCACTCTGCAACTCTTCATAACTAATCTTGCACACGCCGCTTTCACTCACACGTATCTTCACCCAACTGCCGCTCTGAAGCACAGAGTTCGGAGCATACGTATGCGCATGCAGCATCAACGGAACAATAACGCCTACAATCAGCGCTGCCATTCTCAATATGTGCTTGTTAGTTATCATTTAATCTTGCAGTACAATTTATCTTCTACTCCTTCCGTCCCCTCAATCACTTCCTCTCTTTCCACGCGACGCGCAGGAGCATTCGTATCAATATATATTAAATCCCCTTGCCGTATGGTCATCAGCCGACTTACTTGCGCTACTGCATCCTCTGGCGAAATAACCAATCCCTCACTTAGTTTCGCACTCGCGCAATCGCCCGTCTCTATCCACTCTCCTACGGCCAACGAATAATCGAAATCAAGAGCCTCCGTCCAACTATTACCTTTTTGACGTGCTTCACTCAGTTTGTCCCACGCTACAAAATCAATTCCGAGTGCCATCGCATCGTAATAGCGTGACGCAAAGCGAGGTTCTATACTTTTGCCTAATCGACTCACGCGCAAAACTACACACCGCGACATACGCAAATCCTCTGCGTCATCCGGCGTGAAGAACGGCTTACGGTTGACCAATAAGCAACTGTCGCTCTTTAGTACCATTTGCAACGTCCCGTCTATTTTTGTGAACCCGATTATTTTCATTCGTATTCAAGCGGCAAAGTTAATACTTTTATTTCGTTCCGACAAACTTTTAGTTTGTTTTCTATATAATAGTCGTATTTTTCTTAATTATTTGCCTATTTAGCGCGAATAAATAGTTGCACCGGTGTTCCTGTGAAATCCCACCACTCACGTAACTTATTCTCCAAAAAACGACGATAAGGCTCCTTTACATACTGTGGCAGATTGGCAAAGAACACAAACGTCGGTACTTGAGTGTTCGGCAACTGAGTGCAATATTTAATCTTGATATATTTACCTTTGTTTGCTGGTGGTGGATAATTCTCTATCAACGGCAAGAACTTCTCATTCAGTTGGGCAGTTGGAATCTTCTTCTGCTTATTCTCATACACATGCAACGCTGTCTCTATCACTTTGAAAATACGTTGTTTGGTCGTCGCACTCGTGAAAATAATTGGAAAATCGGTAAACGGCGCCATGCGGTTGCGAATTGCGTTTTCATAACCTTTTATATCCGCATTCGTCTTACTCTCAATCAAATCCCACTTATTCACGCACACGACCAAACCTTTCTTATTCTTTTGAATTAGGTTGTAGATATTCAAGTCTTGTGCTTCTATGCCGCGAGTCGCATCTATCATCAGTATGCAAACGTCCGAATTTTCTATCGCACGAATACTACGAACTACCGAATAATACTCTAAGTCCTCGTTCACTTTCGCTTTCTTGCGAATACCGGCGGTGTCAACCAGGTAAAAATCCTTGCCGAACTTATTATACCGCGTATAAATACTGTCGCGAGTAGTGCCGGGGATATCTGTTACAATCGCGCGGTCTTCGCCGATAAACGCATTCACGATACTCGACTTTCCCGCATTCGGACGACCTACTATCGCAAAACGTGGCAATTCCTCCTCAACATTCTCGTCATCATTCGTCGAACGGAAACGCGAAACCAATTCGTCCAATAACTCACCCGTTCCTAAACCATTCTCTGCACTCAGAATATATGGTTCGCCTAAGCCTAATTTATAGAACTCCGGTGCGCCATACTGTTGGTCAAAGGCATCCACTTTGTTCACAGCGAGAAGCGTAGTCTTCTTGGCTTGACGGAGCAAGTGCGCCACTTCCATGTCAAACTGTGTCACACCTTCGTTCACATCTACAACAAGCAATACCACATCCGCTTCTTTAATCGCTATATTCACTTGACGATTGATCTCGCTTTCAAACGTGTCATCGCTTCCAACTACCCAACCGCCGGTATCTATCACCGAAAACTCACGGCCACACCATTCTGCATGACCATACTGACGGTCGCGAGTAGTGCCAGCTTCGCCCATCACAATCGCACGACGTGTCTTCGTCAAACGATTGAATAGAGTGGACTTGCCCACATTGGGACGACCTACTATTGCTACTATATTTCCCATATTCTAACTATTAACAATCTGTTTTGCAATCATTTCCGCAATGGTTACCGCAATCGCTGCCGCATTCGCTTTCACCTTTGCCGCAGTCGCTCTCACAGTCTCCGCAGTTGCCGTGACAACCGCCGCATTTATGAGGATGACGTATCGCCTCTAACTCTTTCGGGTCAGCATCGCGCAAATCAATCACTTCGCCTACAAAATGCAAATCCTCGCCTGCGTACGGGTGATTCAAGTCTATCGTCACTTCCTTGTCGCCAATCTCAGTCACTTGGGCATTCACAATCTGCCCGTCGGCTGTGCGCATAGGAATGATATTGCCGATAAACACATGCTCTGTATCAAACTCGCCGTCGCCGTTAAAGAATACTTTCTTGTCCAATTTAACCACTCCGCGCTCGTCGTATTCGCCATAAGCATCCGCGCAAGCAATCACAAAGTCGAACGTATCGCCCTTGTTTAAGCCCGCCATATTCTCTTCAAACTTAGGCAACATCATCTTCTCGCCGTGACAATAAATCAGCGGACGTTCGCCCGTAGCTTCTTCAATTAACAACTCTTTTCCATTCTCATCGGTCACGTACATCTTATAGATGCAGGTTACCACTTTTTCATTTTCTATCATTTTGTTCATTTATTAAATTCTCGTAAGTGGGTAAAGCGCAACCGCTTACCACCAATTAACTTGTTTATTCGTCGAGTCGGTACTTGACTTATCATATTTCAAATCTGCCAGCATTGACGCATTTACGCCAATATGGAAGTTAAAGCTCTTAAACGGACCAATGGGCACAAAACTACACGACATACTCCAGCAGTGTAAGTCCCTCGTAACCGTGAAGTTAGCGCTGGAGAACTTCTTGTGTTGGAAGTCGAAACTGGCACTTCCGCTCGCTTTCCAACCCGATCCTAATCCTATCGTACCACTCAAACTCAGGTTATGAGTTAGTCCCATTTTATATTGCATCTTTTCGTAATCAAACTCGCTCGTGTTGCCATAACGTATAGAGTAACTGATACTGAAACTCCATGGAATCTTGGCAAACACATAGCCGTCATCACTTTCTTCCTGATGGTTATGTCCTTGTTTACCATTGGTCATCGAGCCGTCAGGAAGCGTCTCCATATTCTCCATATTCGTTTCCTCGCCCTCATGTTTAGCTTCTTTCTTGCCGAACCACTTCTTAAACGTCTGGTTATTAAACGTATAACTCAAACTCATATTCGTTCCGCTCCAGTGTGGGAAACGACCATTATGCCAATACTGCTTATTCGTGCGAACAGGATTGCCTAACGCATTCAACTCATACATATACGGATCCAGCGTCGTACTCAGGTTTATCGTGTAATTGACTTTCGGAATCTTAATACGCAGGTTCACACTAAACAGATTGAATCGCATCGAGTCCGCAAGGAAGTTATACCCGCCGTTGATGCTGAAGTTATCTATCACAGAGTATATCTTAAACGGCTCATTTCCTGTTGTGTCCTTGTCGTTTCTCACTTTCACTTCTAAGTTATTCGCCAATCCGAAATTAAGCGTTCCCGAGTGACCATTCGGCGCATTGCCGTATAAGTTCCCGGCAAAACGGTCGTACGTCTGGTGAACAAACACTGGGTTGCCGTTCTCATCATATTTCTGCACTTTCAAACCCGTCGCAGGATCAATAACATCCGTGTAAACAGGCTGGTCATAACTGCCATAGTATCCCCAGAAACTCTTTCCAAAGTCCGGATGGTAGGAGAAACTCAACGTGGGTGTCATGATATGGCGGAACTTCTCAACCTTGCCATTGGGGAATAATTTCCTTATCGGAGTATAGAAACCGTATATCTTCGTCGATAAACTCAAACTGACATCAAAGTCGAACACATTATAAAATCCGTGTGTCGTATCTCGCTGTAGCGCTTGCGTTTGGTCATTCCAACTCTGGTCAACGCGAGTGAAATACATCCTGTCTTTCAAATTGATAGAAGGCGTTATGCTCAAATACTTAAACAGCATAAACGATGCCGAAATAGGCACACTATGGTTCAAACCGATCTGCCAATCGCGCAATATATTTGATTTCAGCAACTTATCCTCTTTGATACTGCTCACAGCCAATTTTCCCGTTCCGCTATAACTCAGCGCTATCTTTTCGTACCAACGCTCTTTGCCTACTGGCTTCTTGCGCTTAAACGGATTGACTCGACTCATCGATACCGACAAATCCGGAGCCGTGATACTCATCGTGGAGTCTTTCGTTCGTTGGCTGAGTGATGCACCTATACTGATGGACCACGGACTATCTGGAAAACGCTGCGTATAGTTGATACTCGACGATTTCGTGTTCTCAGAGTTCAACTGCGGGTTGTAGTAACTATTGATATTACTGCGGTTATAACCCGACGTCGAGAAGTTCACACTCGCCGAGAAGTTATTGTACGGATTTGCTTTCGCATCTTGCGTGTGTGTCCATTTAACCGAGAAGTTTGTGCTCTTCGTATAATCCGGCATATCGCGCTCGCCCGTTACGTCCGTACGATAATCCAAATAAATACTTCCGCGGAACTGGTAGCGCATCAAGTAGTTAGAACGAGCACGTACTGCCCATGTTCCTTTCGTGTAGATATCACCCGTAATCTCCAAATCCGCATAGTCACACAGCGCAAAATAGTAACCGATATTATTCAAATACAATCCGCGCTCATAACTATCACCAAAACTTGGCATGATTAAACCGCTCGTATAGCTATCCGTGAACGGGAAGAAACCAAACGGAATAACCAATGGAGTAGGGACATCACCAACAACCAAATACGCCGGGCCGGTCGCTATATACTCCTTCGGCTTCACTTTCGCACGAGTCAAATTCAAATAGAAGTGCGGATGCTCATGATTATCGCAAGTCGTGTATTTACCACCCGCCATCATCATCACATCGTTATCCATCTTCTTCGTCTTCTCTGCCAACACATAGCCTTCGCCTTGCTGAGTCACCACATTACGAATAATACCTTTCTTCGTCTGCAGATTGTACGTAATCTCTTTCGATTCGTATTGGTCTTTCTTGTCTTTGAAAATCGGCTTTCCTTTCAACTCGTCGTTGATGCTGTCATACACGCCGCTCGCATAA
>ONMT01000021.1 GCA_900319025.1 uncultured Bacteroidales bacterium
GGGAGCGGGAGAAGTTAGGGTGGAGTTACGATGGAGTTACGATGATCTTAGGCTAATAACTAACGTATATCGAACGAATATCTAACGAATAACCAACACTTAATAGTTGATAGATGATAGATTATAGATGATAGATGAACCTTTTACGGCTACGCCTAATGGTAGATTGTAGATTTTAGATTTAAAATTTATAGATGATAGATGATAGATGATAGATGAACTTGTGCCTGCGGCATAGATTGTAGATTTGGCGGCTAACGCCTTATTTTAGATTTTATATTTTAGATTTGGCGGCTACGCCTTATTTTAGATTTTAGATTTTAGATTTGAGAGTCGCTAAGCGGCTCTCTTTTTGGTTAATCAAAAAAGCGGCGATACGATATGTTGCGGGCAACATCTCTGTGTTTAAGTGCTGAGTGCCCATTGTAAGCAAGCTTCCATGTTCACTCATCCCTCAACCACTGATTCCGTACAAGTACCGAATCATCGCCTTACGAAAAAGCGCTTCGCTTACAAAAATCGCGCTTTCAGCGCTGTGAAAAAACCATGCGGCGCGTAACGTTGAACGCTGAACGAATGAACGTTGAACAAGTTAGTGACGCCATGCAGTGAAAATGCTTTCTTAGAAGCGTCATACTACCGGTAAGGCTTGCGATGGGGTCTTCAAATTCTACTTTTGCCATGGTCTGTAGTTGTTTTTGAGGTTTGATGGACACCAATATAAACAGCCAAACGACCTACTGCAAACATTTGCAAAGAAAAAGGCAGAAAAAATTCATTTTCTGCTGAATTGGGAAATGGTCCCGTGATGGTCACGGAAATGCTTAGTTCCAATTGCGTACGATATCCAAGTGGAAGTTTTGCGCCGTTTCACGAGTACAAATAAAAAAGGTGGTGCTGGTGGTGCTGGTGTTGTGTTCCGTTAAGGGATAATAGGGTTCATAGTATACCATTAGCAGCAGCAACTTTTTCTTTTTTTAATTTTCTTTTGCTTCTTTTCTTTTATTGCTTTTTCTTTTTACTTCATCACAGCCACTCATTTCTGAATGACGGGCAAAAGTACTGCCTTTTTTGTGCCCCATAAGCCCATTAAATACATAAAATTATATTTTATTTGGCGAAAAAACATCCAAAAATTTGCGTATGTGCAATTTTTGTTGTACCTTCGGCACGCCCCTTCCCTAAACAAGTTTATGGTGGGTATCCACTCCGAAAGTACGTTCGCGTCCTGCGGGACGTACGCAAAATAAGCATAAAAATGAAGACGGGTAAACCCTTTACAGAATGCCCCACTATGCCCTTTATGTGCAAGCACCTAAGTCCATAATGGTGCCTTCTATATAGAATAAAATTACCTTTGCAGCCGCTTTGGAAAGAAATGCTATCCCGTGGACTGATTTGGACTGCTTGCAACCACGTAAAAATAAAGGCTAAAAAGCGGCCTAACTAATTTATTAACATTAAGTTATGGCTTATTTATTTACTTCTGAATCGGTGTCGGAAGGACACCCCGATAAGGTCGCAGATCAAATTAGCGACGCAGTATTAGACAATTTCTTGGCACAAGATGCAAATGCCCATGTGGCATGCGAAACGTTGGTGACAACGGGTCAAGTGGTTATTGCCGGTGAGGTAACCGCTTCCGGTTATGTCGATGTGCAGCGAGTGGCACGTGAGACCATTCGTCGTATCGGATACACCAAGTCTGCCTATAAGTTCGAAGCCGACAGCTGCGGCATACTGACTGCTCTGCACGAACAGAGTGCTGATATCGCTCGTGGAGTCGTGCGCGAAGAGGCAGAGCAAGGGGCTGGTGATCAAGGAATTATGTTCGGCTATGCTACGAACGAAACGGATAACTACATGCCTTTGACATTAGACTTGGCGCACACAATCGTCTATACTTTAGCGCGTATTCGTAAGGACGGCAAGAAAATGCGTTATCTACGTCCCGACGCCAAAAGCCAAGTGACTATGGAGTACTCCGACGAAGGTGAACCTTTGCGTATCGATACCATCGTCGTATCCACACAGCATGACCCCGACGTGACGCAGGAGCAGATAGCTTCCGACATCCGAACTATCCTTCTGCCACAAGTCGCAAAGCGTGACAAGCGATATGGTAAGTTGCTGCAAGGCGACTATCGCCTATTAGTCAATCCTACGGGACAGTTCGTCATAGGTGGACCTCATGGCGACACAGGACTGACCGGACGCAAGATAATCGTCGATACCTATGGCGGTCGCGGCGCACATGGAGGAGGTGCTTTCTCTGGCAAAGACCCGTCGAAAGTGGACCGCTCTGCAGCGTATATGGCACGATATATAGCTAAAAACTTAGTTGCCGCAGGCGTGGCGCGTGAGTTACTCGTGCAACTCAGTTATGCGATCGGAGTAGCTGAACCCGTGTCGGTTTATGTGACGGGAAGTGGCTTAAGAGTCGCGCAAGATACGCTGACAGACTATATCCGCAAGCACTTCGATTTGACACCTGCCGGCATAGCGCGAGTGCTCAAACTCAAAGAACCTATCTACGAAGAAACCGCACGATATGGACATGTCGGACGAACCAACGAAGTGGTGACCAAGACCTTTATCGACGAGAACGGCAAGACTTTTAGCCGCGACGTGGAACTCTTTACCTGGGAGAAACTCGACCTCGTCGAAGAGTTGAGGAAAGAGCTGAAATTGTAAATTAAGAATTAAAGATTTTAATTAAAAATTAAAAATTAACGGCTAAAAGCCTAATTAAGAAGTTTGAAGTTGGACCGCTGCGCTGTTGGAAGTTAGTTAAGTAATTAAAAATTAAGAATTGATGACTATTTCAAGGGAAGGGAAGGAGAGCATAGTAGTTGCAGCCATTATCGTGGTAATGTTGGTGTTGGACCAATGGCTCAAGTTATTTGTGGCAACGCATTTTGCCTTGGGCGAGTCGTTGCCAATAACCTCTTGGTTTGAAGTGTGTTACGTCGAGAACGACGGCATGGCTTTCGGTATCGAGTGGTTCTCTAAATTCGTGCTCACCTCGTTCCGAATCATCGCCGTTGGTGTGCTGTGCTGGTATATATGGCGACTGATTCATGTCAACAAAGCGCGCGTATCCTATCTGATTATGGTGTCGTTAGTGACTGCCGGCGCTTTGGGAAATATCATCGACTGTGTCTTTTACGGCAAACTCTTCGGCTATGCTGACTGGTTCTACGGCAAAGTAGTCGATATGCTCTATTTCCCGCTTATCCGTAACGCAGCCGGTGAGTGTATCTTCTTCCGACCTGTATTTAACCTCGCCGACTCATGTATCACCGTTGCCGTCATAGCTATTCTCCTGTTCTTCAGAAAAGACTTGGACGATAGCTTGAAGAAAGTCGAAAGCAATTAGTCGAAAGTCGAAAGCAATTAGTCAATTATCGCACGTAAATATATCTATATTGTCCTATTGGTGTTGATAGCCTTGACAGGTTGTCGGCCGCGGGGGATATTGTCTTCCCGCCAGATGCAGAACGTGCTCTATGACCTCCATCGTGCGGACGCGATCCTGCGCGTATCTAATTTGGAACGCGGGCACGATGAAGCATTGGCTAAATACTACGAAGTCGTTCTTGAGAAACACGGCATAACGCAAGCTCAATTTGACAGCTCACTCGTTTGGTACACCGATAATCCTGCTCTGTTCGATAAAATCTATCCCAAGATTGAGAAACGCTGCCAAGCGGAATACGACGAGGTGATGAAAACGCTCGAAACAACTAAACCGGAAGTGCATGAACGTGAACTCTTACCGGCAGAAGTCGTCATGCAGCATACACTCTATGGCTTGCCTACCACGCTCTATGAACCCGAACAAGCTGGAGTAGAGGTGCCGTATAGGAGCGAAAAGTAGGAGTTTCGGGTAGTTCCCTACTAAAAAACGCTTCCAAAATACATTTTTCTTCGAAAATATTTGCGTAATCAAAAAAAAAGCAGTACTTTTGCGCGCTCTTTTGATGAGAGAACCAATATTCGTGTTGGTTTTTCCTGCAATAGAGCGTATAATTAACTAATATTAATCGTCAAGCTGGGCAGTGGACGTAGGTCGTAAATGATGTCTGTCGGCTTGGCCAAAAACAATTTAAATTTAATGGATACTTTATCTTACAAGACTGTATCAGCTAACAGTGCGACCGTCACCAAAGACTGGGTCGTTATTGATGCTGAGGGCCAGATTCTTGGCCGTATGTGCACGAAGGTAGCTAAGCTCCTCCGCGGCAAGTACAAACCCAATTTCACTCCTAATGTGGATTGTGGTGACAACGTAATTATTGTGAATGCAGAGAAAGTGCAGCTCACCGGTAACAAATGGGAAGGTCGCGAATATGTTCGCTACACCGGCTATCCTGGTGGACAACGCTTCACCACTCCGAAAGCTATGTTGGAGGAAAAAGGCGCTGAGCGTCTTATCCGCAAGGTCGTTAAAGGAATGCTTCCTAAAAACCGCCTCGGCAACCAACTCATTACAAACCTTCACGTCTTCGAAGGACCGGAGCATAATATGCAAGCTCAAAAACCAAAACAAATTGACATCAACACCCTTAAATAATTGAAGATATGGAAACAGTTAATGCATTAGGTCGTCGTAAAGCTGCTGTCGCACGCGTTTACGTTAATGAAGGTGCTGGTCAAATCACCATCAACAACCGTCCTCTCGACGTGTATTTCGCAAGCCCGATTCTTCAATATATCGTTAAGCAACCGCTTGCTAAACTCGGTGTTGAGGAAAAGTATGATATCAAAGTCAACCTCGACGGTGGTGGATTTAAAGGCCAAGCTGAGGCACTCCGTCTCGCCATCTCTCGCGCACTTGTTAAAATCAATCCGGAAGATAAATCCGCTCTCAAAGCTGAAGGCTTCATGACTCGCGACGCACGTGAGGTAGAGCGTAAGAAACCCGGTCAACCCAAAGCTCGTAAACACTTCCAATTCAGTAAACGTTAATGGCGCGTTCGGCAACAAGATCGCAAAGGTTTGTACCACTACGTTAAACAAACAGGCGACTTGTGCCTCCGCTCTCCCCATGCGAAACACTACGCTGGTTTCTGTGGGGGCCCCATTGACAAAAACTGAATCCTTTGTGGCGCGACTCTCTGCGGCATAAGGGCACGGAATAATTATTGAAAGAATAATTCAAACAAATCAAACAAAATGAGAACTAATTTTGATCAATTACTCGAGGCAGGCTGCCACTTTGGCCACCTCAAACGTAAATGGAATCCCGCAATGGCTCCTTATATCTTCATGGAGCGCAACGGTATCCACATCATCGACCTCAACAAAACAGCTATCAAAATCGAAGAAGCTGCTGAGGCACTGAAGAACATTGCTAAATCCGGACGTAAAATCTTGTTCGTTGGAACAAAGAAACAAGCACAAGAAGTGCTCGCTGCTAAAGCGCAAGAAGTAGCAATGCCTTATATCACTGAGCGCTGGGCTGGTGGTATGCTTACCAACTTCCCAACCATCCGTAAGGCAGTGAAGAAAATGTCCAACATCGACAAAATGATGACCGACGGTACATTTGACAACATCTCCAAACGTGAGAAACTCCAAATTACCCGTCAACGTGAGAAACTCGAGAAGAACCTCGGTTCTATCGCAGACCTCACCCGTCTGCCAAGTGCTATCTTCGTTGTTGACGTAATGAAAGAGCATATTGCTGTTGCTGAGGCTAACCGCCTGGGTATCCCTGTTTTCGGTATCGTTGATACCAACTCTGACCCGAACAACGTGGACTTCGTTATCCCTGCTAACGACGACGCTACCAAGTCTATCGAAGTAATCCTCTCCGCAGTATGCGAAGCTATCAAGGAAGGTCTTGAGGAGCGCAAAGTAGAGAAGGCTGACGAAGAAGCTGCTCAACAACAAGCTGAAGGTAAAGAAGGCGAAGCTGCTCCTGCTGCAAAAGAGCGCCGCACTCGCGTTCGCAAAGCCGCTCCTAAAGCTGAGGTTGAGAAAGTAGCTGAGGTAAAAGCTGAAGAACCTAAAGAAGAAGCAGCTGAGTAATTAATTCTTAATTTACAATTTTGAATTTTTAATTTTTAATTCTTATTTACAATTACTACTATGGCTGTAACACTTGCTGATATTAAGAAACTGCGCGATATGACTGGCGCAGGTATGATGGATGTTAAGAAAGCACTTGAGGAAGCTAATTGCGACTTCGAGGTAGCTAAAGACCTTCTGCGTAAACGTGGTCAAGCTATCGCTGCTAAGCGTAGCGACCGTGAGGCTTCTGAGGGTTGCGTACTCGCTAAAGCGGTAGATGGCTTCGGCGCTATCGTTGCTGTTAAGTGCGAAACCGACTTCGTGGCTAAAAACGAGGACTTCGTTGCTATGGTTAAACTGCTCCTCGATGCTGCTATTGACAACCGTCCTGCTGACCTCGCTGCACTCAAAGCACTCAAAATCGGTAACTTCACCGCTGAGGAAATCGTTACCGAGCGTAGTGGTGTCACTGGCGAGAAAATGGAACTGAGCGACTATGCATTCCTCGCAGCTCCGAAAGTAGATGCTTATAACCACCTTGGCAATAAGCTCTCCTCTCTTATCGCTGCTGACAATGCCGCTGCTGACCAAGAGACCGTTCACGGTATGAATATGCAAGTTGCTTCCATGGCTCCTGTTGCTCTCGACGCTGACCATGTAGCTCAAGAGATTAAAGACCACGAACTCGCTGTCGCTATCGACAAAACCAAACAGGACGAAATCAATAAGGCCGTTGAAAATGCTCTCCGCAAAGCTGGTATCAATCCCGCTCACGCTGACAGCGATGACCATATTGCTTCCAATACCGCTAAAGGTTGGTTGACCGAAGAACAGGCTGAGACCGCTCGCCAAATCCGCGCTACCGTTCCTGCCGAAGCTGAAGCGAACATGAACATGAAGAAAGTTGAGATGATCGCGCAAGGTCGTCTGCAGAAATTCCTCAAAGAATCAACACTCGTTGAGCAACAGTACATCCTCTCTGATACGAAAGAATTAGTCAAGGACGTGCTTAAGGCTAAAGGTGTGAATATCTGCGACTTCCGCCGAGTAACACTTTCCGCTGAATAAACAAACTAATGAGACCGACACGGGCAACCGCGCCGGTCTCAAAAGTTAAATCACTATATTTATTAACTTTCTAAACTTACAAAACAATGAAGAAAACTTTCATTATGGCTGCTCTCGTTTGTGTTGCAGCAATCTTCGCTTCTTGCGAGAAAAAAGAGCCTACGGCATTAAAGCCTGAAAACTTAACTGGTAATGTAACTGTCACTGGTTACCTCCGTAAACAAACTTACGACAGAGAAAGCAGTACTCAACTTAAAGCAAGAGAATTGGAGGTAGTAGCAAATCAAAAGATTAATGTTCTTTATGGAACTGAAGTTGGTGGTAACATGACGTACGTTAAGTACGAAGTAACTACCAATGAAAAAGGTTTGTTCTCTATTGATCTTCCTTGTGCACTTGGTCAACAAATCGACGAGGTTAAACTCATGCTCGATCTCTTTATTCCGAATGGAACTTACGCTGGTTATACGGAAGGTACGGAAATTCATATTGAGCAAACCGATGCTTATTTCCATGCTGAAAAGAGCTTTAAACCGGCTCCTGAAGGAACAACTCAATTTGCAGACGATCTCACTTTGAATCCGGACGTTCTGCTTGGTAAACCGGGTATGGAAATTACACCTTATCTCTAATGTTTATCAATCGGTTGTTTAATAAATTAAATTGACAAAAGTATGAAACGTATAATGTTAGTTTTAGGTGCATTGGTAGTATCTGCCGGTGTACTTATGGCTGAACAGAAGGAGTGGACGAATAAGGTCCCTGAGGTAGGTTCTGTATCTCTCGGTTTCACCTTCAACGTCGCTTCTTTGGCTACACAAATGACTGCACAGCCAAAAGCAAATACATTCCTCGGTGATTTTATTAATGGTGCTAACGGTTTGTTTGCTACTCCAGCCAGCATGTATATCTTGTCCCAAGACCCGGTTGCTGCTTTCCGCGTTAAATATCGTTTAGCTGAGCACTGGAACATCCGCGCTTCTATCGGTTTCAATGGTAGCCACCTTGATTATTCCGAGTATGTACGCGATGACCTCGCTTTTGCTCTCGATCCTAACTCAGAGAATAAAGTTGTTGACCATATCAAAGCTGACCTCAACTCTTCTAACTTCGCTGTTGGTGCTGAGTTCACAGCTGGTCCGCGTAACCTCAAATTCGTTGCAGGTGTGAACTTGCTCTACGCTTTTGCCGGTGGTAAGATGAACTTCACCTATGGTAACGAAATCACTTCTGCTAACCCTGTTCCTACTACCGTTATCGGTAAAGCTGCTGCAGGTACGAAGTATAACGACTTCCCTGGTGGAATGGGTATCGCTTGGGGTCGTCCATTAGAGCGCAAAAACGCTGGTTTCACACACGGTATCGGTATCCAGGCTGATATGGGTATTGAGTGGTTCTTCGTTGAGCACCTCTCGCTCGGAGCTATGGTTACCTTCACTCCGGTTATGTTCATGAAGCAGAGCCAAACCTTCACCACTTACGAAGGCTTCTCCACCAAAACAAACAATGTGGAGCAATACAACAAACTCGTTTCACCGGGTTCATGGGCTTGCCTCTATGGTACATATAACCTCGGTCTCCAACTCTCTATCAACTACTACTTCTAATTGTTTAGAGACGGTTTAACCGAACAAAAAGTGCAGCTTTGATAAAAAGTTGCACTTTTTTATGCCCATTAAACATTAAACATTCAACATTCAACACAAAAAATTTGCTCATTCCAAATTTTATTTGTACCTTTGCACGCAGAAAATAAATATACTCTATATTATGGCAAATTACAAGTGGACGTTCTCAAACGTCGGAGGCGCTACGCGCGTACGTATTCAGTCTGCCGAGGATATTCGTCACCTCGGTGAGTTAGACAAGAAAATGTGGACCGTGCTCTCTTGTCCCGTTAGCGGATTGGAGATTTGCGAGGAGTCGCTTAGAGCAATTGACATCGACGGCGACGGCAAACTGCGTATTAAAGAAGTGGTCGCTGCTGCAGATAAACTCTGCGCAGTACTTAAGGACCCAAGTTCACTCTTTGAGCAGAAAGACGAGATAGCTATCGCCAATCTCGCAGACGAGACAATCGCCGAAGTCGCTAAGAAAGTGGCTGCGGATAAACAGGTCGTTACTCTTGCCGATGTCGATGCCGCTATTGCTGCTGTCGCTATTGAAGAACAACCCGTTCCTGCTGCTCCGCTTGAAGCGGATGTTATCGCTGCTTACAAGGAGAAAAGTGCGGAGTATGCCGCTTATTTTGAGCAAGAGAAACTGCAGAAGATAGGTCTGGCACTCATCCCCGAAGAGACGCCTAAACCCGGTATGACTGAGAAGAAGTTCCTCGAGATGGGACAACAGATTGCCGACTGGGAAGCTGCGAAAGCTGCCGCTGAAACAGCTAATGCCGATGCACTCGCTGCCGCAAAAGCAGTATTTGAACCGCTGCGCACCTTGTTGCTCGTACACAGAGACTTCTATCGCCTGCTCAAGAACTTCGTCACCTTCGAGGACTTCTATGACACCAAGAAAACCAATGTCGCCTCCTTCCAAGCCGGTACGCTCGTTATTGACCAGCGTGCATGCCACCTCTGTATTCGAGTCAACGACCTGCCTAAGCATGACGCGCAAGCACCACAATCCGGTATCTATCTCATCTACTGCGACTGCGAGAGCAAGAAACTCGGTAAGAAAATGCAAATCGTTGCCGCTATGACACAAGGCGAGATAAAGAACCTCAGTGTCGGTAAGAACGCTATCTTCTACGATAACGCAGGTAACGACTACGATGCAACCGTAATAAAGATTATCGATAACCCAATCTCTATCCGTCAAGCCTTCTGGACACCGTATCGTAAGTTCGGTAACTGGATTCAGGAAAAGATTAATAAGTCCGCTGCCGAGAAAGATGCGAAAGCATTTGACGACATGAAAACCAAGGCCGACTCTGCTGCGGATCCAAATGCTCCCAAGAAACAAGCGTTCGATATTGCTAAGTTCGCCGGTATCTTTGCTGCCATCGGTATGGCTTTAGGCATGATTGGTACCGCTTTGGTAGAAGTAGCTGCCGGTATGAAAGGCTTCTCTTGGTGGCAATATCTGCTTATCCTCGTATGCATCCTCTTGGTTATTAGTGGACCGAGTATGATTATGGCTTGGATGAAGCTGCGTCGTCGTAACTTAGCTCCTGTGCTGAATGCGAACGGATGGGCTGTCAATGCCGATACGATTATCTCCGTTCCGTTCGGCGTAACGCTCACTGAGCAAGTACAGTTCCCGCTTATCAAGCTCACAGATCCGTTCGCTAAGAAAGGTATGCCGACTTGGAAGAAAGCACTCATCTGGATAGCGGTACTTATCGTTCTTTGCGCGGCTACCGCTGCCTGCCTCTATTACTTCGGTGTATGGCCGTTCGAGCAAGCAGCTGACCCACAATCTGCTGAGATAGTGGAAGAGGCTGTTGAACAAGTCGTTGAAGAATCAGCTGCTCTATGAGACAACTCCTCATCCTATTCGTTCTGACACTTACCGTTGCGGCGCAAGCCGTGACGAAAGTGTCGTGCGAACAACTCCAACAAAACGGATGGGCTGCCTACCAAGGACAACGTGTTCGTATCTCCACGCCGTTAATCGTTTGCGGTACCTTCCGCGATACGATTATTCTTTCGCCGGAGCGCCTGTACGTGCCCGAGGAGCGCGCTGTAGGACTCAATAAAGGCGATAGCTCGCGCTATTGGCAGATTGCCAAAGACAATGCTGCCAAGCAGATTAAACTCGTCTGCCGTAAGCCTTATGACCTCAATCTTGGCGCTACCGTTCGCGGATTGGAAGGGAATGTAACCGACTACCAAACCATTCAAACCGGACAGCATCCGCGATTTAAGAACTATAAGCCCTCCAAGAAAATTCCGTCTGTAGGAAATGTCGACATTCTCGTCTGCGCTACGAATATCCAAAACTATTTTGTCCACGTAGGCGGCTATGCTACCAAGCGTAATACGCCTGGCCAACACGCTTTCCAGTGCTATAAAACCGCTTCTGCGCTCTGCCAAATCAATGCCGACCTGTACGCACTATGCGAGATAGAGAAAGGACCTTCTGCTCCCGCGGAACTCACTGAAAAAATGAATGAATTAGCGAAGAAAGATATCTATGCTTTCGTGCGTACTGCCGAAGACGATGGCGATACTATCTCCGTCGGATTCATTTATCGCAAAGACCGTATTCGTCCCGTTGGAGAACTGCTCAGAGCTTATACCAATCGCAGTAATATCTACTCCAATCGTTTCATGCTGCAAGGCTTTGAACATATTCGCTCCGGCGAGCAGTTCGTGCTCTCGCTCAATCATCCCCGCAGCAAACGTGGAGCGCCGCAGTTGGCGAATGCCAAACGAATGGATAATGTCAACCATATCTTAAGTTGTATCAACGCGGCGTATGCCGATAGCACTTATACCGACCCCGATATCTTACTGCTTGGCGACTATAACTGCTACCGTTACGAGGAGCCGATACAAACACTTGTGGAAGCCGGTTATGCCGATATGCTCACCGATACGATGGATTATTCCTACTCCTACCACGGCTTATGCGGTAGCCTCGACCGCGTCTTTGCTTCGCCTACTATGGCAACGCAGATAACCGGAGTGAAGACCATCCACTGGAATACCGATTACTACTATTCCGCAGCTTATTACAGCAAGTATAACTTCCTCAATAACTCCATTCCAAAAGAAGCACCTGCAGATATCCGCAAGTGCTTATCCAAAGCGGCGAAGCGTAATCTCCTCTTCCGCTATTCCGACCACGACCCTGTCTTAATCGGATTAAAACTCAAATAACGTTGGTCGTTATATCAGATTAGTAGCTTTCCTCAACCGAAGGGAAGCTGCTTTCTTTTACAGCCGTATTATACGCTCCGACAGCATTCTTCACTTCGTCTGCAAGATGTGCAAAATGACGAAGGAACTTAGGCTTAAAGCCTTGATTTAGACCTAACATGTCGTGCAATACTAATACTTGTCCGTCCGTTGCACTACCTGCGCCAATACCGATAGTAGGGCAGGATACAGACTCTGTCACGCGTTTGGCTAACTCGGCTGGAATCTTCTCTAATACGATGGCGAAACAGCCTGCTTCATCCAATAACTTAGCGTCGTGCAGCAGTTTCTCTGCCTCTGCCTCGTCTTTAGCACGCAGACCATAACCGCCAAACTGATTAACCGATTGGGGAGTCAGTCCTAAATGGCCGCAAACAGGTACACCGGCTTGAATAAGATGACGAATGGTAGCAACAACATCCGATTCTCCACCTTCAATCTTAACGGCGTCGCAGCCACTCTCTTTCATGATGCGAATCGCATTGCGAACACCGTCCTCTTCGCTTATCTGGTAGCTGCCAAAAGGCATGTCGCATACTACTAACGCATGCTGTGCTGCGCGAACGACTCCCTTGGTGAGGAAAATCATCTCATCTACCGTGATAGGAAGCGTGTATTGGTTGCCACATACGACATTGCTGGCACTATCACCAACAAGAATCATATCTACTCCCGCCTCGTCCACTAAGGAGGCAAGCGTAAAATCGTAACTCGTCAACATCGTGATTTTCTCTCCGTTGGCTTTCATTTGACGAATCTTGGCAGTCGTCATTCGAGTTGATTGGGTATGTACTGACATATTAATGTATTTGTCTTGCGTTTAATTCTTCTTGATAGGCTTTCGCGACTGCTGCGTGGGAGGCGTAGTGCGACGAGAAAATATGCGTTCCTGACCAATCCGGATTGGCGCACATATATAGGTAGTCCGTCTCCGGCGCATTGAGAACGGCGTCCATTGTCGAACCCATCGCACAGCGGATTGGTCCGGGTGGTAAACCGCGGTTGATATACGTGTTATACGGCGAATCAATCTTCAAGTGACGCTTGAGCACGCGACGCATCTTCAAGTCTCCTGTCGCAAAGATGACTGTCGGACACGCTTGCAAAGGCATTCCTTTGCGCAAACGGTTGAGGTACAACGATGCGATAATCGGATACTCCTCTTTCTTGCGTGTCTCGCTCTCTACGATAGAGGCTAACGTAGCCACTTCCACCGGAGTCAGACCTAACGAGTCTGCCTTGCGCCGACGATCCGCATTCCAGAACGCGTTATACTCGCGGTACATCCGGTCGAATAACTGGTCAGCAGTCATCGTCCAATACACCTCGTACGTGTTGGGAATAAACAGGCACACAGCGGTCTCTTTGGTCAAACCATAACGTTTCATGTACTCCGCGCTATCCAAACGCGCAATCACTTCCGTAGAGTCGAGTAGTAACACCTTAGCCATACGACCGGCTAACTGCTCACGCGTGCGGATGGTGTTCGTAAAAGTAAGATTGATAGGGGACTGTTGACCTAACTGCAAACGAACGATAAGGTGTTTATCGCCGATACGAGCAGGGAACTTATAGTAACCGGTCTGTGCGTCCAGCAACGCTGCTTGACGACGGTGAATACGCCAATCGGTGTACGAACCTATCGTGTAGTCCTCTTCCATCAAATAAATAAGGCTGTCAACAGTCATGTCCGGGTACACGTAGTAACCGTGGCTCTGTCCGTCGTTGGCGGTGAAGTTACACACCTCCAAACGGTAGTATTGTTCTATGGCGAATGCTCCGGCTGCTAATAGTGCTATCCCGACTGCTATGCCAAATACCAATATACTTTTCTTTTTCATCTTCATCTTCAATCTCCAATCTAAAATCTCCAATCTACAATCTAAAATCTAAAATAAGGCGTCAGCCGCCAAATCACATATTCGAATTATAGTACCTCGGATTGCCCGTTACTTCGTCGCCGATAAAGTCAGCTTTCGTAAATTCCTGATTCTCGTCTTCCAGTTCTATCTCGGCTATCGTCAGTCCGTTGAGTCGTCCGTGGAACTCGTCCACTTCCCATACCAGATGACTACTGATAGCTGATGACTGATTGCTTTCCGCCGGAATAATCCATCTTGTTTTGACTATCTCGCCCGGTAAAGCCAATTGCAGCAACGCCTTAGCGTCCTCCACTTCGATGGCTTTCTCCCATTCAAAACGACTCAGACCACCATTAACTGACGGACCTTTAATCGTTATAAATGCTTCGTTATCGCGTATCCGAACGCGGATAGTGCGCCCGTGCTCCTTACTTAGATAGCCTTGACGGATCTCGTAGTGACGAATGGCTTGGCACTTATAACTATCGTCCTTCACGAGAAACTTGCGTTCTATTTCGGTATTCTTATTCATAAATTCGGCGGCAAAGGTACTGCTTTTTCGCCGTTTGAGCAAAAAAAAACACTTTTTGCAATTTTTATTTGCCAAAAATTTGTGTATATCAAAAATTAGCAGTACTTTTGCAGCCGCTTTTGAAAGCTACTACCAAATCGACGAGAAACCAGCGTAGCGTTTCGATGTCGAAGAGGAGGAAGTGCGAGCCACCAATAGCGATGCAATCGTTAGTCTTTAGGCGAGCCACTTCCGACGAAGGAGAGATGGGTGAGTGGCTGAAACCAACAGTTTGCTAAACTGTCGTACTCGTAAGGGTACCGGGGGTTCGAATCCCCCTTTCTCCGCAAGGTAAAAGAATAGGATGTCCGCAAGGGGCATCCTATTTCTTTTATTGAGAAGGCAGGGAGCCTTCTCAACCCCCGGTCGGGAGTTCTCCGCCGCTGCGCTCTGTCGATTATTACTCATCTGCCTTATGCTACATTCCATAATCGTCCTTGCCGCTTTATGGGTAGCATAGACGCATATTTCGTAATTTTCGAATCCCCCTTTCTCCGCAAATCTTTAATTTTTAATCTTTAATCTTTAATAATTCCACATCGATGTTTTGCCCAGGATGCCTTTGGCACAAGCAAGGCATTCGGGGGAATTGCGAAGCAAGGCGGCGTCCGAATCCCCCTTTCTCCGCCGCTGTGAGGGAATAACGGTGAGTGTATGAGTTCATCATGTATTAGTTTGAAATTTGCGTGCAAAAGTAACAACTTTTTTTCGAGATGTGCAAATTTCTTGGCAAAAAATAAAGTAAATTCTATTTTTTATCCATTTTATTTGGCAATATCATCCTTTTGTAGTACTTTTGTGCAATAATTTGGACTTACAGCATATAGAATAAGATGAAAAAAGTAATTTTGATGTTCGTGTTAAGCCTGGTGGGTTGGCACGTTATGGCGCAAGAGTCATTGCCTCAATGGGCGAAAGATTTAGTTCGTTTGAATCCCGGAGTCATCGACTCGGTAGTTCTTATGCCCGTCTATGAAGAGGATTTGCAGAAGGCTAAGATGACGATGGATGATATATTTACCACCTCGTACATGATTTATTACCATCAGCCTCGTAAGCACAGCGAGCCGGATGGCGAACAGTTTGCGCTCCGTGCAACGATGACGGTCTATGACAATATAGACCCGCTACAGGCTGTCAATCAGGTATATATCGGCGGCTACGCTTTGCCGGAATTGTGGAGAGAAGAGCCAGATATATGTTTTGCGCAGGGCGCTGAACCGGGAGGTGAGATAGTGGAGCGTTATTTAGGCAACTATATATTTCCGGAGTATCGCTATTTCCAGTACTCGGCTCCGAAAAAGTGTTATGAGAAGTTAGAGGATCTTAGTAGCGAAGAAGCGGCGGAGGATTTCCATAATCTGTTTGAGGCGTTGAAGAAAGTGCTGAAGGGCAAATGGGCAATATCAGGCGGCAGCAAAGGTGGTGAAGCGGCATTGCTGCAGCATGCTTTCCATCCGGAGGATGCGGATGCGTTTGTGCCATACGTAGCGCCGTTCTTCAACACGACACGCGACACGACGATGCAGCATTATTGGCTCACTACGGGATGGAATAAGGAGTATCGCGATATGTTAATGGGTATACTCCGCACGTTTACAGCCCGCATGGAGAATATCTATCCGCTCTATCAAAAGTTATGTATGCATTATAAGTTTCCGGAGAGTAAGATATATAGCTACTACCTTTCCAATGCGCCGCATTTTGGCTTTGCGGAGCATGCTAATTCCGACACTGCTGGACTGCGAGAGGCACTCAACTTCAATAGTGGTATGATGTATAAGTACAACGTGAAGGACTATAACGATTCGGTTTATGCGATTATGCTGATTGATAACTCGTTCAGGATGACGTACTTCAGTGAGCGATTAGCTGTTCTGCGCGGTGTACAGAATAATTATGTTCCTTCTGTGGATCCCATGCCGAGAATGATGCGTCATCAGCCTCGTGGTGTGACGGAGGCAGAATGGTGGGGCAATGACTCCATCGGTATGAATGAGCAAGGGTATGAGTACCAATCGAAAGTGGAGTTAGGCTATTACGACTTGCGTTTTGACGATATCGTAGGTGCAGAAGCTGCGCCGGGATGGAATAAAGCCTATAAGCAGTACGTGGGCAACCTGCGGGATTTCTATAATCCCTATTACAAGGATTTTCCGTTTGATGGCAGCCTGTATGAGAAGGCAGTAACGACGACCAAGAACGCGACGAAGCCAATCATCTTCATCTATGGCGAAGATGATCCGTGGACAGGTGCGGCGATGAAGGATGAGTATATCAACGGCACGAATGTACGTAAGTTTATCTTGCCGGCTCAAAACCACTCTGCCGGTTTCGCGTCCGATACAGATAAAGCTAAATGCAACGCAATCCGAGCGATGTTAGATGATGTGTTTGGTCCGCCGCAAGGCATAGAGTCGGTAAGTGGCGAGTCCGCGGTAGAGAATTCAGGACAGGGAATAAAGATCATGCAGGACGGACAGCTGTTTATCCTGCTGAATGGTAAACGATATAGTATGTTAGGACAACCGATAGAGTAAACGATGGAGGAGTTTGTTTTTTTAGGTTTTAATCTGGATGCGTGGATAACGATAGTGACTGTCATTGCATTGTTTTCCATTTTGTTATTCACGAAGATACGCACAGATGCTGTTTTTTTGGCTGCGATATGTATTCTGTATATCACAGGTGTTTTGGATGCTAAAGAGGCGTTTTCGGGTCTTAGCAGTACGTCGGTAGTGTTAGTCGGCGTGCTGTTTATCGTTGTGGCGGGATTGAATTATACGGGTGTGCTTCAGTGGATAGTGAAGAATCTGTTAGGTCAGCCTAAGCGCTGGAGTACGGCAGTTGTGCGATTGATGTTGCCGGTGGCAGGTTTGAGTTCATTCTTGAGTAACACGACGGTAGTGGCATTGTTTATCGGCATCGTTAAGATGTGGTCAAAGAAGTTGAATATCTCTCCGTCTAAACTGCTTATCCCGCTGAGTTATGCATCCGGAATGGGCGGTGTGTGTACGTTAATAGGTACGCCTCCTAACTTGATTATCAGCGGATTATATACCAACGAGACGGGTATTCAGATGAACGTGTTAGCGACGACGCTTCCGGGTTTATTCTGCTTGGCAGTAGGTGTGCTGTCGATTATTGCGATGCGCAGACTATTGCCAGACCGTGAGCCGGCGAAAGATGCGTTTGAGGAGACCACTGAATATACGGCAGAGTTGGTTGTTCCGTCCACGAGTAAGTTTATTGGTGAAACGTTAGGTTATGCGGGCTTGATAGATGTGAATGGTGGTCGTTTGGTGAAGATGCGTCATTTTGACGGCGTGGCTGTTCCAATCAATGAGAATGAGTTTATTATGGGCGGTGACCACCTTGTTTTTGCCGGTGATATCAAGCAGATTATGGAGTTGACAAAGACGCATGGATTAGTGCCGGGAGAAGAGGTGATAGAAATAGGTTTTAAGACGTTGCTTTCGGCGTTGATTATGATTGCGATGGTCGTGCTGTCGGCAACAGGAGTAATGCCTTTGCTGCTTTGCGCATGTCTGGCAGCATTAGCGATGGTGATTACGCGTTGTTGTTCTCCGAATCAGGCGATGAAGTCCATTAACTGGGAGATATTGTTGGTGTTTGCCGGTTCGGTGGTGTTAGGTTTGGCGATTCAGAAGACCGGAATCGCAGAGCGTTTGGCAACAGGGATACTGGATGTATGCGGCACGAATCCGATTGTGGTGATGACCGCAGTATGTTTAGTAGCGACCTTTATCACGGAGTTCATCTCCAATACGGCTGCTGGTGCGATGTTTTTCCCGATTATGTATCAAGCGGCGATACAATTAGGTTATGAGCCGATGACATTCCTCATCGCGCTCATGATAAGTGTGAGCAGCAGTTTTGCAACTCCGATAGGTTCGCCGACGCATATGCTGGTATATGGACCGGGTGGTTATCGGTTTACAGACTTCCTACGAATAGGTATTTGGATGAATATCATCATCCTGGCAGCGAATATCTTAATCACGAATATTGTTTATCCGCTGACGCCATTAGGACAGTAAGTATAATGGCGAGTTAGAAGGTCTTCATTACACCGAACTTGAGTCCGTAGAGTCCCGGCGTAAACTGATTGGCGATGAGGTTACGCAGCTTGCCGGAGAAGATAATCACGTCGTTGGTGTACTCATTATGTCTCTCTCCAGTAAGCGGGTCTTGATAGCGGAAAGTGGTTCCGCTATAGCCGAGACTGATGATAGAGAAGAAAATCTGGAAAGTACTCTTTTTACTGAATTGGTAGGTTATCACCGGTGAGATTTGTGCACCATAGATGATGCTATGACGCAGGCCTTCGTAGTCTGTGCCTTTAATGACTCCGTCGGTAACGCGTGGAAACTCCATACCTGCGTATAAGTGCGTTTCAATCCATATTCCGACTTTGTCGTTGAAGAGTGTTTTGAGACGAAAGCGGACGTATGGAGCCACGTCCCAAGAGCCTTGTTGGACACGTATTTCTTCGGTCTCTTTTTCGCCAAGTAGTGATTCGTAGGTATAGGTGGTGTACATATCTTGGTAGCTACCGCCGACGCGTAAGCCGATATAGAGACGTTCTTTGAGTTTCCAACCTATTTCGGGAATGAGACGAATAGACCATCCGTTCTCTTTGCGGTTAGGGCGTGAGTCGTGGTGGTAATAGATGTCGAAGTTATAACCATAGTACAGTTTTTGTTTCCAGAGCGGAATGGGTTTAGCGACAGCAGTAGTGTCTTGAACTTCCTCCACGGTTTTTGTTTGTCCCGCGATAGTAGCAACGGAAGTGAGACCATCGATGATGTGGTCTTCTTTAGGCGTTTGAACTTCTTGAGCACCAGCAATGGAGGCTGAAGTAAATAGGATGGCAAAGAGTAAAGATATTTTTTTCATAGCTATAAACTATTGTTTTGTTCTTATTTATCGTCCAAGTCAGCGGCTTTACCTTTGTATTCGGGAGCACGTTTCTCGAAGAAAGCGTTGATACCTTCTTTGTAGTCTTCTCCTCTAAATACTTTCGCGCGATAGGCGTTAATGCGCTCGAAGCTCTCGCTTGTCATGGTTGAAGTTGCTTTACTGAGTATGCGGAACTGACGTTTGATAGCAGAGACGCTGAGGACAGAGTTGCGTCGTAGCGGTTGGCAGAATTTCTCTTCTACCAAGGCGTTGAGTTGGTCTTCCGGTGCGATATGATTCACTAATCCGACGTTGAGCGCGTCTTGTGCTGTGATAGGATTGGCGGTGAAGAACATCTCGCGAGCTTTATTGATACCGAGTTGGTTGATGAAGTGCATTATTCCCGAAGCATTGTAGGGGATGCCTATTTTAGCGGGAGTGATAGCGAAAGTGGCAGTATCGGCAGCCACAATCATGTCGCAACTGAGGCATAAGTCGCACGCTCCGCCCCAAACTGTTCCGTTGGTGCACGCGATAACAGGGATAGGTATATCTTGCACTTTGCGCAGCAGCTGTTCCATTGGTACTTCGTACGCTAACGGGTCAGAACCATCTGTTGGTAGTTCGTGGATATTATGTCCCGCCGACCATACACCTCGTTTGCACTCGGCGGTAATGATGATTCCGACGCACTCTTGTTGATACGCTTCGTCAATGGCGTTAATGAGTTCTTGGCACATGACTTCGCTCAGGCAGTTGAAATGCTCTGAGTCTTTCATAGTCAGCCATGCGATTCGATCTTCTATCCGTTTATCTACAACCATGGTAATGTTAGAATGTATCCGTTGTTACGTTTTTTCCGTTCCGGCTGCAAAGGTACTACAAAAATTGCACATATGCAAACGTTTGGATATTTTTTTGCCAAATAAAATACAATTTTATCTATTTTACACGGATAGATAGCGGCTATGCTTGCATAAGAGGATATGTATCGGCGTAAAATAACAGAGCCGCAAGGCTTGGCAAAAAAATATCCGCCTTTGCGTATGTCCCGTAGAACGCGACCGTACTTTCGAAAGGGTCCCCATCATCGATGGGGGAGGAGGTCGAAGGTACTACTTTTTTTGCATACGTGCAAGAAAAAAGTGCAGTTTGTGGAAAAACCTGCACTTTTTTACTTGGAAGTTCTTAGCCCAAGGGCACGATCTGAAGGTATGGGACCGCTGCGCTGTTAGAAGTTGGAAGTTGGAAAGTTCATCTATCATCTATAATCTATGCCGTCAGGCGAAAGGTTATAGGCGAAAGCAAAGAGAGCCGCTTAGCGACTCTCCAATCTAAAATCTTAAATCTAAAATATAAAATAAGGCGTTAGCCGCCAAATACGGCGCCAGCCGTAAAAGGTTCATCTATCATCTATCATCTATTATCTATTTCGTGTTGGTTATTCGTTAGATATTCGTTCGATATACGTTAGTTATTAGCCTAAGATCATCGTAACTCCATCGTAACTCCACCCTAACTTCTCCCGCTCCC
>ONMT01000018.1 GCA_900319025.1 uncultured Bacteroidales bacterium
TATCTTCGGTTTTGTAGTAACGCTGGAGGACTTAATCAAACGCCTCAAACCATCGCATATAGCGGTAGCTTTTGACCCGCACGGACCTACGTTTAGACATGAAGCATTCGAGCAATATAAAGCGCAAAGACCAGAGACTCCCGAAGAGATTCGCCGGGCGGTGCCTATTATTAAGGATATCCTTCAGGCGATGAATATCACCGTCTTAGAGGTGCAGGGCTATGAAGCTGACGATGTGATAGGTACAGTCTCTCAATTAGCCGAGAAAGCAGGCTTTGAAGTGTTTATGGCAACGCCGGACAAAGATTATGGGCAGTTAGTTACAGACCGCGTACACATGTACCGTCCGAGGCATACGGGTGGCTTTGAACAAATGGGACCTCAAGAAGTGTGTGCTAAATACGGGCTGCAGAATAAGAACCAAGTCATTGACTTGTTGGCGCTCATGGGTGACGCGTCAGATAATATCCCCGGCTGCAAAGGAGTGGGGGAGAAAACGGCCGTACAATTACTCACCCAGTTTGGCGATGTGGAGAATCTCCTATCGCATACCGACGAACTCAAAGGTGCACTCAAAACTAAAGTGGAGACGCAAGCTGAGGATATTCGCTTCTCGAAGTTTTTAGCTACCATCAAAACGGACGTTCCTGTGGAATTTAATCCGAGTAACTTAGTGCTTCGCGATAGGGATTGGACCAAACTGCGTCCTATCTATGAAGCACTGGAGTTCAACTCTTTCTTACGTAATGCGCCGGTACAGACTGCGCCTAAACAGCAACCTCAACCGCAGCCGGTGCAACCGACAGGACAATTGGACCTATTTGCCGAGCCGGTGACTAATGATACAAACGCTAATCAACCAACTGCTACATACGATACAATTGAGAATAGGTTATGCTCCTATCTGCTTAATCCCGAATTAGCATTCAATCCGTATCGTGAGCCTGATTGGGCTGCACTCAAGGCAAATCCCGCATTGTGGAAACTCTATAATGAGGTGGAACTGCCTTTGGTGAACGTGCTGCGTAATATGGAGAAAGTTGGCGTGCGCTTTGATGTACAACTGCTCAAACAGGCTCAGACCGAACTCACGGCTGAACTCAATGACCTGGAGGCGCAGATTTACCAACTGGCAGGAACAACCTTTAACATCAATTCTCCGCGTCAAGTAGGAGAAGTGCTTTTTGACCAACTCAAGTTAGACCCTAAGGCTAAGAAATCCAAATCCGGACAATACACTACCTCCGAAGAAGTGCTGCAGGCGCTCAAAGAAACGCATCCTATCGTCGGTAAGATTTTGGACCAGCGGGAACTCAAAAAGCTTATCTCAACCTATATATCTGCCCTGCCGAGCTATATCAATCCTAATACCGGTAAGATTCATACCACCTATAATCAAACCGTTACTGCGACAGGACGTCTTAGTTCCTCGAATCCGAACTTGCAGAACCTGCCTATTCGTTCCGAGCGAGGCCAACTCATCCGCCGTGCCGTGATAGCGGATGAAGGATGTCTATTCCTCAGTGCCGACTACTCGCAGATAGAATTGCGTCTATTGGCGCACATGTCGCAAGACCCACATCTTTTGGAAGCCTTTCGTAGCGGACAGGATATTCACGCGGCTACGGCGGCTAAGATTTTCCGTACACCAATTGACAAAGTCACCAAAGACCAACGTCGGCGCGCTAAAACGGCGAATTTCGGTATCATCTACGGTATTTCTGCCTTTGGTCTCTCACAACAACTCGATTGCCCTCGCGCTGAAGCCAAAGCGTTGATAGATGATTACTTTGCGGCTTTCCCACAGGTGATTGATTTTATTGAGTCACAGAAGCAGTTTGCCCGCGAACACGGCTATGTGGAGACGCTGTTTGGACGGCGTCGCTATCTGGCAGATATTAATTCGCACAATGCTACTGTTCGTTCCTTTGCGGAACGCAATGCCGTCAATTCACCTATTCAGGGAACTGCCGCAGATATAATCAAGATGGCAATGATAACTATCAGCAAACGCCTTAACGAGTTCAATGACCCGCGCTTGCAACTCACGATGCAGATACACGATGAACTATGTTTCAACGTGCCGGAAAACATCATTGAGCAAGTGCAGCAGATGGTAGTGAATGAGATGCAGAATATTGTGCAACTGACGGTGCCTTTAATTGCTGAAGCTGGAAGCGGTCACAATTGGCTGGATGCGCATTAAGCGTTATTGTTGCTTTCGAATACTTTCTTCGTGAAGTGCTGTTAAGATGGTTTGTACAGCCTCTTTACTTAGCCCCTGTTTTTCTTCCCAGGCTAAGCGGTTCGTCATGATTTCGCTAAAGCGGGTGGGCTGTAGCACTTCCATATGATTAGCTTTCTTAAACGCACCGATACGCTCGCTAACCGCCATACGTTGAGCAATCGCATTCCATAGCCTATCATCCACTTCGTCAATCATCTTGCGCAGCCATCGTAACTCAATAGGAGTAGAGTAGTTCACTTGTGACGCGTGGATGATGGCGGCAAACTCAGCCGGAGTAATCTGTTGCTTGGCGTCGCTCAATGCCTGTTTGGGGTGCGGATGTACTTCCACCATCAAACCATTATATTGTAGCTCGGCTGCGTCTCTACAGAGACTCGAAACGCGCTCAGCATCTCCGCTCAAGTGCGATGGGTCAAGTAGTAAGCCTACTTGTGGCATGTCGATGCGTAACTGGTACGCCATCTGCCAGCACGGCTGATGATTGCAACCGCGGTGAACCGCATATATTTCAAATCCTAAATCGGAATGCTGAAATCGTCTTATATTGCCTTCCCACAGAGCTACGTCTTCGTTAACCGGATTCTTGATGAACACACCGCGTAGATGCGTTCGCTGCGGAGAAATGTTGATAGCGTTGGCTATCGCTTGAACGGTAATTGGGCTTGCGCATGTGCGCGCTCCTACCCACAGATACTGTATTCCTGCTGCCAATGCTTTGTTCACCTGTTCGGAATTGGCAACCTCGGTCGCAACAGGCAGGCCTATTTCGTTATGTACGCGACTTAACCACAGCAGTCCCTCGTCGCCAACACCTTGGAATGACTCCGGTCGGGTGCGAGGTTTCCATACGCCGGCGCGGAAGATAAGACCATCCATTTGGGCTAAAGCACGCGCTGTCTCCAGCACTTGCTCCTCGCTCTCCGCGGCGCATGGACCTGCTATGTAAATCATGTTACTCATTTCTTTAATTCAGCGATATTGGCTTTCAGCGCTGCGATACGTTGTTCGGCATCCGCTTTTTTCTTGCGCTCTAACTCCACTATCTCCGGTTTGGCATTCTGTACGAAGCGCTCGTTGCTTAACTTAGCCATCACGCCGCGGAGGAAGCCTTCCTGATGTTGCAAGTCTGCCTCTAACTTAGCAAACTCTTCATCCACATTGATGAAAGCGTCCATCGGAATAGCATACTCTGTCGTGCCAACGATGAACTTCGCACAGTTACTGCTGACAGCGGACAAGTCATGGCTGTTTTCTATATTCGCGAGTTTGTCCACGAGCGGATTAAGCTCCACTTCAGAAATGAGCGTCAGTCTCTCTTTCTGCGGAATATTCTTCGACGCGCGGACATTCCGCACACCGGCAACAATCTCCTTTAGTTCCTCAACGGAAGCTAGAATTTCACCATTAAGCGAAGCGTCACCATTTGCACCATTAAGCGAAGCGTTCATTATGCTCTCTCCTTCTTTGCGCTCAGCGATATTCTGCCATAGCTCTTCCGTGATAAACGGCATAAACGGATGGAGTAGGCGGAGCAGTTGGTCAAAGAACTGCATCGTCTGTTCGTAGGTCGTGCGGTCAATCGGTTGTTGGTAAGCGGGTTTAATCATCTCTAAGTACCAGCCGCTGAACTCGTCGCAATATAGTTTATATATCTCCATCAGTGCTTCCGACAGACGGTACTTATGCAGTAAGTCAGCCACCTTTGCTGATTCCTCTGCTAACTTAGCGGAGAACCATTTTGTGGCAGTCTTACTGGTCTCAGGTTGCGCGAAGTCTTGTACTTCCAGCCCTTTCATCATGCGGAAGCAGTTCCATATCTTATTGCAGAAATTACGTCCTTGCTCGCATAATGCATCATCGTACAATATATCATTTCCGGCTGGTGCAGAGAGCAAAATACCCATTCTCACTCCGTCAGCGCCATAGCGGTCAATCAAATCCAGTGGGTCAGGACTATTACCGAGCGACTTACTCATCTTGCGACCAAGCTTATCGCGAACGATTCCTGTGAAATAGACGTGCTTGAAAGGCATCTTACCCATATATTCGTAGCCTGCCATAATCATTCGGGCCACCCAGAAGAAGATAATATCCGGACCGGTCACTAAGTCAGCCGTCGGATAGTAATACTGTATCTCTTCGTTGTTCGGGTTCTCAATGCCGTCGAACAGACTAATCGGCCACAGCCAACTGCTGAACCACGTGTCCAATGCGCCTTCGTCCTGAACGTAATTGCCTTCTGGTTTAGTCTCACTCACAATAATCTTATCTGCCGGATAGTCCTCCAGTCCTGTCTGCGCCAATAAGTCCGCGTCATAATATGCAGGAATACGGTGTCCCCACCATAGTTGGCGGCTGATACACCAGTCTTTGATATTCTCCAACCAGTTGCGGTAGGTGTTCTTGTATTTAGTGGGGTAGAATAGTATATCGTCGTTCATTACCGGTGGCAAAGCGATATCGGCAAAGTGCTGCATGCGGATGAACCACTGCAGACTCAGCCGCGGCTCGATAGGCACATTTGTACGCTCGCTGTAGCCCACTTTATTGTCATAGTCCTCTATCTTCTCTACAAGGTCCATTTGCCGTAAGTCTTCCACAATTTGTTTGCGGCAATCAAAACGGTCCATGCCGTGGTACTTGCGCACATTGGCTTGCAACTCTTCCTCGATGGTGTCCATATTAAGATGGGCATCCGGCGTGAAGATATCAATGGTCTTCAAGTTATATTTCTGTCCCAATGCGTAGTCATTCACATCGTGTGCCGGCGTCACTTTTAGGCAACCCGTTCCGAAGCCGATCTCTACGTATCTGTCCTCAATAATCGGAATAACGCGTCCCACACCCGGCACAATCACATGCTTACCTTTTAGCCATTGGTTCTTCTCTTCTTTCGGGTTGATGCACACGGCTATATCGCCAAAGATAGTCTCCGGACGAGTAGTCGCAACTACTGCGTACTTACCCGGCTCTTCCACTACTTTATAACGCAGATAATAGAACTTGCTGTGCTCGTCGTGATAAATCACCTCCTCATCGCTCAACGCTGTCTGACGCTCAGGATCCCAGTTCACCATGCGTAGTCCGCGGTAGATAAGTCCTTTGCGATATAGGTCGCAGAAAACTTTGATGACGGCTGCAGAGCGCTTCTCGTCCATCGTGAACGCAGTCCTATCCCAGTCGCAGGAGCAACCGAGCGTGCGCAACTGTTTCAAGATGATGCCTCCGTGCTCATCCGTCCAAGCCCAAGCGTGCTTGAGGAACTCTTCACGCGTCAAATCACTCTTGTTGATTCCCTGTTCCTTTAGGCGCTTGATCACTTTCGCCTCAGTCGCTATCGACGCATGGTCTGTTCCCGGCACCCAGCAGGCATTCTTGCCTTCCAGACGCGCACGACGAACAAGCACATCTTGTATCGTCTCATTCAACACGTGGCCCATATGTAGCACACCCGTCACATTGGGTGGCGGAATAACTACCGTGTACGGCTCTTTTTTTACGCCTCGGTCGCTGACCGCATTCGGCTCACTATGAAAAAACTTGTGGTCTAACCAATACTGATACCACTTACTTTCAATCTCTTTAGGATTATATTTTGCTTCCATATTCTAAATAATACTTCCAACTAAACTTCCCTCAACAGAATATACCTTTCCATCGCGAATGATATACATCTGCCCGTTACGAATGATTTTATTACCGGAGTGCTCGGAAGCACCTTTTGACTTTTGACTTTCGACTAAACCTCCCGTCGGGTCATAATCTTCCGGCTCATCTTGGTCCCACGGCCGCACGTACTGGTCATTATTCTTCACATTGCGCACACCGGGTTTCTGAAGATACAGCGGATTAGCTTTGTCGTTAAGCAGTTCGCCCCACACTTTGACCATTTGTCCAATCAGTTGCGGATTATCTACCACATTCAGCGCATTGCGAGCGTCGCCCGACACTAACTCTACTGTCGCAACCTTGTCGTAATTCGTCTCATCGGGCGCACCGGCAAGCACAAGCGAGGTCTTGTCGTTGGTGCATACGCCGTCAAACTGGTCGGTGTTATACCGCTTCACGGCTCCTAACACGTACCCTTTCACCCAATAACGTGTCTCATTCCAAACAGTGCCCGGATTATTAGCAAGTAGTATCACGTCGCCTAATGTGTATGGGTCCATTCGCGTGCCGCTGCCTTCCAAATCCAGTTCGCTCACTTCGGCGCCGATATTGATTTTCTTCGTCACTTTCGCGCCATTCTTACCCGTAGCGTTCAACTCAATCGTCGCACTATACGTGCCGGCTTTCGCACCTTCACCAAACGATACCGTCAGTTTGCCTCCTGCAGACGATAACGACCGCATACTTGCTCCAAAATAAGGTCCGTCGTTGTGGCTAAAGTTAACCGTGATACCACTACTCAGATTTGTTCCCACTACCTGCACGTTAGCGTACTGCTTTGTGTAGTTCTTGCCTAAATAACCGAGGTCAACTAACGGGCTCGACATCAGTCGAATAGCCGGTTCATCAGGATCCGGTGGAAGAAGAGTTACATCGTCCAAAAAGAAACGGTGCTTATTTATCGAGTAGAAGCGTATCTTAACGCCACTCGTTACGTCCGTTATATTAACCCGAATATTCGTCCAGTCGTTCTTTTTGAGCTCAAAAGCCGCTTTGTCCGGAGTACCGCCCGTCACTTGTATGTTCATCAGCGAGTCACCTGCCCATGGCGCTGCGCGGAACGTGAGCACTACATCGCCCGTGCAGCTAATAGTCGGCGTCGTCACATGTCCCGCGTACTTACTATGTCCCACTTTCGCGCACTCATACGCACCATATGCGTAGTCGCTCTGCCAATTGCTGTTATCAGGCAGAATCACTCCCGTCACGATATTCCCGCTAAAATGGTTATCATTACCGCCGGTATAACCCATGTCTTCATAATCATCCGTTCCCGGCGTGCCGTAACCGATACATTGATCAAATGACTCATAAAACAAAACGACATCCTGAGCCCTCATCGTGCTCCCAAGCACCATACTCATGCATAAAACCACTAAAAATAATACGTTCTTCTTCATTTTTGCACGTTTATAGTCGAAAAAACGTGCAAAAATACTATAATTTTTTGATATATCAAAATTTTTATATAATTTTGCGCCAAGAAAACGAAATGACTATATAAAATTCTATTTACAACAATGAAAAATGTATTTGTTTTGGCAGCTATGTGCTGCCTCGCGGTTACAGCCTTTTTGTTCACATCGTGCAACAATGAGCAAAAAAGCAGTTATCAGTACATCGTTAAACTCGACGACTCCATTCAACAGGATCCGAGTATGTCTATGCAGTTCGAGTTGAACGCTCTGCCTATCATTACGGGTGAGATGCAAAAGACTTCCGACCAATCCGGTTCTATCATCTACAAGGACACCAAAGCCAATGCCGACAAACGCGCTAAAGATGCTTTTGCTGCTGGTATTGCTAAACTCCGTGAAGGTGGTATCGGCTCCTATGCAGGATTGGTTGTAGTTCTCCAAACTATGGACAACGATACCAACAAATGGAGCGTCCTGGATAAAGTAACACTCTAATTCTATATCTCCTTACGTTCCATACAAACTATCTGCTTCCAAGACGTAGTTTAAGCGTAACGTTTTCCCTAAGGTGGTCTGCTGACTTTGCTCAGCAGATCACTATTTTTTATTTCCTCTCTTGCTGCCCCAACGTTTATCTATCATCTATTCCCCTCTCAAACTCCTGTCTTCGTTGACAGTTTTCTCAAGGCGATGATTAGCTAGTTTAGTATGAAATTCGTGTCGAAAGGGGTGCTTTTGGGTGCATTTGGACGCTAAAATTAAAAAAAAACAAAGAAAATGCATTTTTTTTGCTAAAAAATTTTGTCAGTTCAAAAAAAAGCAGTACTTTTGCACCCGCTTTTGAAAAACAGAGCAAGTGTTCTTACACAAAACCTCCCCGCAAGGGGCTCGATGAGAAACCAAGCATTTGTGCTGTTTCGAAATCGAAGAGGAGCAACTGTGGCGACCTCATGAGTTACGTAGTAACGAAGTCGTCGCAAACAAGTTGCGACGAGGTGCGGTAGTTCAGTTGGTTAGAATACCGGCCTGTCACGCCGTAGGTCGCGAGTTCGAGTCTCGTCCGCACCGCAAAAAGGAGTCACAAATGTGGCTCCTTTTTTGTTTTACGGACTTAAACTTCGCGAGTTCTTATTAAATTAGATATTTTTGCCTAATTCGTACGCCTCTTGGAGTTTTGAGTTGCCGGTAATCTCTTTCGGGTCATTCACTCCGCCACAGAACAAATGCCCTTTTAGTGAGCACTTCTCATAGCAGTCAATCCATCCTTGTAAACCGCTCTCGGCGCGTTTGGGCGTAAACTCCTCGTCCTCGGCAGCGGTGGTCAGCAGGTAGATGTCGCGGAACTGGTAATCCTTAGGATACATAGCATTCATCCGGTCGATAAGCGTTTTCATCTGGCCCGACATCTCATAGTAATAAATAGGTGTCGCCCAGCACACGACATCCGCGTTGAGCACGCTCTCCATGACCGACGGCACGTCATCTTTGAACACGCAAGCGCCTGTCTCCTGGCACTTGAGGCATCCGATACAAAAGCGTATTTCTTTGCCTCGCAGTGAAATCAATTCCACTTCATGTCCAGCACTCTTTGCCCCTTCAGCAAACTGCTCTGCCAAAGCGTGGCTGTTCGATCCTGGACGGAGACTCGTAGAAATAACAACTACTTTTTTATTTGACATTTGAAATTTGTGATATCTTACTTTAGATTCTTATTGAAGAACTCTGCCAACTTATCCCACGGAATGAGGTTCTTGGCTTCGCCTTTTCCTGCCGGTTCGGTATAACCGCCGTCATAGAGGTCGCAATGGGAAGCGCCCGGAATAATAAGCAACTCTTTGTTCTCAGGACAGGGATTTGGAGCGCCCACCGTCTTGTATCCTTCCGCCTTGCCGTCCACCATAAAATGGTACGCTGCTTCGCCGAAATAACGGCTGTGCGCGTTCTCACCGTGCATGATTAGAACGGCAGAACGAATCTCGTTGATGTAATATAGGAAACGGCTGTTGGCGTACGCTTGTGTTCCGATCACACGCCAGCCGTCATTGGAGTTACCGCTGCGCGCATGGTAGCCACGCGGGGTCTTGTAGTAATCGTAGTAGTCCTTGACAAACTGCGGTGCATCGTCCGGCAGCGGGTCTATGACGCCACCCGCCATGGATTGCGGGTCTGTGAGGCGTTGTGCTGCCAAAGCTTGACGTGCTTCGTAACGTGCTGTTTCATTGTCCGCAGAATCGAAATAACCATTACCGGAGACACGCGTCATGTCGTACATCGTGGAAGCTACGGTCGCTTTGATACGCGGATCAGCAGCTGCCGCATTGAGGGCAATACCGCCCCATCCGCAGATACCGATAATTCCGATGCGGTTAGCGTCCACTTTGGGCAGTTTGCTCAAAAAATCCACGGCTGCCATGAAGTCCTCGGTATTGATGTCCGGCGAAGCTGTACGACGCGGTTCACCCGAACTCTCGCCCGTGAAAGACGGATCAAAAGCCAAAGCGACAAACCCGCGCTCCGCCATCTTCATCGCATACAAACCCGAACTCTGCTCTTTCGTTGCACCGAAAGGACCGGACACAGCAAGCGCAGGTAACTTTGTACATTGTACATTGTCCCTTTGTACATCTGCCGGCATATACATGTCGGCTACTAACGTGAAGCCGTATTGGGTCTCGAAGGATACTTTTTGGTGGTTTACTTTCTCACTAAGCGGGAAGACCTTATCCCATTTGTTCATTTGTTCATTTACCATTTTGTCATTTGATTTTGTGCAGGCAGCAAAACATAGTGCCGCGAGCATAAGGGTTAAAAACTTTCTCATTATTGTACGGAATTATATTGTTCATCGCTAACGGGTTCGAGCCATTCGTTCGCGGCGCCCGGCTGATCTTGGGTATGAATCGCCAAGTGCTGCATCCACGAGTCCGCAGCGGCTCCGTGCCAGTGTTTGACGCCTTCGGGGATAGCAATCACCGTTCCCGGAGTAAGCGCAACAGCGGGTTTGTTCCATTCCTGATACCAACCATTACCGCTCACGCAGATCAGCACTTGAACCGCTCCGTGGTGAACATGCCAGTTATTGCGGCAACGAGGCTCAAACGTCACATTCGCCACACCGCCCCAATACGGTTGCAGAAAACTCTGTCCCACGAAATACTGCGCATAAGCGCCATTGGGCTGACCTTGCGGCCACTCTCTTTGCAGCAAGCCTGCTAACCTTCCTGCCTCGTTCATAAGTCCATTTGCGACAAAAGCCACCACAATGCCCTGTAACTGCTCTTCGGTCACACCCATATTGCGTGCGCCGGCGATGTGGGCTTTGAGTTGCGGCTCCACGCCTTCGAGACCGCTCAACGCTGAAACAGTCACCAACTCACGGTCGGCGTATGTCAAGTTATCGCGGGCAAAGATGTCTCCGAACAAATGCGCCTTCAGGTAATAATCCGTCGCCGGCGCAAACGCATACTCAAAAGCCTTGCCCACCAACTGCGCCTGCACGCGCGTACCTTCTTTAAGTGCGTCGTAGTCATCGCTGAGCGGACTTGCATCCTCGCCCATAATAACTCTTTTGTCTTTCGACTTTCGACTTTCGACTACATTCTGTAACACGCCTAAAGCATTCAAACTTCTCGGAAAACCCGTATAGGCATAGAGTTGCGAGAGAGCTTCTTTTATTTGACTAACCGTCAGTTCGGCTTCAAGTCCATTATGAATAGCCGACTCAAGTGCCACAAGGTCTCCCTTTGCCTCATCGCAAGCAATCACGCTCATCCACGCTGCCTGCTCCGTTGAAAATGAAAGTTGGTTCATATCCTTTGTTTCTGTCTTCTGCTTTGGGCTGCAAGCAACCAGTAATACAGCCAATGCAAGGGTCATTATTTTTCTCATAGTTTCGCTACCAACTCAACAATCTTTTGCTTCGTGGCATCGGTTTTCTGTTCGTCGATTTTGGCGGTTACAACGCCCATATTCTCGGCATGCCAGTAGTTGCAGATGTCGCGGAACTCAGCTTTCGCGCCATCATAAACACAGGGTGAATAAGACGAACAGAGCAATGCCATCTTCTTCACTTTAGCCGGCGCGTTGACGCAGTACATTCGTTGAATAGGCGCCTGGATCTGCGCGCAGAGCGTGAAATAATAGATTGGAGCCGCCAAAACCAGCACTTCCGCCTCTGCCATCAGCGGATAAAGTTCCTGCATGTCATCTTTCTGGATGCACGCACCGTTGCCCTTTCCATGACAGTATTCGCACGCAAGACAGCCTGCGATATGTTTGTGCGCCACGTTCACGAGCGTCACGTTATGACCTGCAGCCTCGGCTGCGTTCTTGTACTCGTCCGCCATCCAAGCGGTGTTACCATGGGCTCTCGGTGAAGCCTGAAGAATCAATACGTTCATAATGTATTATGTATTATATTTGATGTGCTATGTTTTGTTCTTACAGACTGGCCTCCAGAATCTCTTTAATGGCCTTCTCGGTCAGGGGCGCATAGGCGTTTTCAAGTCCTTCATTCACAGCGATATGATGTGCCATCTCGTCGAGGCGGCTGTCGTCAATACCCACTTCGCGCAGGTGCATCGGAATGCCGATCGACTCAAAGAAAGCGTACGTCGCTTCGATGGCTTTATTCGCAATCTCCCACTCGTCCAGCGAAGCGTCAATTCCGAACACATTCACGCCGTACTTAACGAACCGCGGCAAGGTGTGCTCGTTCAGGATATGCTTCATCCAACGCGGCGTAATAATAGCCAAACCCTCGCCGTGCGTAATGTCGTAATACGCGCTCAGAGCATGCTCAATTCCGTGGCAAGGCCATCCGCTCTCGCTGTTTCCGAGCGCCAGAATACCGTTGCAACCATACGTGCAAGCCAGCATCATCTCCGCGCGCGCTTTGTAATCCTCCGGTTTCTCAATACACTTACGTCCGTTCGCCATGAGACTACGCAACATCGACTCGCAGAAACCGTCATTGAGCAGCGTCGCATCCTCCACGAAATACTGCTCCATTGTGTGGTTCATGGCGTCGGCGATACCTGCTGCAGTCTGTTTCCGGCTAACCGAGAACGTATATGTCGGGTCCAAGAACGAAACGGCAGGGAACAAGTGCCGGTCCAAATAACCGATTTTGTCGTTCGTCTCCGTTCTGGAAATAACACCGCCGCAGTCGTACTCACTTCCCGTAGCCGCTAACGTGATAATATCCACTATCGGCAGAGCGGCCTGCGCTTTCACTTTGTACGAAATGAGATCCCACGGATCGCCGTCATAACAAGCGCCTGCAGCAATCGCCTTCGAGCAATCCAGCACACTTCCGCCGCCAACCGAAAGAATCACATCCACCTTGTGCTCTTTGCACAAACGCACACCTTCCAATACCGAAGGATTATATTTAGGATTCGGCTGAATACCGGACAATTCAACGATTTCAAAGTCTTTGAGTGCCTCGCGCACATAATCATAAAGGCTGCCGGCTTTACCTCTGAAAGCCGGAATTTTCTTAATACTTCCTCCGCCGTAAGTCAAGAGGATTTTCTTGCCAAAAGCGCTCATCACTTTCTGCAGGTTTTCTACTACGCCTTCGCCAAAGATAAGACGTGTCGGTGTCTGATAATCAAAGTTTTGCATAGATATTTTGAATTATTTATTTGCGTTAATGAATTTATTATTTGAATTTCGGGGCAAAGGTACAACAAATTTTTGAAATGTACAAGAATGACGGAAAAATCTATTGTACTTTTACTCCTTGTACATTGAACTTCACTCCGTTGTGCTTTATGTAGAGAACTCCATTCTCAATGACCTTTGTACTTTGTACATCGTCACTTTGTACATTCGGAGTGAGGTTTTCTGTAGTCTGCCCTTTCTCGAAACGGACGGACACATTACCGGAACCGAGAGCGGCGGCAAGGCCGGATGGGTTATCTATGGAGCCTATAGGGGTATAGGAATATGAACTGTTGAAGGTCTCGTAGAAGAGCACCACGCAGTTGTTGCCGTAGAGCATTAGATCGCCGGCATGGATTGTGCCGGGCTGGTATGCGGCGGTGGGAAGAGAGGAACTCAGGTAATGGTATTTCTCATTGCCATTTAGTTCATTCATCGTCACAGTCATGGGTAACAACGCAGCAAAAGCTTTGCCGGTTTCAGAATCTGCAAGCGTAGCGGTAAAGGTCTTCGAGCCGACGATGATGTTAATCGGTTTTTGTGCCATAAGGGTTATTGTGCTCAACGCAAAAATAAGTATAAATAAACGTTTCATAATATCTCCGATTTCGAATTCGAGTGCAAAATTACTGCTTTTGGCGCAAATAGAATAACATAAATTTGCCGAATAACTACCATTTTTGCAGAAAATGCATAAAAACATCATTTTTGGGCTGCCATTTTTGCATATCTCGAATAAAAATTGTATCTTTGCACGCAAATTTCAGCCCTTATGAAAAAACTACTGAATATACGGGAACCGAATGTGTATGCGCGGCATCTGGAGGCGGAAGTGTTACACCCGCAGATTTGTGTGGTGCATTTCGATGAATTGGAGAAGGGCGTCAGGACGAGTTTGAATAGCTACAATGTGTATGGGTTGTTTATCCAACGGGAGTTTCCGCAGAACTTGTCTTACGGCGTGCGACCTGTGCAAGTGAGCGAATGGTCAGTTATTGCCGTTGCTCCAGGACAAATAGGCGGCAAAGAAGATGACGGCAATCCGCTTTTTCTAAATGGTTGGGCGGTGTTGTGGTCACCGGAGTTGATGAGTAAGACGGATTTGGAGGCGCATATCGCCGAGTATAATTTCTTCTCGTATTTCTTTACGGATTCGCTACCTTTGGAACCGAAAGAATGGGACGCGATAGAGATGCTGCTAAGCGCTTTGCGCGAGGAACTGAAAGCACATAAGGACAGCTCAGCACAACGGAATATTATCGTCGGCTATTTGCGGCTGATCTTGGATTACTGCCAGCGTGCTTATTGGCGTCTTAATGCCGGGAGCACAGCAGCCGAGCCGGATGTGCTGAAGCGTTTTCATGCCTTGTTGGACAAGTATTATTACGAAAGCCGGCAAACCGAGATGGGCTTGCCTACAGTAGCGTATTGTGCCTCTGAGATGGCGTATTCAGCGGGTTATTTCGGTGATTTGGTCAAACAGGCGACGGGTGCTTCGGCGAAGGAATATATCCAATCGTACATCATCCGAATCGCGAAAAATATCCTCATGAGCGGTCGTAGCATCAGCGAGACGGCATATATGTTAGGATTTGATTACCCACATCATTTCACCCGCATGTTCAAGAACAAAACCGGCATCACTCCAGGCGAGTACCTTCGGGGTCATAGGTCATAATAATGCTGTCAACTCCTTTTCTTTTTACTATATTTGGCTTTAACGATTTCGTATGAGTTACGGATGAGGTCGCGTGTCAAATCGTCGGGCGAGGAATGCGGATCAAGACCTATCCAGTGTTTGGGCGATTCGTTGTACGGGTTGCCAATACAATCGTATAGGGCTTTCAGTTCATCAATCCGTTCAGGCTGACACTTGAGCGAAATAACCTGAAAATCATTCAGGTCAAAGAAGCAGAACATATGTCCGCAGACATAAAAGACTAGCACTCCTTCCCCGTTCTTAAATTGGACGAAAGGCAGTTTCTCTTCCACATCCGTACCTAAGGAAAGGCAATAATCTCTATAATCTTCGATATTCATTTTGTTAAAGTATTCAGGGTTTCGACGGACAGTTCACTCATGCCTTCTATGGCGTCGCTCACATTGAGCAGCAGTTTCGGGTCACTCACATCCCAATGGAACGTGCCGGAGTCGCCGTAACGCGCCGTTTCCGATTGCAGCACATAGACATAGCCGAAAGTCCTGCCGTTTTGGATGAGGCGGTCGATACAGAGGACACGCTTCGCTTTGCGGTTGATGACGATGTTGCGCCAGATGATATTGGACGGCTGTGTGTAGTGGGTCGGGGCAAACGTAGTCTGGTAGATCATGCAGGCTCCTTCGCTGTCCACCTCGTAGTCCGGCAGCAGACCGATATATCCGTCGCTGCGGAAGGAATAGGTGTTGTCGTGCCCACTTACCGCCTTCAGTTCGTTTACCTTGAAGGGAAGGTCCTTCTGTACGTCCCTCACAAACTCCTCGTCCGTCGTCGCCCGTTGCACCGCACAGGAGCATAGGGCAAAGACCATAGATATAAAAAACAATACTCTATTCATCATTTATTCCATTTAGCGTTCATCTGTTTTGCATATTCTTCCAACGGAGGCATACCTGCTGCGCTACGCCAGATATTCACACTATCAGTATTGAGCAAAGTGTAGATCACTCGCTCTCCTGTTGAATCTTCTACAATCTGCGATCCGTACCGCTGCGGCTTGCCTTCAAACAGGGCGATACGATCTTCCAGCAAAGCCATATCCTCCATGCTCAGTTCGCCTTGTTCTGCCGCTTTGCGCAAGAATGGATAGAACTCTTTTTGCGTATCGAGATCGCTATGCTGGACTACAAGCCATATAACAGAGTTCGCCGAGCCTACTACTGTTTTAGACGGAAAACCGTACGTGTCAAAGATGTCCCGGATTTCTTGCAGATTGACCTCGTCTGCTTGTTGCATAGCGTGGATGAGTGAATCACGTAGGGCTTGATTATCCGGTGCCGTTTGACAAGCGAACAAGAACGCGTGTCTCGGTTCTTGGTCGCGCAGGAAGATGTTTTGCAGGCGTGCAATCAATTCATGATTATAATCTTTCTCTATGCGCTGTTGCCTTTGTTCCACTGTGTCCTTCAGCACTTGCCATTCGGGGTATTGATGTAATGGCAGAAAGTCCGGATTCTCCGCAAAGTTGGAAGTGTACCATTCTTTGTCGTTGCTAATCAATTGGTTGAGGCGAATGAATGCCGTTTGCTCATCACCTGCCATGGCTGCGATTGCGGCTGCATTGGAATAGTGGTAACTCTGTGGCTCGGCGTCGGAGGCATTGAAAGCTTGTTTGTAATAATAGTTAGCCTGCTCGTAATTTTGTGCCATATAGCACGAATCAGCCTTATTAACGGCTGTTTGGAAAGGAATGGAAGGCTTGCACGCGCAGAGGGCAAGGGCTAATATGTAATAGATGTTTCTTTTCATTCTGTTGTTTTTCGTAGTTGGGCGATGATGAAGCCACGGAGGGTGGAATAGAACTTGTCTTGGGTGGCGGCGGTGGAGTTGTCACCGAAGAAACGACGGTTCGCACGGCTGAGGCTCTTATTGGCGAGTTTTTTGTACTCAGCGTATTGCTCTTGCCAATAGGCGAGACGGGCAGGGTCGGACATCTCGACCTTACATTGCTTGACTGCTTCGGCGAAAGCGCTAATGGCTTTCTTTCTGCTCTCCGCTAACGGACCTTCATACGGATGTTGAATTGCATAAGCATGCATTCTCCCATTACGCGTACGCATCACTATGCGTTCATTACGATGTAACTTGCCGCTCATACTCTCAAACGGCGATGCCGGTACCACTCTTGCCATATTCGTCTGTTTGTATTTAACTATTTGCTAATTATTTCTAACTGTTTTCTAATGATCCCCCACTATTTTTCTAATCATTTTCCTCCCGTAATCCGCAGTTAACTACGATACATATACGATAGATACACGATACATATACGATAGATATATATTATATTAAGAAGACCACGCCGGAATCACGCTATAACCACGTTATAACAACACTATAACGATACTATCACCATTGTGTCATAACATAAGCGGCTGCAAAGGTACTACAAAAATTGCACATATGCAAACGTTCGGATATTTTTTGCCAAATAAAATACAATTTTATGTATTTTACGCGGATAGATAGCGGCTATGCTTGCATGACAAACACCGGCCTGCTTCACTACAAGCAGGCTGGTTCGTTTATGCCTTTTTGGGGGGAAGAGGGCATTTTGCCAAGTCCACTGAGCGATTTTGCAAAAAAAGAGCTTTTTATTGACATTTTTTCCCGGACGGCACTCTTTTTGCAAGAAGAAAAGTGGTTTGAAATTATAAGAAACTGAGTGAATACTGGGAAATCGGAAGAGTATAGGATGACTATAGAGAAGTAGGAGACTATAATATGAAATATTTTCAGAAAACAATTATTGTTATGTTGCTCCTGTCTGTCTCATTGCTGGCAGAGGCGGGGGACACAATCCGTTACACATTAGAGCAATGTCATGAAATGGCGATTGAGAACGGTCCGAGTTCCCGTTCCAGTGAAGAGTTACTGAAAGCGGCGGAGCTGAACCGCAAAGCCGCACTTGCAGCGATGTCTCCACATGTGAGTGCGAACGCAGCCTATGTATGGAACTCGCGGCAGGCGCACTTGCTTGCCAACCAGACGCAGTTTGATTTCGGAACGGCGACCGTCAATAATAACGGAACGGCGGCTTCATTTGTATGGGGATCTGAGACACCTCTCAGTCGTCTTGCTGACCTCACTGAAGGGACGGTGTTTCATAAGCCCGTAATGCAGTTGGAGCAGGATGCAGGACAAAAGATTGCCGACGCCTACCAGCAGGTGTATAATACGATGACGGTTGACCTGACGCACGTTATGGTCGCCCAAGTGGGGGTCACACAGCCGATTTATACCGGAGGAAGGCTAACCGCAGCCTACAAGATAGCAAAAGCTACGGAGAACATGGCTAACATCGAATCCGAAAACAAACATGATGATATAATTACGGCTGTGGACGAAGCGTACTGGAGGGTGGTATCCGTCAACTGCAAACACCGTTTGGCGGATAACTATTTCAACCTCTTGTGCAAGTTGGAAAATGATGTAACTGAGTTGGTCAACGAAGGTCTTGCCACACAGTCGGACTTACTAAAAGTCAAGACGAAACGGGGCGAAGCGGAAGTTAAGCGTCTTCAGGCAGATAACGGATTGACGCTGTCGCGTATGGCATTGGCGCAATTATGCGGTCTTCCTTTAGACGAAGTGTTTGTGCTGGACGAAAGCACATTGAGCGAGACGGAATTACCGAAAACTCCGATCGATGCTGCAGCAGCCGCCTCACAGCGCAAGGAGTTGCAGTTACTGCGCGAATCGGAGCAAATCGCACGCGGCAATGCGCGTCTTGCAGCAGCGGGACTCCAACCCACCATCGTCGCATCGGCAGGATACATGTATACCAATCCTTATGCTGAAAACGGTATCAGCAGTGATTGGAAAGGGCATGGTTTTTTCTCCGCGGGCGTAGTCATGAACATCCCGATAGCGCATGCGGATGACATTCTGCGCTACAAAGCGGCTAAGCACGCCGCCAATGCGGTGGCTCTAGAGACAGAGGAGTTGCAGGAAAAACTGACACTGCAGACAACACAAGCCAACCAGCGTCTGATGGAATCACAGCAAAAAATCGCCCTCGCGCAACTGACTTGCAACAACGCGGAGGAAGTACTCCGTATGGCACAAGAGTCGTTTGCAGCGGGCATGATTACAGCGTCCGAACTCATGCAAGCGCAGACGGCATGGCTCGCTGCTGCAACGGACCTTGTTGACGCAGAAACGGAAGCAAAAGTCAATGACACCTTGCTTCGCAAATATACAGGAAAACTATAATGAATATGAATAAGGAAAAAGAAGGAAGTCTGCTGATAGGCTTGGTAGCCTTGCTGACTGTTGTAGTGATTGTCGCACTCGTGGGCGTATTTGCTCTGCGTCCCGAAGAGACGCTGATTCAAGGTGAGGCGGAAGCCACTGAGTACCGTGTATCCGGTAAAGTACCGGGCCGTATCGAGATGTATCTGTATGAAGAGGGAGAGCAAGTCCACAAAGGGGACACCTTAGTAGTCATCTATTCGCCGGAAGTAGAGGCGAAGAAAGAACAGGCGCTTGCTGCACGGGACATGGCTGAAGCGGTCAACCAGAAAGCCAAGAACGGCGCACAACGCGAGCAAATTACCGGTGCTTATGAACTGTATCAAAAAGCAAAGGCCGGTGAAGAAATTTACCGCAAGAGCTATTCGCGCGTACAACGCCTGTATGACAAGGGGGTTGTGAGTGCGCAGAAACGTGATGAAGTAGAGGCACAATACAAGGCTGCCACCGCAACGGTACGCGCCGCTAAAAGCCAGTATGACATGGCATTGGCTGGTGCACGCGATGAAGACAAAGCCGCTGCCGAAGCACAAGTAGCACGTGTTGACGCTATCTTGAAAGAAGTGGCGGCAGCCGAGGCGGAGCGATACCTCTTATCACCATGCGACGGGGAAGTAAGCGAATTGTTTCCGCACGTAGGAGAACTCGTCGGACAAGGCAGTCCCGTTATGGCGATTGTGGATTTGAACGACATGTGGTTCACTTTTGCGGTTCGCGAAGACATGCTGTCAAAGTTTGTAGTGGGAAGCGTTGTTGAGATACGCATTCCTGCACTCGGAGACACCAAATATCCGGTTACCGTCACTCACATCAAAGCCATGGGAACATATGCAACTTGGCGTACAACCAAGCAAAACGGCGGTTATGATGTCCGCACGTTCGATGTCAAGTGCCGTCCGTTGGAAGCCATTCCTAATCTCAGACCGGGTATGACGGCTTTGGTAACTGAGTAATTGAAAGCAGTACAATAACCGTGAATTATCTGACAAACATATGGCATGTGACCAAGCGCGAACTCAAGCAGATGTTCGCACGGCCGCTGTACATGTTCGCGTCGGTTGGCGTGATGTTGCTGTCCACCTTCTTCTTTCTGACCCTGATGCGAGGCGGAGCTGCTGAAAAGATGCCGGTAGCGGTTGTCGATAAAGACCAGACATCCATCTCGCGGCGTTTATGCCATGAGATGCAAGCGACGCCGTCCGTGGACATCCGTCTTATCACCTCATCGTTCTCCGAGGCGCGTGAAGCTATGCAGCAAGGAGAGATTTACGGCATTCTTGTTCTGCCGGAAAACTTCTATGACAATCTGGTGGCATTCAAACGACCGCAAGTGGATTTTTATGTTACGAATGCTTACACGGTGGGCGGAAATACCGCGTATAAGCAGCTCTTGACAATGGTCAACCTCACTTCGGGAGCGTTCCAGCGCGAAGTGCTTCGCAAAAAGGGTATGAGCGATGATGTTATCATGCATCGCATTCAGCCCCTAACTATCGAAGCGCACATGATTGCCAATCCATGGGGAAACTACTCCGTATATTTAGTCAGTACCATTCTGCCTGGTATATTAGGACTTATCTGCCTGATGCTGACTATCTTTGCCATCGGTTACGAACTGAAGATGCAGACATCACGGGAGTGGCTTCATACCGCAGGGAATAACTATATGGTTGCGATGATTGGCAAACTGATTCCGTACACGTTTATTTACCTGATACTGGGTGTGGCATGCCACATCATTCTGTTCCGCTTTGCAGGATTTCCGGTATATGGGAGTCATGTGCGGCTGATGTTCGGTCTGCTGTTGTTTATTTTTGCTATGGAGTCTATGGGAGTGTTTCTTATCGGCTGCCTGCCAACCCTACGCGATGCGATTTCAATAGGAGCCTTGTATTCAATGCTTGGCTTTTCGCTGTCGGGTTTCACGTATCCGGCATCCAACATGCTGCCCGCTGTTCAGGCTCTCTGTTATCTCGAACCTTTACGCCACTACTACCTTATATATGTCAATGAGGCACTGATGGGTGCGCCGACGATAAACAGCCTTACACCGGCTTTAGCCCTTTGCGGGTTCATGCTGTTGTCCATCACAACTGCGCCGCGCCTGCATAAAGCACTTGTTTATCAAAATTATCCGTTAAAGTAATGAAACATTTTTTCAGCCTTCAGTGGCTTCGCATAAAAGAAACGGGTATCGTATTTACCGACGAACTGAAACGCATATTTCGGGATCCGGGCGTTCTCGTTATCTTTATTGTCGCCACACTCGTATATCCTTTTTTATACAAGGCGATTTACTGGAACGAGCAAATCAAGGATATTCCGGTTGCCGTGGTGGATTATTCCCAATCACCCGAAAGCCGTGAGTTCCTTCATCGCTGGGCGGCAGCACCGGATGTCAAACTGAGCTGTTATTGTACCTCGATGGCAGAGGCGGAGCATTTACTACGTGACCAGAAAGTACACGGTATAATATATTTTCCGCATGATTATGCAGCGCAATTGGCTGACCCGTTCGGGCAGGCACATATATCACTCTACTGTGACATGTCTTCGTTCTTGTATATGAAGGCGATATACCTCAGTGCCAATCAAGTAATGCTCGAATCGATGCGCAACATCCAAATAGACCGCTACGAGCAAATGGGAATGGACCAAGAGTTTGCGTGGTCGTTAGTGCAGGACGCGCCCTATACCGAGACGGCATTGTTCTCACCTACAGGCGGGTACGGTTCTTTCCTTATCCCCGCAGTACTGGTGCTTATTCTGCACCAAACCTTGTTCTTCGGCATTTGCATGTTAGGCGGAACCGCACGGGAAGAGAACAAGCAACTCTATATTATGCCCGGCAGACGGAGGAGTTATTCCGTCCTGCGTATCACGATAGGTCGTGCCGCAGCCTATTTTATTATTTACTTTGCGTTGGCAGCCATCCTGCTTGTCGCTCTGCCACGACTGTTTGACATTCCGCATGTGGGCAGGCCAGAGGACTTGCTGCGCTTTATTGTGCCGTACATCCTTGCCACCATCTTCTTCTCCATGTGCGTGAGCGTCACTATACGGAACCGCGAATCCGGGATGGTACTACTTATTTCTTCATCGCTCATATTCCTATTTATGGCAGGTATATCATGGCCTAAAGAGATGATTCCCGACGCATGGCGTTATTTATCGTGGTTTATTCCGTACACATGGGGTGCGCACGGTTTTATACACATGTCATCGATGGGTGCAAGCCTTTGGACAACCCGCACGGAATATATTGCTCTGTGGATTTTGTCAGGCGGGTATTTCCTGATAGCATGTATTCTTCTTTTTGTCACGGGATGGTGGCATGAACGGAAAAAAACTCTGAAAAAAATCTAAGGCAGACGCTCAAAAATCGCATCCTTGCTGATTCCAATATGAACTCTTCAACGCCCAAGGCACAAAAGTAAAATAACAAACCACAAACCCAAAAGTGCAGGTTCCCCAAAAACTTGCACTTTTTTCGCTACGGATACGCAAGGGATACGCTACCCTTGCGTTTTTCGTTACCAACCGCATTGTAACAAATGTAACAAATGTAACATAACATTTTCAGCAAGCACATTTCCTAAAACTCGATACACAAATTCGGCACTTTTATATCATTTCTCAGAAAAAATCATTCGTTTC
>ONMT01000032.1 GCA_900319025.1 uncultured Bacteroidales bacterium
CGTGTATCTATCGTATATCTATCGTGTATCTATCGTAGTTAACGGGAGAAGATTGGGTTACAATCTGCCGTCTACGAGGTTGCGATCGACAAAGTTTTTGACGTCAAAGATGACGGCACCTTGTTCTCTATACTTCTTGAAGTCGAAAGTCTTAAATTGGTTGTGGCTGACACAAGCGATAACAGCGGCATATTTTTTGTCGGGATCTACGGCAGGGATGAGTTCTTTTCCGTATTCGTGTTTCACTACTGCGGGTGAAGCCCAAGGGTCGTAGATGTCCACTTTACAGCCGAATTCTTCCAATTCCGTAGCAATATCAACTACTTTAGTGTTTCGGCAGTCCGGGCAGTTCTCTTTGAAAGTGACACCCAAGATAAGGACGTTAGCATCTTTGATTTTATGGTCCTTGGCAATCATGAGTTTGAGCACTTTATCAGCGATGAATTTCGCGATAGAGTTATTGACTGCACGTCCTGAGAGAATGACTTTCGGGTCGTATCCGAGTGATTTGGCTTTGTGCGCCAGATAATACGGGTCAACAGAGATGCAGTGTCCTCCTACGAGTCCGGGACGATATTTGAGGAAGTTCCACTTGGTACCTGCAGCTTCGATAACGTCGTTGGTGTCAATACCTACGCGATCGCAGATGAGTGCGAGTTCGTTCATGAAAGAGATATTAACGTCTCTTTGACTGTTTTCAACGGCTTTAGCAGCTTCTGCCACTTTCATATTAGGAGCACGATGCGTGCCGTTTTCAAGGATGGAGTTGTAGAGCGCATCAACGATATCAGCAACTTCTGGCGTAGAACCGGAAGTGATTTTCTTGATTTTTGTGAGCGTGTTGACTTTGTCACCGGGATTGATACGTTCAGGACTATAGCCGCAGAAGAAGTCTTTGTTAAATTTGAGTCCGCTGTTCTTCTCAAGTACAGGAACACAGTCTTCCTCGGTACATCCCGGGTAAACGGTGGATTCGTAGATAACGATATCCCCTTTGTTGAGCGTTTTACCGATGGTCTCACTCGCTTTGAGTAGTGGTGTGAGGTCAGGATTATTGAAACGGTCGATAGGAGTGGGGACAGTCACGATGTATGTGTTGACCTGTTTGAGCTCTTCCGGATCAGAGGTGAAAGTAAGACCGATTTTCCCTGTTTGCTTGAACAGTTCTCTGGCTTGTTTCATTCCGACGAGATCAGCTTCGAGTGTGTGGTCTTCGCCTTTTTCGAGTTCTCCAACGCGTGCTTTAAAGATGTCAAATCCAATAACACGATACTTTTTGCCATATTCAATGGCGAGCGGCAGGCCTACATATCCGAGGCCAATAACTGCGATGGTACGATTGTTTAGCTGCATATACTTAGTATAAAATATTCAAAAAAGCGCGCAAAATTACAATTTTTCTTTGGAATATGCAAATATGCATATACGTTTTACGTAAAAAGAACGATTTATTACTTTTTTATTGTCTAAGATTTGCATATATGAAATATATGTTGTACTTTTGCACGCTATTTTTGTAAATTAGGCAAAAAACGTGAATAAATGAAGAATTTTAAGTTATGGAACATGATTTGTGGCTGGGTTGTATTTGCGATAGCCGCTGCCACATATCTGTTGACAATTGAGCCGACCGCGAGTTTTTGGGATTGCGGTGAGTTTATTGCGAGTGCACACAAGTTAGACGTAGGTCATCCGCCCGGAGCACCATTTTTCATGCTGATGGGTCACTTTTTCTCGTTGTTTGCGAGTGATGCGAGTCATGTAGCGATGTGTGTGAACGCATTGTCCGCATTGGCAAGTGCGTTTACGATTTTGTTCCTATTCTGGACAATAACAGCATTGGCATGCAAACTGAGAGCTAAAGTATCGGTGGAATCGAAGGAAAATTCCGGTTCCTTGTGGCAAGACATTGCCATATTGGGCGCAGGCGCAGTAGGTGCTTTAGCTTACACGTTCTCGGATACTTTCTGGTTCTCTGCCGTTGAGGGTGAGGTTTATGCTTCTTCGTCGTTATTTACCGCAGTAGTGTTCTGGTTGATACTTAAATGGGACGAGCATGCAGATGAAGAAGGCAGTGACCGTTGGCTAATTCTGATAGCATATTTGATGGGTTTGAGTATAGGTGTTCACTTGTTGAACCTGCTGACTATTCCGGCTATTGTAATGGTTTATTATTTCCGCCGTTATGAGTTCTCATGGAAAGGTGCTATCTATGCTTTCCTTATTAGTGTAGCTATTTTGGCAGTAGTGCTGTATGGTCTGATTCCTGGTATACCGACATTGATTGGATGGTTCGAGTTGTTCTTTGTTAACTTGCTCGGATTCCCATTCAATACTGGCCTTGCAGTATGTTTAGTACTGCTTGGCACATTGCTTATATTTGGATTAGTTGAAACTCTTAAACGTGCAAAAGCCGAATATGCAGAAAGTAAAGGAAAGAAAAATCTGTGGCGTTGGCTGAATACGGGTCTTTTGATGGTGACAATGATAATCATCGGTTACTCAAGTTATGCGGTATTGGTTATTCGTTCGAATGCCGATACACCAATGGACCAAAACTCTCCGGATAACGTGTTCAGTTTGAAGTATTATCTGAATCGTGAGCAATATGGCGATTGCCCATTGCTGTATGGTCAGACATACAATGCTCCGGTTAAATTGAAAGTGCAGGGAAATATGTGCATTCCTATTGAGAAACAAGGTCATGCGCAGTATGCTCCAGCACCGAAAGAAGCAAACGGAAAAGACCATTATGCATTGACCGGATATAAGACGTCCTATGAGTATATGGATGAGTTTAAGATGCTCTTCCCCCGTATGTATTCAGGGCAATCGAATCATATTCAGGGTTATAAGCAATGGGCAGAAATAAAGGGTAAACGCGTGCGTTATGAGTATTGCGGTCAACAAAAGACTGAGTATTGCCCGACGTTTGCTGAGAACTTGCGTTTCTTCTTCCGCTATCAGGTTAATTTCATGTATTGGCGCTATTTCATGTGGAACTTTGCTGGTCGTCAGAATGATTTGCAGAGTTATGGTGAGATAACGAAAGGAAACTGGCTAACAGGTATTAAGTTCTTGGATAATGCACGTCTCGGCAATCAAGATGCGTTGCCTCGTGAACTGCGCGAGAACAAAGGTCATAATGTGTACTATATGCTGCCGTTGTTGCTCGGTTTGTTGGGTATAGCATGGCAGGTGTCTGTCCGTCGCAAAGAAGGTGAAAAAACTATTCATTCGGGCTGGCGTAGTTTCTCCGTGACGTTCTTGTTGTTCTTCCTGACCGGTTTGGCTATTGTGGTTTACTTAAATCAGACACCTTATCAACCGCGCGAACGTGATTACGCGTACGCAGGTAGTTTCTATGCTTTCTGTATTTGGATAGGTATGGGCGTATTAGCTTTGACCAGTTGGATCAATAAAGCGTTGAAGAACGAGAAAGCGAAAGTGGCAGTTGCATGTGCAGTAACCGTTGTCGCGCTACTTGTTCCAGTCCAGATGGCTTCTCAGAACTGGGATGACCACGATCGTTCCCAACGTTATTCATGTCGTGACTTTGGCGCTAACTACTTGAAGTCATGCGAGAAAGACGGTATTATCTTCTCCAATGGCGATAACGATACCTTCCCGCTTTGGTACAATCAGGAAGTGGAAGAAGTAGGAACCGATTTGCGTGTATGCAATCTGTCTTATCTGCAAACGGATTGGTATATAGGTCAAATGAAACGTCCGTATTATGAGTCCTCTGCTCTTCCTATTTCATGGGAATATAAAGATTATATGCCTGGTAAGAATGAAGTAGTATGGGTAGATAATCGTCTGAATGAGCCAATTAGTGTGAATACGGCATTCAACTTCTTGCGTTCTGAAGATGCACGAACAAAGAGGGATGGAGAAAACTACATTCCTTCTAATCAACTCTATATAGAAGGCTTGAATGGAGAACAGATTCCTATTAAACAAGCACGTCGTTACACTCGTTCGGAAATGATGGTAATGGAAATGCTGTCGCAAAATGCACGTAACAATTGGGAGCGTCCGATTTACTTCGCTGTGACGGTAGGAAATGACTATTATCTTGGACTGGAGCCATATTTTGAGTTAACCGGTTTGGCATATCGTGTGACTCCGACTCGTAGCCGAGATGGTCAGCCGCGTGTGAATACCGAAAAGATGTATGAGAATATGATGCATCAGTTTAAGTATGGTAACCTGAATATTCCTGGTATCTACATTGATGAGAATCTTATGCGCATGTGTCGTACGCATCGTATGATGTTTATGGAGTTGGCAGAAGCATTATTGCGTGAAGGCAAACGTGAGCAATGTCGCGAAGTGCTTGATTATGCAGAAGAGATGCTTCCACAATGCAATGTGCCGTATGATTATACTTCAGCAACGATGGCTTCATTCTATTATATGCTTGGTAGTGAGGAAGATATAGAGAAGGCAAATCGTATTATGGAATCTGTGGCAGATACGGATGTAGATTATTTGGCATGGGGAGCCCAAGCAAATAAGCAAACACGTTCTGCGATGCAATCAACTCTCAGTCATCACCGCGCAGTTTTAGGTTATGTTCTTCAAAATTTAGAGCGTTATAAACAAACTGAGTTATTTGAAAAGTATTATCCGTTGTATGTACAATATGCAAGCAAATAATGTTCCAGTCTTGCTGCTGACCGGTTATTTAGGCAGCGGCAAGACAACTCTTTTAAATCGCATTCTTGCCAATACAGAAGGCATTCGTTTCGCTGTGATAGTCAATGATATCGGTGAAGTAAATATTGATGCAGACCTTATTCAAAAGGGCGGAGTAGTGAATCAAAATGATTCCAATCTGCTAGCACTGACGAATGGTTGTATCTGTTGCACGCTGAAGATGGACTTAGTTGAGCAGTTGCACGACTTGTGCGTGGCTCGTAAGTTCGATTATATTGTGATTGAAGCAAGCGGAATATGCGAACCAGCTCCAATTGCCCAGACTATTTGTTCATACACTAAGATGGTTCCTTTTACTGAGGATCCTATTCCGGTGTTAGACAATATTGTAACTGTGGTAGATGCGCTTCGTTTGCGCGATGAATTCGGTGATTTAGAGGATAAAGTCAAGAAGGAATTTAGTAATGAAGAGGACTTGGCTTCATTGGTTATTCAGCAGATAGAATTTTGTAATCTTATTCTGCTAAATAAAGCGAGTGAAGTTAGTACCGATGAAATCGAGCATATTCGCGCCATTATTCGTGCCATTCAACCTCACGCCGAGATAATCAATTGTGACTATTGTGATGTGCCATTTGATAAGATTCTGAATACCAATCTTTTCAGTTTTGACGCAGTTGCAGGTAGTGCAGCGTGGATTGAAGGTGTTGAAGGTGATGTGGACGATGATGACGACGATGATGAGCATGAACATCATCACCATGACCATGACCACGAGCACCATCACGACGAAGGAGAAGCGCTGGAATATGGCATTGAGACGTTTGTGTATTATCGCCGTCGTCCGTTTAATTTAGGACTCTTTGATGAGTTTGTAGCGCGCCATTGGCCGAAGTCTGTTATTCGTTGCAAAGGCATGTGCTATTTCTCGGATGAATATGACATGTGCTATTTGTTGGAGCAGGCTGGCAAACAGATTGGTGTTAAGCAATGTGGACAGTTCTATGCGACAATGCCAAAAGATGAGCTTAATGCAGCTTTAGCGCATGATCCTATTCTGCGTCGTGATTGGGATGAACAATATGGAGATAGAATGCAGAAACTTGTGTTTATTGGTCAAAAAATGGATAAAGATGCCATAATTAAGGCATTGGATAATTGTTTGGATTAATATCAAGTTTCTTATAATTAAAAAAGTCCGGTCACATTACGCGGCCGGACTTTTTAGGTTGAAAGCTATTGTAGGAATTTAACCGAGTACAACATCTAAAATCATCATGAGAACAAATCTTACAGCAAAGCCAATCGTGGATAGGTTGCTATGCTTTCCTTGGGAGGCTTCGGGAATAAGTTCTTCAACAACGACGTAAAGCATTGCTCCGGCAGCAAATGCCAATAAGTAAGGCAGAACCGGTATCTCATTGCGCATGAAGAATACAAACGCCGACCCGAGCATCGTGCCAAGGAGAGGAAGTAATAGTCCGATGGAGTAGGTTGACATGGTTATTATTTATAAGTTACGGTCTCTGTTAGAGGCTTGCGATTATAGTGATGTGCATTAGGTTGTGCATCATCGGATGGGTAACCGCAAGGCATCAGGAAGGACGGTTTGTGGTTAGCCGGTAGTTCAAAAGCAGCAGCTACTTGTTCTGGGTCAAACCATTTCACCCAGCATGTGCCAAGTCCTAATTCTGTTGCTTCCATCATCATGTGCGTTCCAACAATGGAGCAGTCCATATCGCCTGAATTGGCACCATCTTTATTCCAGACTAAGTCTGTATTGTAGCAAACAAGGAACACAACAGGAGCGTGATAAGCGCAGCGAGTCAATTCATTGATTTTAGCTATGGCTTCAGCACTTTGGAGCACATAGATATGTTGTGGTTGCACATTTTTAGCAGTTGGAGCCAATTGTCCTGCGGCAAGAATAGAGTCAATCTTAGCCTGCTCAACAGGAGTTTGTGCATAATTGCGCACGGCATAACGAGCACGTGCTAAATCCATAAAAGATGGGGTTTTCTGATTACTTTGGTCAGTTGAAGAACTGCAGGCAGCGAATAGCATCGCTACACATGCAAAAAGCATAATTTTTTTCATATTGTTGTGACATTTAAATATTCTACTTTATTACCGATTTCATCGAGGTATTGCTGAAAGGCCTCTTGGCTGATAACTACTGTGCCTCTGCAATCGTTGGGATGGAAACTAAGTGCAGGAGCATCCTTAAGTCGGCTATCCAGAAAGAGAATGACATGATGCTCTGTATCGTTTATTAGTCCAAACGGACTGACGCTTCCCGGTTCAGTCCGCTGCTTACCCGGTGAATTCAAGCCTTTTGATACTAAGATTTCTTTGAGCCAGTGTTCAAGGTCATGAATTGCCAAATCATCATCACATGGGAAGCAGATTAGATAGTGCTGATTGCCTTTGTGGTTGCGCATGAAGATGTTCTTGCAATGCAAACTTCCGTCATCATGCCACCATCGCTTTGCTTCTTCGATGGTTTTCCCTTCCGGGTGATTATATGTTGTGAACGGAATATTGTGCTCAGTTAGGTAGTGTAGCACTTTCTCTTGGCGTTCAGATATTATTTCGTAATCCATAGTTTTTAAATTAAGGAACGTGCACGAGCGTACACGTTCCTTATATATAGAAGAATTGTTATCCGAAGTTATCGAATCGGATGTCCTCGTCGCTAACACCAAGTGAGTGTAGCAAGTCAAGGACTGTCTTCGCCATCATTGGAGGTCCGCAGAGATAGTACTCAATGTCTTCCGGAGCTTCATGCTGTTTGAGATAGGTATCACCCATCACAGGAGCGATAAAGCCTGCCGTATATTTGACGCCGAGAGAATCTGCTTTTGGATCCGGACGGTCAAGTGCGAGATGGAAGTGGAAGTTCGGGAACTCCTTCTCCAGAGCGAGGAAGTCTTCGAGGAAGAAGACTTCGTCGATAGCACGTGCACCATAGAAATAGTGCATCTCACGGTCACGGCAGTTGCGGGTCTTGAGCATGTGCATGATCTGCGCACGCAGAGGAGCCATTCCGGCACCACCACCGACCCAAATCATTTCCTTCTTACTATCATAAACAGGATGGAACTCACCATAAGGACCACTCATTGTAACCTTATCGCCCGGTTTGAGCGAGAAGATATAGGTAGAAGCAATACCACATGGCACATCCATAAATTCCGGTCCGTTCGGGCACTGGTCTTTCGGTTTGAAAGGCGGAGTAGCGATACGAACAGTCAGCGTGATGATGTCACCTTCGTCCGGATAGTTCGCCATAGAGTATGCACGGATGGTAGCTTCTGTATTCTTCTGTTTGAGACCGAAGAGTCCGAAGTTCTTCCAAGCGGGCAGATAGAGGTCGCCGATAAGCGATTTATCCATGTCGCGGTCATAATCGATATCGTATTCAGGAATACGAATTTGCGCATAGGAACCGGGCTCAAAGTCCATGTGCTCTCCAGGAGGCAGTGCGACTTTGAACTCTTTGATAAAGGTTGCAACGTTCTTGTTCGAAATAACTTCGCATTCCCATTCTTTAACGCCGAGAATAGACTCATCCATTTTGAGGGAGAGGTCATTCTTCACTTTGACTTGGCATCCGAGACGCCAGTGGTCTTTCTGTTGTTTACGGCTGAAGTGAACAGTCTCAGTTGGGAGGATTTCTCCACCGCCTTCGAGTACTTGGCACTTACATTGTCCGCAGCTACCTTTACCACCGCAAGCGGAAGGAAGGTGAACTCCGGCGTTATTGAGTGAAGCGAGTAGAGTACCACCGGCAGGAATATTGTATTCCTTGTCGCCATTGATGGTCACTTTTACGTCGCCGGAAGCAACGAGGTAGCGCTTAGCAACGAGCAGGATAACGACGAGCAGGAGTATCACTACGAGGAATACCAACACTGCATATAAAATAGCTGTAATGTTCATAGTTGTTCCTCCTTAGATATTAAGTCCTGAGAAGCACATGAAGGCAAGCGCCATCAGACCTACAGTAATAAAGGTGATACCAATACCTTGTAGTGGCTTCGGAACATCGTTATACTCCATTTTCTCACGAATACCTGCCAGTGCAACGATAGCGAGCAGCCAACCTAAACCAGAACCGAGAGCATAGGCAAATGCGTCGCCGATATTAGCGATAGCTTTTACGTTTTCGGGGTCGAGTTGAACGCGTTGTTGCATGAACAGGGACGCACCCATAATTGCGCAGTTAACAGCGATAAGGGGCAGGAAGATACCCAGTGCATTGTACAGGGACGGACTGAATTTCTCTACCACCATTTCCACGAGTTGCACGATAGCGGCAATCACAGCGATGAAGAGGATGAAACTCAGGTATCCCAATCCAAGCGGGTCTAATACATAGACTTGTAGCAGGTAGTTAACGGGAAGCGTTACAATCAATACGAAAGTAACGGCAACGCCCAAACCGGCAGAAGTCTTCACTTCTTTCGATACGGCGAGATAAGAGCACATACCGAGGAAGAAGGCGAAAATCATATTGTCAGCGAAAATCGAGCGAACAAACAAACTAATAGCATGTTCCATTACTTAGCCTCCTTGTCGTTAATGGCGCGGTGCGCCCAGATGATACAACCTACTAAAATCAGAGCCATAGCGGGCATGAGCATCATACCGCAGTTCTCATAGAATCCGCCGTTTGCAACATACCAGCTGTCAGGAATAATTTGATAACCGAGCAGTGTGCCGGCTCCGAAGAACTCGCGCACGAATGCTACTACTACCAATATCCAAGCATAACCGAAACCGTTTCCAAGTCCGTCGAGGAATGAATCAGCAACGTTGTTAGTCATTGCGAATGCCTCTAAACGTCCCATAAGAATACAGTTCGTAATAATCAGTCCGAGATATACACTCAATTGCATTGCTACGTCGTAAGCAAAGGCTTTGAGCACTTCGCTCACGATAGTTACCAATGCGGCAACTACCACCAGTTGTATGATGATACGAATGCGCATCGGGATGGAGTTGCGTATGAGTGAAACCACCACGTTAGACATTGCCACGATGATGGTCACGGAGATACCCATTACCAAAGCAGGTTTGAGTTGTACTGTAACTGCCAAAGCAGAGCAGATACCTAAAATCTGCACGAGGACCGGGTTGTTCATGTTGAGAGGACCTAAGAATGCCTCTTTTGTTTTCTTACTAAGTGCCATAATTACTCCTCCTGTTCATCATCATTAAGTAATTCTTCTACTCCGGCAGCAGGAACTTGCTCAAGGAAGTCAGCGTATGCATTGAGCGAATTCGCCAGCATGTCGTTCACGCCGGTAGAGGTGATGGTAGCACCAGCCCAAGCGTCCACTTGTTCTTGGCCTTCTTCTGCATGTTTGCCTTCTTTGAGAACGGCGATAGAGCGGAGATTGCCTTCAGCGTCTTTGATATGTTTACCAAAGAACTGGCTGCGGAACTTCTCCGTAACGATTTCGCCACCGAGACCGGGAGTCTCTGACTCGTGACCGAAGTTAATACCATAGACCGTATTGAGGTCATCTTCTAAAGCGATGTATCCCCATATTCCGCCCCAAAGACCTTGTCCTTTCAGCGGTAGTACGGTATAATTAGCGCCGTCAATGGCAGCGTAATAGACAGGCTTACCATCCCATTCGTCTTCTGTGACATATTGGTCATAGAGTGCAGCGGGATCAGCTTGGCTATAATCTACATTGAGAGCGGTCAGGATTTGCTTTTGCACGTCCAAACGTTTGTTAGCTTGTTGACGTGGACTGAGTACTTGGCTGATAACCGCGAGCAGAACGGCTACAATCACTACGACGATCGTGGCATAGATGATGGTATAGACGTTTGAGTTGGTGTCGAGACCTTTCTTCTTTTCCTCCTCAAAGCAGTTTGTTTGTTGGCATTGCGGGCAAACAGCCGGGGCTTTGTCACCTGTGTGAACGTAGCCGCACACTTTACAAATATATTTCTTTGCCATAAATGTGTCCTCCTTATGCAAGTTTATCGCTGGCGCTGTTTAAGCGCTTCGCGCGTTTATTAATGTTTACTTGAACAACACACCAGTCGATGAGCGGAGCAAAGGCATTGCCCAGCAGGATAGCGAGCATCATACCTTCCGGATATCCGGCATTGAGCACACGAATGACGATAACCATGAAACCGATGAGTATGCCGTAAATCCATTTACCGCACTCGGTACGAGCGGAGGTAACAGGGTCGGTAGCCATGAAGACAGCGCCGAAGAGCAGACCGCCGGTGACGAGTTGCAGATACCAAGGATAGTTAGCAACTGCGGTATCAGGACCAAATTCGTTGAACAACCAAGCCGTGCAGCCGGCTGTTGCGAGGATAGCAAGCATAGTCTTCCAAGAAGCTACACCGGTAACGAGCAGTAGGATTGCGCCGAGAGCGATTGCCCAAACGCAAGTCTCACCTACAGAACCCGGAATAAGACCATTAACGGCTGTCCAGAAGTCTGCCGGCATAAGGTTAGCTTCGGTGGTAGTAGCCAATTGGGTGAGTGGTGTAGCACCGGTGAAACCGTCAATAAGTGCATATCCGCCGTCCCATCCCCATGTTCCTTCCGTGCGGATGAATGCTTTGTCACCCGTCATGTGTGTCGGGTAGGCGAAGAATAAGAACGCACGTGCGATAAGGGCAACGTTGAAGATGTTATAGCCTGTTCCGCCGAATACTTCTTTAGCGAATACAACGGCAAAGGCAACAGCGATAGCTACTTGCCACAGCGGAGTATTAATCGGAAGAATCAGCGGGATAATAAATCCTGTTACGAGGAATCCTTCAGCAACTTCTTCGTGCTTGATTTGAGCTACGACAAACTCAATTCCCAAACCAACGGCATAGGAAACGATAATGAGCGGCAGCACAGCCAAGAGTCCGAAAGCGAATGCTTTCCACCACAATGCGCAGGTCAGACCTTCCGCCAATTGACCTGTTGCAAGCAGGTGTTGATAACCTACATTGAACATACCAAAGAGCATGGCAGGAACGAGAGCGAGAACGACGATAATCATCGTACGTTTGCTATCGGAACCATCGTGAATCTGTGCGCCGACGCGCTTAGCGGTTGTTTGTGGCGTGAAGAGGAACGTATCGAAGGCGTCATAGAAACTGCTTAACCAAGTGAGTTTACCGCCTTGTTCGAAGTTCTTACCGAACTTCTTCCATAATTGATAGAACTTTTCCATTACTCAATCTCCTTCTTCATATAATCCAAGGCTTCGCGTACAATAGCTTGTAGCGGCATTTTGGAGGTACATACATATTCACAGAGTGCGAAGTCCTCGGGTGCAACCTCATTGGCTCCGAGTTGCTCCATCTTATCCAGATTGCAAGCAATCATTGCTTTAATAAGGTACTCGGGGTAGATATCCATTGGGAAGACTTTGTCGTATTCGCCGGAAACGATGATTGCTCGGCGACCACCTTTGAGTCGTGCATCCCAACGATATTTCTTATGTCCGAACAGCCAGTGCATGAATCCGCAGTCGAGCATTTTAGCAGGGTCGGTATTCGATACATTGAAGTCGTTAAAGCGCGGAAGCATCCATCCCATGAACTCGTGGGTTTCGCATCCTTCATCGATAACGGTGAACTGGTTGTCGTACGGGCTAATCATGTCTTCAGCAGTCACTTGGTGTCCGCTGAGCGCATTTCCTGCGATGAGTCGTGCGGTAACGCCTTTTTGTACGTTGCTTGCAAAGACAGCCTCTACAGGCATACCGGGCAGCACGTTGAAATAGCGTGGTTCGTAAGCTAAAGGACCGGTGAGAGCTACTTTGCGCAGCATATCAACCTTACCTGTTGTAAAGAAACGACCGATGATAGCAGCGTCTTGTACGTTGATAGTCCACATGGTGTCGCCTTTAGCCATAGGCAGTACGTGATTGATTTGTACGCCTACGTTTCCTGCGGGATGTGCACCAGCTACTTCGTAGAGTGTGCAGTCTTTGAGTCCGCGGAAGTCGGTGGCAGCAGCGCCTTTACGAATGCCTACATAAACAGGCGCGATAAGGCTCAGACGGCTGATAGCGGTTTGTAATTGTACGGATTGCCCTTTGAGCACGAACTCGTAGTTGGGAGCGAGTGGGGCAGTGTCAAAGGTGGAGATGAAAATTGCACGCGGAGTCTTGTTCGGCAAAGCGATGCAGTCGTAGGGACGCTGCTTAATGAATGCCCAAAGTCCGGTGTGCAACAGCAGAGTCTTGACGATTTCACCGTCTTTTTCGGCTCCGCGAAGGTCGAATTGCTCGTAATCAAAGCGAGCATCGGCTTCGATGTTAATCGACATCACTTTTCGTCGGTCACCGCGCACGATTTCCGTCACGGTACCCGATACAGGAGATGTGAACAACATCGTCTCGAACGTCTTGTCGTGGAAGAGGGCAGTACCCGCTTTCACGTGCTCACCGGCTTTCACCATCAGTTTAGGTGTAATGCCGGCGAAATGGTCTGGAACAACTTTGAATACCGCAGGGCGATTGACGCTTCCTATCGTCTCCGCCGCTGAGCCATCCATCGGAATGTCCAAACCACGTTTCAAGAAGATTTGTTGCATAAATTTGTTAATTATTTTGTTTATTTTTGTTGCGTAAAATAGTTAATTATTCAGTTCACTTAATATGCGCCCATAAAAAGTCGCGCAAAAGTACGGCTTTTTTTGCAAATATGCAAATTTTTTCTCCATTTTTATGATATTTTTGTCAATAAATTTGCATTTTTGGAAAAAATGTATTATCTTTGCAGAAAATTTGTGAGATAGTAGATAAATATACAGCCAATTAATAATTATAAACCATAACAATTAAACAAGACTATGAAAGTAAAATGGACAGACATCCTTGGCGAATGTCACGGAAACTGTGGTGCACGTCAGTACGCTCGTTCTATTCCTGGTGATACGGAATGGGCATGTGTTTGTACGAAACCTACATTGAGTAAACGAGTAAAGGCGAAGAAGGCGAATCTTCCTTCTGTACAACGTTTTAAGGAAAATATGGTCGTGTGCAAGGCGATATTACATGATCCAGTTCGTCGTTCGGAATGGCAGGCTCGTTATGATGCTGCAAGGCGTGAAGCAGTAAAGCACGGCAAGAAGATTCAAGGTAGGTTGTGCGACTATGTACGCCACGAGGTGAGTTTAGCACTAAATAAGGGCGAAGCAGTTGGTTAGGAATTATGGTTTTCTCATAGTGAAGTCATAGTATGGTCCCGCAATGCAACCGTTCAGCAACCGTTGAGCAACCGTTCAGCAACCGTTGAGCATCCGTTGACACCGGGAGGGCAACTGGAGGGGAGAAGTGTGTAAAAATGATAGGAAAATTGAGTGAGAATGATGGGGAAACGGCATTAAAAGGACGGAAAAACGGCGTAAAAAGGACGGGAAAACGGCGTGAAAAGGATTGGGAAATGGCGTTAAAAGGATGGGAAACCGGCATTAAAAGGATGAGAAAACGGCGTGAAAAGGATGGGAAAGGAGTGTGAAGCTTACTCTTTGGAGGGAGTGGTGCCGCAGTGGTCTTTGTCGGTCACTTTGGATTTTTCCCAAGTATAAGCTACGGCGTTGCCTTTCACTTTGGCGGTTTCGAGGCGCAGTTTGGCACTCGCAGCGATGTCGTATTCATTTGCCCAAATGTTCTCGTAAGCTGTTCCGTTATAGGACTTTTCAGCCATTCTCCAGCATGCGGAATCGGCATGGGCATTGTACTTACTCAAGTCGATTTGAGCGGGATCGTAATAGCCACTGAACCAATCCACTAATCGTGTCCAATGGGATGTGCCATCGATGATAATATGATTATCATCCACTACCGTGACGGGAACCGTGATGCCGTTATAGGACAGTTTGCCGTTTTCGTAGGTGTAATCATAGGAAGTTCCGGAAATATCGGATGGGTCTTCCAGGCTCCAGACGATGCCGTTTTTATATTCGCCATCGACATTCTGCTGATAGACATGGGTTTTGAAATATCCCCACACGGAGAAATTGCCTTTGGCGCCATTCTTCATGTCGGCGTTTCCGTCCTGATACATCGCCCAAAGACCTTGGATGAAGACGGAATCGTCAGACTTATTACAAGCTGCAAACGATGCAGCAATCAATGCCAATAAGAGATAAACAGTCTTTTTCATATCGAATTTATTAGGGGAATGATATAGTTCATTCGTTTTCGGCTGCAAAGGTATAAAAATAGTCCGACATGCACAAATTTATTGTGCAAATTTACGCAAAAAGTGGCAAAAACGACCGGTATCGTAATTATTTAGGAAAATCTTAAGCGAAAATTAAGAAAAATGGAGTACTTTTGCGCGGTAAAAGTTAGATTGTGCCTTCTGTATAGAATAAAATTCTATTTACTTCATTTTTATGCTCAAAAATTTGCGTATATACAATTTTTGTTGTATCTTTGCAGCCAAATTGGAGTATTATGAAACGATTTCTGATATATCTACTGTTGTTATGCCCTGTGTTTGCGGCTGCGGATGAACTGCAAAATATACTGAATAAGGTGTATAATGCAGCGTTGATGAGTGCCGATGAGCAGGATTCAATTATGGCAGAACGAGCAAGTGGGGCAAAGGATGAGAGTGCTGTTTCTCCGCGTTTTCGCTTAGAGTACGAGAATAAACAGCAAATCTATCGCCACTCGTTTGTGGCGGATTATTACGTGGTTGATACGAAGAAAAAGAACCAACGCACGCAAATAGGTGGTGGTCCGATTCGCGATGCTGTTATTTCGCCCAATAATCGATATGTGGTCTATGCCAAGGAGGATAACAACCTCTATATCTTCAAACTCGATTATATGACCGAGGTGGCTGTTACGACGCAGAAAGAGAGTGAGAACCTGTTCAACGGCATTTCGGATTGGCTGTATGAGGAAGAGTTCGGCATTACGTGCATGTTCGCTTTCTCGCCGGATAGTAAACAAGTCGCATTTGTTCGCCTGGACGAGACGGATGTGCCTACTTTTGAGTGGCAGGAGTTTTTAGGTGGAAAGTATCCTAAGTTAGAGTCGTTACGTTACCCGAAAGCCGGTGATAAGAATGCAAAAGCATCTGTTTGCGTCTATGATATCTATTATAAGTCCATAAAGACGATGGATATCGGCGAGACGGATAACTGGTATATTCCTCGTTTGCAATGGACTATGCCGGAACAGAAGGACAAAGAGCCGGTAGAACCGAGACTTTTGGTTGAGAAAGTAAACCGCGACCAAAATAAAATTGAAATCTATACGGTGAATCCGAAATCTACGGTATCGCGTGTTTTATATAAGGAGAGCAGCGACGAGTACTACGTGGACTACGAGTTGTTCGACCAATGGCAATGGCTAACTGACGGACGATTTGTTGTATTGAGCGAGAAAGATGGCTGGCTGAGCGCTTATCTTTATTCTGCATTGGGACAGCAACAGAAACGTTTGACTCCCGATGGAATCGACGTTACGGCAATATACGGTGTGAATGAGAAAGCGCGAATGCTGTATTACCAGGCAGCTCCAACACCAATGACGCGCCAATGCTATGCCTTAGATATGAAAAAAGGCACAATTACGCAGTTAACATCCGGCGAAGGCATGCACTCGTTCCGTTTCAACAAAGACTTGACGATGGCGATTGAGAACTACGAAAGTAACGCAATACCTAATAAATACACGCTGTATGACGTGAAAGGAAGTAGTATCAAGCTGCGCGAGGAATTGAAGAATAACGATGAAGTATTGGCTAAGTGGAAAGCATCGGGACTGCCTGAGAAAAAGTTCTTCTCTTTTGCTACGGAACGCGGCGATACGCTTAATGCGTGGATGATTCTGCCTGCGGACTTTGACGCAAACAAGAAATATCCGTGTGTGCTGATGCAATATAGCGGTCCTGGAAGTCAGCGTGTTTTAGACCGTTGGCGTAAAGGATTTGGGCATTATTTGGCGTCACAAGGTTATGTGGTGATTAACTCTGATGGACGCGGCACGAATGCACGTGGTCGTCAATGGCGCAATGAGACCTATATGCGACTCGGCCAAAAAGAAGCCGAAGACCAACTCTCTACTGCTCGTTACGCGGCATCGTTGGCTTATGTGGATGCAGAGCGAATTGCGTTAATGGGGTGGAGTTATGGTGGTTATCAGACTATCCGCACGATGTGTGGTAACGATGACTTACTCATTAAATGCGGCGTAGCTATTGCTCCTGTAACGGATTGGCGACTGTACGACACGGGTTATACCGAACGATATATGCGTCGTCCACAGGTGAATGCCAAAGGCTATGACCAAGCCGATTTGAAGCGGATGGCATCGCAGTTAGATGGTGAATTGCTCATTGTGCATGGCTTGGCAGATGATAATGTGCATGCGCAGAACACGCTGCAGTTCGTGGATGCTTTGGTGGAAGCAGGTAAACAGTTCGAGATGCAACTTTATCCGGACGATAACCATTTCCTGCGCAAACGCAGTAACTATGAGCATTTGCACCGCCGTATTATGCTCTTTTTGAAGAATAAACTATAACAATTTAAATCTATACATTATGGAAAAACCTTATGTTTTTGGCCTTGATATGGGAGGCACAAACAGTGTTTTAGGCATCGTAGATGCTCGTGGTCACGTTTTAGCTCGTACGTCAATCCGTACGCAACAGTATCCAAAAATCAATGATTACATTGATGCGCTCTATGCAGAAGCAGAGAAAATCGCAGAGCCTGTTGGTGGTTTTGAGATGTTTCGCGGATTCGGTGCCGGTGTGCCTAATGGAAACTATTACACAGGAGTTATTCAAGGTGCAATGAACTTGCCATGGGGACCTTATGTTCCTTTTGCAGAACTGATTACGGAGAAGTTTGGTCTTCCTTGTAAGATTACAAACGACGCCAATGCTGCAGCTATGGGTGAGATGACTTATGGCGCTGCTAAAGGTATGAAGGACTTCATTATGATTACTCTTGGAACAGGTGTAGGTAGTGGTATCGTAGTCGATGGCAAAGTGCTGTATGGTCATGATGGTTTTGCCGGTGAGTTAGGCCATACCATCGTAGCTTATGGCGAGGATGCTCGTTCATGCAACTGTGGTAAGAAAGGTTGCTTAGAGGCGTATTGTTCCGCTACCGGTGTTGCTCGTACGGCTAAGGAGATTGTGACTAAATCGAAAAAGAAAACCTTACTGCGCAAGTTAGATGTAGATAATATTACAGCAAAAGATGTATTTGATGCCGCAGAAGCAGGTGACGAAGTAGCCAAGGAAATCTTCGATTACACCGGCACTATTCTCGGACGCAAACTGTCTGACTTTGTGGAATTTAGTGCTCCCGAAGCAATTATTCTCTTCGGCGGTCTGACAAAGAGTGGTCACTGGATTATGGATCCGGTTGTTAAAGCGTTGAACGAGAGTGTATTACCTATCTGGCGCGATAAAGTTAAAGTAATGTTCTCAGACTTAAAAGAGGCTGATGCAGCCGTATTAGGAGGAAGCGCTTTAGCATGGGAATAAAATATCAAGTACCGGCATGGATCCAGCGCCTATATGCAGGCGCTATGTGGCGTGGAGATACAACTCGCAAGGTGGTGTATCTCACGTTTGACGATGGACCAATTCCTTCGGTGACACCGAAACTTTTGGACATCTTAGAACAGGAAAAAGTGCACGCGACATTCTTTATGGTGGCTGATAATGTGACGAAACACCCAGAGATATATCACCGCGTGGTGGCTAATGGTCATAAGGTTGGCAATCATACGTATCATCACATTAAGGGCACCAAATATAAGTTTGATGACTATTTGGCAGACGTAAAGAAGGCCGATGTTATCCTTGGTGGAACGAAGTTATTCCGTCCGCCATATGGTCGATTGATGCCTAAACAGAAGCTTGCCTTGCTTAATCGTGGCTATAAGATTGTGCTATGGGACGTTCTGACGCATGATTATGATAAGAACTACTCGGCAGATAAAATGGTTCAGATTGTGAAGCGCTATGCTCGCAATGGCAGTATCATTACTTTCCACGACTCCATTAAGTCTAACGAGCGTATGTTAGCTGCTGTGCCACAAGTAATTAAGGAATTGCGTAATGAAGGATATACGTTTGAAACATTATAGTTTATTGGTGTTCCTATTGCTAATAGCAGGGTGTGCTAATCGTGGAATCGGGCCACAGGGTGGTCCGAAAGATGAGAAGCCGCCTCAAGTGGTGAAAGAATCACCCGAAAATGGCACACTTAACTATAATGGCAAACGTGTAGATATTGTCTTCAATGAGTATATTCAATTGGACGATGTAAGCAAAAATGTGCTTATCTCTCCTCCGCAGCAACATCCGCCTGAGGTAAAAGCGGTTGGAAAGAAGATAATGCTCGTCTTTGAAGAACCTCTGCAAGATAGTACGACCTATACCATTGATTTCGGTAATGCGATAGGTGACTTTCATGAGAAGAATGTGCTCAAAGGTTATACCTTGTCGTTCTCGACATGCGATGTGATTGATTCGTTAGAAGTGAACGGATACATAGTGAATGCAGAAGATTTGAATCCTGTGTCGGGTGTAATAATTGGTATTCATGCCAATTTAGATGACACAGCTTTCTCGAAGATACCATTTACTCGCGTAGGCAAAACGGACCAAAACGGACACTTCTATGTAAAAAATATTCGTGAGGCTGATTATCGAATCTATGGTTTGGGAGACGTAAGTCGTGATTTTATCTATCAACCGGGTGAAGGATTGGCATTTACGGAGGATATTATTCATCCGTATTGTCATACCGAATTAGAAGGAGATACTGTTTGGCGCGATACGATTGATATTGTCGCCAATGACTCGCTTGGTTTTGACACGATAGCGACACGTGTAGTGGATACTATCCGCTATGCGACTTATACGTATTATGAGCCTAACGACGTGATATTGTGGTACTTCAACGAGGATAAGACGCGCCATTATTTTCAACGTTGCTTTAGAGAAAAAGCTCACTTCTTCCGACTTCAGTTTGCAGCACCGCAAGACTCATTGCCGGCAGTTCGTGCTTTACGCCCGTCGGAAGTTGATTCAACTAAATCGGATTCGGCTTGGGTAGATTGGATGGATTATGCGTTGTTGCAACACAGCAGTGGTAATGATACCATTATTTATTGGCTAACGGACTCTTTAGTAATAAAGCAAGATACGCTATATATGGAGATGACTTATATGAAGTCGGACTCTCTGTATAATCTCGTTGCGCAAACAGATACTGTATTGGCGGTTTATCGTGCTCCTCGTGTTTCCGAGAAAGCGAAAGCGCTAATGGAGAAGAATAAGAAACCACCTGTTTTGGCTATTCAATCGAACGCAAGCGCTGGTTTTGATGTGTATAAGGATTTGATATTATCTATGCCTACTCCGGTGAAAGAGTGGGTGAGTGATAGCCTTCATCTCTTCCATAAAATTGATACCGTTTACAAGCCTCTCCGTTTCAGTTTAGAGCCGGTGGATTCGGCATATTTGCAATTCCGCGTTGTCTTTCCATGGAAACCGGAGCAACAATATGAACTGCGAATAGACTCTGCTGCATTCTTTGATGTTTACGGTGTGACGAACAAGGCTGGTAAGCATCAGTTACAACTTAAATCATTGGATGAATACTCAACGCTAACCGTTAAGTTATCCACTTACGACGATCGAGCTCGGTTGCAGTTATTAGACAAGAGCGAAAAGATAATTAAAGAGTTGCCAGCCTCTCGTGCAGGTACTAAATTTGAATACATTAGCCCTAATACGTACTATTTGCGTCTGTATATTGATGAGAATGAAGATGGCAAATGGACGACAGGCGATTGGGCTACTCATCGTCAACCGGAGCCTGTTTATTATTTTCCGTCGAAACTACAACTACGCGCCAATTGGGAGTTTGAAGAAGACTTCGATTTCTTGGCTGTACCGCAAATAGATAGCAAACCGCAAGAGTTACTGCAAGATGTTGCAAACAAAAAGAAGTGATACAATATTCTTATGGTCATTTTTGGTTGTCGGTTTGGCCGTTCAAATCGTCACTTATTTTGTTAATCCGCAGTCTGTGATGTCTTTGCTATGCGGCATGTTAGGCATCTGTTCCGTAGTACTCTGTTCTCAAGGACGTATTTTGACTTATATTTTTGGTTTTGGGCAGATACTAACTTACACTTATCTGTGCTATCAAGAGTCACTTTATGGCTTGATAGGAATCAATGTTTATTACTTCATTACGCAGATATACGGCATTTATATTTGGCGCAAACGTCTTCAAGAGTCACATAATGAATTAACGGACGCTGTCCCAACGCGTACGTTATCCTATAAAATGCTGACTATTATAGTGGCTGTTGTTTTGACAATTTCCGCGCTAACCGGCTATCTACTGGCACAATATACGGATGATACTCAACCATATTTAGACGCCTTTACAACAATACCTGCACTTGTGGCGCAGGTATTGATGATTCTTGCTTATCGTGAGCAATGGTTCTTTTGGTTCTTTATTGATATCCTTTATGTGATACTTTGGGCGCGTGCCGGTGATTACTGTCTGTTAGCGCAGCACATATTTTGGTGTATCAATTGTGTGTATGGTTTTCTTCGTTGGACGAAAGCACTTCAATCGCGCGCTTAAGTTCTTTGTCGAAGCGTAACATATAGGCGCTACGACCTTTCTGAAAATAATATCTCTCCATGATTTCGGCACCGAGATACTCTTTTACTTCGTCAAGGTTACGTTTTATTGCATCTTGGAACGAAGGTTTAAGTTGTGGTTCGATAGCTTTCAATTGGGCAAGGGTAGTGGAGTCAATATCTTCCATCTTTGCCATTTCAAACATATCATGGAAATATTTACTTGTCTCTGTCTCGTAAGTAAACTTCTTGTCTTCAAGGAAGTGGCAGAAATCTTCAATCAGTTCGTTTGATACGTTAAAATCGGCAGGCTTGGCAACCGTATCATGTTCGCGACGATATTGCACTGAATAGTCAAAGAATAAGTTCTTCGTGTAGAGTGTGTATGTGATATCTACTTTGGCAGAATCGTTCATGACGATATCAGGCAAAATACCTCCTGCAGTGTCTTTTGTCAATTTATGACCACGTTGCATCTCGGTGTAGTCGATGGCTTGAATACAACGACCAGAAGGCAGATAATACTTACTCGTTGTCACTTTAAGATGGCCTCCATACGCAATAGGACGTAGGTTCTGCACCAATCCCTTACCAAACGTACGCTGTCCT
>ONMT01000121.1 GCA_900319025.1 uncultured Bacteroidales bacterium
GCAGCAGATTATCGACATAGCAGACAGCGGAAACATCATGCCGCCAACGACCACGTGGTTTGAGCCGAAATTGCGGTCAGGATTGATAATTCACGAGTTAATTTAATACCGTTGCGGATAGCAACTCCTCGGCGAACGTGGCCACCGGCCACTCTGGTTCGGTCGACCCAAACGCCCTGCACATGTCGCTACGGAGTTCTATCCGACAACAACAAAATATAAAATGATTAAAAAGCACGTAGTATATTTACTGATTTTAGCATTGATTGCGGGATTGAGTTCCTGCAGTCTGAAGTCTCGCATTAAGCGTGCGGATAAGAAATATGCTATTGGCGAATACTACGACGCGGCAGAGATATACAAACAAGTGTATAGTCGCGTTAACTCCAAAAAAGAGCGCGAGCTCAAGAGCCAAATAGCCTTCAAGCAGGGAGAATGCTATCGGATACTGAATAGTTCCAAAGCGCTCAATAGCTACAAATATGCCATTCGATATAAATACCAAGACTCGATTGTCTATCTGCGCTATGCCCAAGTGCTGCACTATCAAGCTAAATACGCGGAAGCGGAGAAGAACTACGGCTTATATTTGGAAGCCCATCCGGACGATTATGTAGCTCGTGCGGGACAGTACGCCTGCCAACAAATGCCGGAGTGGAAGAAAGAGACGACTCGATATGTCATTCGTCCTGCGCGAGAATTCAATCAGAAGCGCACGTCTAATTTTGCGCCGGCGTTTATCGGGTCGGACGGAGATGCTGTGATGTTCACAACCAACCGCCAGGAACAGAACTCCGGCGGGAAGAAAAAGCTCAAACGTGCAAGTCCTGTAACCGGCACTCAGTCGTTTAGTTTATACACAGCGCGCAAGGATGCGGCTGGTAAATGGCAAGACTTCCATCTCGCTGACGGCTTATACGAGGAAAGTGCCGAAGAAGGCGAGAATGAGAATGATAGCACGTCCGCTAAGTCCGGCCAAGCCGAGTTGGGGGTATGCTGCTTCTCGGAAGACGGCAAAACGATGTATTTCACCTACTCTTGTCCCATCAACGGACAGGACTTAGGCGCAAAGATTTACACCAGTTCGCGTGCAAGCGGAGAATGGGCAGAACCACAGGAGATCAAACTATTCAATGACAGTAGTATCACGGTGGGACACCCATCTATCTGCCCGACAGGTGACACGCTGTATTTCGTAAGCGATGCGCCCGGAGGTTTGGGAGGCAAGGATATATGGATGGCTGAGTTGGATGGAAGCGATTGGGTGAACCCGCAAAATTTAGGTCCGAGAATAAACACGTCGGGCGATGAGATGTATCCGTGTTTCCATCCAGACGGAAGTTTGTTCTTTGCGTCCAATGGTCATCCGGGATATGGCGGATTGGATATCTTTAAAGCGGTGCGTGATACCACAGCCGAGCGTGTAGATACGATTCCTATCAACTGGTTAGTGTTTAATATGGGCACGCCATTTAACTCCAACGGAGACGACTTCGGCATCACGTTTATCGGCAAAAGCCAGAACGGTATGTTCTCGTCCAACCGCGCACAGCTGAAGAAAGGATACGACGAGATTTATGTGTTCGAACTGCCGGAAATGGTTTTCACCGTGGAAGGTGTAGTGCGAGATAATAACAGCGAACCAATTACGGATGCGCAACTGCGCATAGTGGGTGATGACGGCACGAACTCGAAAGTGTCTGTTCGCCGCGACGGAACCTACAAGGTGAAGATTAACCGCGATGTTAAATATGCGCTATTGGCAACGGCTCGCGGCTATCTGAACGAGAAAGCGCTACTCAACACCTATGACTTAAAGGATAGTAAAACGTTTGAGCAGCACTTTAATTTGGCACCTATATCCAAGCCGGTTAAGATGGACAATATCTTCTATGAGTTCGGTAAGTGGACGCTTACACCACAGAGTGAGACGGGCTTGCAGATGTTAGTAAAATTGCTGAACGACAACCCGAATATAACGATAGAGTTGGCAGCCCATACAGAC
>ONMT01000075.1 GCA_900319025.1 uncultured Bacteroidales bacterium
TATACACCCACCAACTGCATGCCGGTCAACACGATGCCGGTTTCTTCCTCCAGTTCGCGTTCGGCACAACGAGCCACCGTCTCATCCATCTCCAGAAACCCACCCGGAAAAGCCCAGCAACCTTTGTATGGTTCGTTACCGCGCTGGATAAGCAGCACATGCATTTGCCCGTCACGTTTAGCAAAAAGCACGGCATCTGCCGTCACACTTGCTCGTGGCCAACGATAGGCATATAGCCCATCAGATGTCTTTGTGTAGTCTATCATAGTTCTTTATTATTTCGGAATTAGAAAAACCCCACCCGACAGGTTTTTAGCTTTTGACATTCTTCATTTATCGAAAGCGGCTGCAAAAGTACTGCTTTTTTTTAAATCTCACAAATTTTTTGGCATATTTTTTGTGTATATACTAAAAAAAGAGTACTTTTGCACGCAGATTTATGAAAAAATCAATCGAAATACTGTTTTTGATGCTCGTTTGTAGTCTGAGTTTGGGCGCGTCGGAAAGTGTAATCAAGACGCTTCGAGTGCGCTATCTGGACGTTCGGACGATGGAACCTATTGGCGGTGACCCTGTGCGCCCATTCTTGGTGAAAGCGCAAGGAACGGACTTGGACGCGAGCGGCGATTTGCAAAAACATGTATTAGAAATAAGTTTTGACGAACTGAGCCACGACGTTCACCAATACACGTACACCCTACTCCACCTCAACGCAAACGGTCAAGTAAGCGGACTGAGTAGCTACGAATACGTAGGCGGTTTTACAACGGCAGAGATAACGGACTATGAGACCTCACTCAACACGAGCCAGTTATACACCCACTATTCGTTCACGATACCTAATGAGAACATGACACTCAAGACCTCCGGTCAATATCTGATCAAGGTCTATGAGGATGGCAACCAAGATAAAGTTGTTGCGCAAGTGCCGATAACCGTTGTAGAGCCAAGCGCCGTTATTCAAGCCATCGTACGGAGTAATACAGACATCGAAATCAATCGCCGCTACCAACAAGTAGATATTACCATTTCGCCGGACAAGCAACTCAACAAGACGGCTAACGGCAATGACTACTTTATTGTAGTCCGTCAGAATGGTCGCAAGGACAACGAGGTTTTTGCACCCAAACCGACATTCATCGAAACCAACAAATTACAATTCACCCACTGCAAAGAACTGATATTTGAAGGCGGTAACGAATATCGTCATTTTGACACCTACTCCACTTACTTTGCCGGATCGGGTGTTGACCGCATTTCTCACGACCGCAACGACTACCACGCGCTGCTTTTTGCCGAGCCATTCAGGGGCAATAGCAATTACATGCACGAATTTGACGTAGATGGTCAATGGGTAATCAATGCTGAGCGGACGCTTTACGACATGGACACAGAAGCGGAATACATGTGGGTTCACTGGACTGTTCCTGCTAACGACCCGTGGTTTGACGGCCTGGTCTATGTAGGCGGAGATATCTTTGATAACACGCTCACGATGCGCAACCGGATGCAATATGACAACGAGCGCAAGTGCTATTGGCTAACGGCTTTAGTCAAGCAAGGCGGCTATGATTATCAATATTGGTTCGTGCCGCGTGAGGATAAAAAAGTGACCCTACAGCGAACTGAAGGATCACATTGGGAGACCAAGAACGAATATACTATCTACGTCTATTATCGTCCGTTTGGTAGCCGCGCAGACCAATTAGTCGGCCTGCAGGTTATTCATTCTAATTAAACGTCATCATCCGTGTAGTAGTTGTACTTCTGCTCATCGTTAGAGCGGCGGAATACTTTGCCGTAGATGGTACTGCGATACTTATCGCCGTATTTTTTGCGACCATATCCATAGCCATAACTACTTGTTCCATAGCCATATCCGGAGTATCCGTAGCCGTAACCATAGCCATAGCCGGAGTGTCCCTCAGTTGGAATATCGGAAAGCACAATCTGCACTTTCTCCGGTGTATCTACTACCTCAGCAATCTCTTGGAGCGTCTGTTTGCAGAATGATTTATTGGTCTGCATGCAACGAATAACGAACAAGCCGATATCGGATAACTCAAGGATGGTGTACGCATCAGGCACCAGTCCGATAGGCGATGTATCTATCACGATAAAGTCATATTTCTCGCGCAGGAATTTAATTGTCTCCGCCAGTTTATCGGAGTGAATCAGTTCGCCCGGGTTAGGCGCAATCGTTCCGGCACGCATAATATCGAAATCAAACGGAGACTTAGCAAATGTCTCTTCAAGCGTGCAATCGCCTATCAGATAGTTCGACAATCCTAATCCGCCTTCCAAACCCATTTTCGTGTGGATATTCGGTTTACGGATATCCAAGTCCATAAGCAAAGTCTTCTTTCCCGACATCGAGAACAAAGCCGCCAAGTTCGACGAAAGGAAGGTCTTTCCGTCGCCTGACTCCGTGGACGTGATACCTACCACCATCTTATCTTTACGCTTCACAATGAACTCCATTCGAGTACGTATAGCGCGCAACATCTCGGCATAACTCGACCGCGGATGGTCGCGCACAAGTGTCGGGTTTTGAGACTTAGCGTGGCGAACGGTTCCAATCAGACGGAATGGACTAATCTTCTCCACATCCTTTGTCGTACGCACTTTATTATTGAGCAACTCACTCGCGATAACCAATACGAGCGGAATAAGAATACCTAACAGCAACGCGGTAGTGTTGTTATTACGCTTGGTCTTCGAATTGACCGTACTCAGGGTACGCGCCTTATCCAAAATGGTGTTATCCGGCGTGTTACTTGCTTTCTGAATCTCTGCTTCCGCACGTTTCTGCAGGAAGAACGTGTAGTAGTTATCATCGATACGATAATTACGCTCAATAGCAACCATCTGCAACTCTTTCGTCGGCAGTTTCTTTATCTCGCGCTCCACTTCGGCATAACGGTCGTTCAGGTCTTTCTTCTCTATCTCCAAGGACGCGCGCATCGACTCCACAATCTCGTTAATCATGGACTTGACGTTCTCTATATCCTTGGTATATTTAGCATAATAAACGTTCTTCTCAGATAGTTCGCCACGTTGAATACGTAAGTCGTTTAGTTGCTGCACAAGGGCTATCAATGCCGCATCGTTCAAGCCAAGAGACGTCGGAGCTATCACGGCGCCGCTTTCCATATTCGTCTCCAAGTACTTGGTTAGATAGTCGAAATAGGTCTCGCGCAGACGCATAGACATCATCTCTTGGTCGTAGGACGAAATCTTACTCATCAGCTGACCGGCGTAGGAACTGACATCCACGAATTTATTCTCTTGTCTAAAGTCAGTCATCGCGCCTTCGGAAACCTCCAACGACTCTTGCAGCGACTGCAATTGTTCGTTGATGAAGCGTATTGAGTTCTCGGCCACTTCGTTCTTCTGCTCAAGGTTTTGCAGGAGGAATATCTCCGCCAGCTTATCGATAATCTCGCAATCACGAACAGGTGTCTCGCTCACCAAACCCAATGCCAAAACGGTACTTCCGTCGGTGATGAAATTGAGCGTGATGCGGTTCATTATTTCTCCGGCAAGGCCTTCGCGCGAACGGAAACGGAAGTAAATCTTTCCGCTTTCAATCATGCGTTCCGTTGGCCATATGGTTGCCGTGAACATACTGCTCTCAATAGGCTCGCCATAATGCGCTTTAACCGAGAACGGATGGTCTTCGTCAGTCGAAGTAATCGTCATCGAACCATCTTTCTCAAACACTACTTGGAACAGCAGACCATACACATCTTGCGCCACTGTTTCCGGCTCCACCACAATCGGCGTCTCGCGATACAGATTACGCGTCTTAAAGCGGCCTTGAGTGATATACTCCGTTCGCAGGAACGGCAATGAATCAACCACACGGCATGCCAAATCATACGACTTGAGCATAATCAACTGGTTCTGCACATTCTTATAGCCGGCATCCACACCAAAACCTTGCATCAGCACGGAGTTAGAACCGCCGTAACCAACGGTCTCTTTGATGATAATCGTGCCCTGAGAATAGTACGACGGCAGCCATTTGCGATTCTGCAAGTACGCTATGCCAAGCGCTATAATTATCGCTATCACGAACAGATACCAATAGTGCAACACCTTGAATACCCACTCCATGATATTGAAGTTGGATTCTTCGTCGCCATTATTCGCATCCTGATAATTGCCGTAGGTGTTATAGTTATTGTACTGACTATTGCCATACTGACCATTACCATATGCCCCGTTGCCATATTGGGCATTTCCTTGTGTGTAATCGTTATTCATGATTATTTAGAAAGTGTTGTCGAGTAATTAAGTACGGATATCAATAATGCTACCGATGATGTAATCAGGCTCAGGAAGCCCGTGTAACTGGCTACTTTGACAAAGCTGTCTTTCGTACGAGCCACATATATCACATCATTCGGATAGATATAGTAGTATTTCGAATCGATTATCGTGTTCGAACGAATATCAAACTCCAAAATCTCCGGTTTATCATTATCGCGAGGACGGATGATGCGCACATGACGACGATCGCCGGAGTCCAACAAATCGCCCGTTACTGCAAGCGCCTCGAAGATATTCATATTCTCCTTATATATATAATACTCGCCCGAACGGATATCGCCTATCACGGTGAAAGTCTTGTTATACAACGCCAACTTAACATCCGCATCCGGAATAATCTCCTTAAACGCCGCACGAACGGAATCTTGTGCTTCCTCAACCGTCAAGCCTGCCACATGAATTGGCTTCAAGAACGGCAAATCAATCGTTCCGTCGTCATAAACACGATACGAATTGGCATACTGAGTATTCACACTCTCGTTCGTTCCCAATACCTTTGATATCGTCTCGTCCATCGTTATCAAACGATAAATCAGCTCATCGTTCACGCGAATACGATACTCTTCATGCGCAGAGTCTTTCTCGTAAACGGGTATCTTATTATGCTTCGTTGGCTCTTGTAATAAACCAATCACACGATGCCCATAACAGCCCGTCAGCATTATGCTCGCTAATACAACCACGAGCAACTGTCCTATATGTTTCATTGCTTTCATGGCCTTACTTCGATGGATAATACTTTTTAACATGATTTATTCCCGTCGCAACTATCGTATAGACAAATACGCCAAACGATAATGTTGCCGACACGACTGCCACTCCTGCTCCGGCGGAAGTGATGCCAAACGTCTTACCGCGCAACTCGCGAACATAGATGATATCATTCGGCTGAACGTAATAGAACTCCGAATTGATGATATCTTTCGAACGCAAATCGAACGTCTTAATCTCCGTCTCACCATTCACTTCCCGAACAATCTTCACTTGAGAACGGTCGCTAAACGGCTGCAGATTCCCCATCATTGCCAACGCCTCAAATATCGTAAGTTTCTCTTTATCAATCGGATAGCGACCACTCTTAACGCCTATCAACGAGAACGTTCGCTGCATCACCATCACTTCAACAGATATAGTCGAATAGCCCGGAATCTCTTTCAACAACGACGACAACTGCTCTTCCATCAAACGCTTCGTCTCGCGAGTCGTCAATCCTAACACCTGCACTTTGCCTATCGTCGGAAAATCGATATTTCCCTCTTTATCAATCAGATACGAGTACAACTCATTCGTCGTACGACCTCCCGAATACTGCATCTGCTGCATCATCTGATTGCGACTCGTCGAACCCGTTCCCGCATTATACATGCGCATGATATTCTGGTCCAACGAATAGACATAGATATACAGCCGATCGCCTACACGCAACTTATATTCCTCATAGTCAAGCGTATCCGCATAACTCGGAATCTTATTGTGCTTCGTCGGCTCTTGAAGGTAATTGACTTTCTTAGACGTCACGCACGACGCAAAAGCCATTCCCACCAATGCCAAAAGCAATATGTTCCTAACTATTCTCACAAATCTAAAATATAAAATCTACAATATAAAATCTCAAATAAGGCTGCGCCGCCAAATCTAAAATAGCGCCCCAGCGCTCTACCTCTTCTCATCCCATCCAAACGGATGTTTCGCCAACGGCAAAC
>ONMT01000082.1 GCA_900319025.1 uncultured Bacteroidales bacterium
TGCTTATCGATACGGCAGGACGACTACATAATAAGATTAATCTGATGAACGAGCTGACAAAGATTAAGACGGTTATGCAGAAAGTTGTTCCCGATGCGCCGCATGATATCATGCTCGTTTTAGACGGTTCCACCGGACAAAACGCTTTCGAGCAAGCCAAGCAGTTCACTAAGGCAACTCAAGTCACCAGTCTCGCTATCACCAAACTCGATGGTACGGCGAAAGGTGGCGTAGTTATTGGTATCAGTGACCAATTCAAGATACCTGTGCGCTATATCGGCTTGGGCGAAAAAATGGAAGACCTACAGGCCTTCCATAAAGAAGAATTCGTTAAGTCGCTCTTAGGTGTATAACCGGAGCGACTTTTTTTATCGTCTGGTCGAGACACCGCCGCCTCCGCGACTACTTCCGCCGGAGTAACCGCCTCCGCCGCCGGAAAAACTGCTGCCGCCCGAATAGGAGCTGCGTGTGCTACTTCCCGAATAGGAACTACGCGTGCTGCTGTTTCCCGATGAATACGTATTTCTCGTGCTATTTCCGGACGAATACGTACTGGCGCTACGTGTGCTGCTGTTCGTGTTATACGACGGTGTGTAGGATGCTTGTCTGCTGGAAGAAGCAGAGGAAGCGCTACGCGTGGTAGATACGTTCGAACTACTGCGAGTCGATACGCCGGATGTGGAGTAGCTGCTGCGCGTAGAGGTTGCGCTGTTGCTGCTGCGCGTGGACGGACCGCTATAACTGCTACGTGTGGAAGCACCTTGCGCTGTTTGAGACGAAGTAGTGCTTACGCGTTGTGCAGCTGCAGGACTGGCAGAGGTACGTGCGCTTGATTGTCTCGGAGAAGAGAGCTCGCGCGCATTCGTTATACCCGTGTTACGTTTGTCAAAGGATGACTCAGCGTGGGTGGTAGCATAGTCTCTGCGGCTAACGCCTTCAGCCATGCGGTGGGAGGTAGGACGTGCCTCCTTAGCATAGTGGAAACTGCAGCCATAGTGATTGTGGTGGTAGTCATAGCAGCGGTGGTAGTATGCGCCGTAACCTATGCAAGCGTAAGGAGCCCACCAACCCGGCCAATAGCCCCAGTACCAAGGCGAATGCCAACAGTACCAAGTCGGACCCCAAAACCAGTCGTAGATAACAGGTCTATAGATATACACCGGTTCGATGACGTAGTTTTTGCCGTAGATATACTCATCGCCTATCACTTGTACCGAGACGTTATTTGCCTCATCTTTCTCTACATATATACTGGCAACGTCTTGGTAGATGTCCTTTGCCAAAACCGCTTGGAGCACGATTAGGTGCTTATTGCCATTGGTTGTTTCGATTACGCGTATATAATCCACGTCACCATCGCCGTTGAGGTCGAGGTTCACCAGAGCTTGTTGTGGGTCGTTTAACATCTTCTCGAACTCTTCCAGGTCTTTCGCCTCACCAAAGAGTTTAGCAACCACCTTGAGGTCGAGGTTAGCAGAGATGTCACTGTTTTTGGCTGTTACGGTGATTGTTTCGTCAGCCCAAGCCACTACGCTGCTTATCAGCAGGATAGCGAAAAGATAAGTTAAGCGTTTCATAATCACACAAGATTTAAATTGTGATGCATTTTCTCCTTCTTGGTCTGCATGTATCGCAGGTTATAGGGGTTCGGAGTAACCTCTATGCTCACGTTCTCTACAATTTCTATGCCATAGCTTTCCAAACCTACTCTTTTTACCGGATTATTAGTCATCAAACGAAGTTTGCGAGCTCCGAGTTCTCGTAGTATCTGTGCGCCTACTCCATAGTCGCGTTCATCGGGGCGAAAGCCGAGATGGACATTGGCTTCCACGGTGTCATCGCCTTGTTCTTGCAGTCTATAGGCGCGAATTTTATTCATTAGACCGATACCACGACCTTCTTGGTTCATATAAACAACGATACCTTTGCCCTCTTTCTCAATCAGTCGCATGGCTTGGTGTAGTTGTTCGCCACATTCGCAGCGACGTGAACCAAATATATCGCCGGTCATGCAGCTACTGTGCACACGGCATAGCACGGGTTCATCCTCTTTCCATTCGCCTTTCACTAAAGCCACATGCTCCAAGCCGTTCGTCAGGTCTCTAAACGGTGTGAGTCGGAAGTCTCCGTACTCGGTAGGCAGGAAAACGGTTTCTCCGCGCTCTATCAGCGCCACTTCGCTCTCCTCTCCTGACTCTTGACTTTCGACTAATTGCTTTCGACTTTCTTCTTTCGACTTTCGACTACTTGCTCCTGACTCCCCTAACCGATAGGCAATCAGGTCCTTGATGGATATGAGTTTGAGTCCATACTCTTTCGCCACTTGTTCCAGTTGCGGCAGTCGTGCCATCGTGCCGTCTTCGTTCATTATCTCGATGAGTGCGGCAGCGGGTGTGAGTCCTGCTAATCGGCATAGGTCAATGGCGGCCTCAGTGTGTCCGGCACGTTGGAGTACGCCACGTTCTTTGGCATAGAGCGGGTTGATGTGTCCGGGACGTCCAAAGGTGGAAGGCGTGGATGCGGGATCAGCTAAGGCGCGAATAGTAGCGCAGCGGTCTGCTGCCGATACACCGGTAGTGCAGCCTTCTAACTTATCTACGGTCACGGTGAACGGCGTTCCAAGCATCGACGTGTTATTTGCCACCTGGTGCATTAAGTCCAGTTCGGCGCAGCGTTTCTCTGTGATTGGAGCGCATAGTACGCCACGACCATGTTGCAGCATGAAGTTCACTTTATCGGGAGTAATCTTCTCCGCCGCTATGATAAAATCACCTTCGTTCTCACGGTCTTCATCGTCCACAACGATGACGAACTGACCGTCTTGGAAGTCTTTTAATGCTTCTTCAATTTTGTCCATTTTGCAATAACTTGTACCTTAATTTTGTCATAGACTTTCGCCCATACTTCAGGGTTGAACATTCCGGAGTCTGTAGCGGCTTTGTAGGTAAGGAAGATGCCGATAGGCAGTAGCGCAAACGAGCTGAGCCACATTCCTGTCCATACAGGCCATAAAGCTTCGCGAGCCATCTTATAGCCGGTGTTGTCTATGATGTAGTAAATAATAAACATAATGACCGATATCACAACGGGTGCGCCCAATCCGCCTTTGCGGATGATAGCGCCGAGCGGTGCTCCGATAAAGAAGAAAATCAGGCAGGCGAACGCCAAGGTGAACTTACGATGCAGTTCTATCTCATGCTTGCGGATATACCGTTGATAGTCGTCGAGCAGCATGGCGTTATATTTGATTTGGTCTTCCTGTAGGCGCACTTTGTCGAGCATAGAGCTTACGACAGCGCGTTTGTCGCGGTCGGACATGTGGGCATAGAGTGAATCGACATCATACTCCACCCACTCCTCTTTCTCTACGGGATGGAGCACGCGTCCGCTGAAGTTATCGCGCCCGAAATAGCTTTTTTCCACCAGTTTCTCGCTCTGTTGCCTACTCTTACCTTGCGCCACTTCCTTCATGCTATCAACCGAATGAATGAGTTGGCTCACGTTTTTCGACACATGCTGATCCTGCAATATCGACTCGTCGTAGCGATTGAGCTCGGTGTTGAAGTCCTTGAGCAGTTGTTTGCGTTGGAAAGTCTCACGGCGGTAAGGGATATTCTTCTGCGTTGCGGTAGCGCGCTGTTGCTTTTGGTCCAGGTTCTCGAACGACTCGCCGCTATAGAGTGTCAGCAGCAGGTGTTGTTTGTCCTTGGTTATTTGAATCATTCCGGAGTCGGCGACAATAACTGTTGCGTTCTTAAAGCCCTCCGAGAAGTCGTATATCATCAACCCGTAGAGCATTCCGGTTTTGTTATTCTTATGTCGCACATAGACGTTCGTTCCGCCTATTCCATCGTAGAACTCCCCTACCGGTATATCCAATTCGGGCGACTTCTGCCTTAGGGAGAAGATGAGTGCCCATAGTTTTGTTTGGGACTTAGGCAGCACGTTGTTTGAGAAGAAGAATGCGCCCACGCTGATTACGGCGATAGCGATAGCGAGCGGTTGCATGATGCGGAAAAGTGATATTCCCGCCGCTTTCATCGCCGTTAACTCAAATTTCTCGCCCAGGTTTCCGAAGGATATCAACGAAGCTAACAGTATCGCTAAAGGCAATGCCAATGGCACGACCGATGCAATCGCGTAGATAAAGAACTCCGCCAATACCGATATCTCCACGCCCTTGCCGACCAAGTCCTTTACGTGCATCCATACAAACTGCATAAGCAGAATGAAGATGGCGATGAAGAACGTCGCCAAGAATAACCCAAGAAAGTTCTTGAGCAAATATATATCCAACTTCTTAAACATCTACAATCTAAAATCTTAAATCTAAAATAGGCTTTAGCCGTACAATCTTAAATCTAAAATCTTAAATCTACAATCTAAAATAAGGCGTAGCCGTAAAATCTACAATCTAAAATAAGGCTTTAGCCTTTCAGGTCTTCCGAGAAGAATCCGACCGGCATGAGGTCAGATGCTTTCTCGAAGACAAATATCTCTTTCTCACCGTACAGTATGACCTTCATCGGTTTGCCATAGCGGTGTTCTGTTTCAATCATCACCTGTCGGCATGCGCCACACGGAGCACCTGGGTCTTCGGTAAAGTGTCCGTCGGTGTAGCATGCGATTACTAACGTATTCACCGGCACTTCGGGATAGTTAGCACCTGCAGCAAACAGGGCACTGCGCTCAGCGCACAAGCCGCTCGGATAGGCAGCATTCTCTTGGTTAGCACCACGAATAATTACTCCGTTGTCGAGCTTAGCGGCTGCGCCTACGTGGAATTTCGAATAAGGGCAGTAGGAGTTGTTCGTTTGCTGTTTAGCGATAGCGATAAGCTCCTGTTCGTCGGCGCTGAGTTCGTTCAGCTGACACGCTTTAACCTTGGTCTTAATTTCAATCTCTTTCATGGTATTTTGGTGTTAATATTCATTCAGCCCGCAAATATACAACAAAAATTGCATATACACAAATTTATTTATATTTTTTAGCCTAAATAATAGAATATTATTACTTTTATGCGCAAATAAGAAGTTTATGCTTGCATAACAACGGAATATTTGAGGATAAAAGTGTAGGCACATAGTGCCGGCTAAAAAATAGAGTTTGTGTATATCCCGCAGGGTGCGAACCACCATTCGAAGGGTCCCTTTTGATGTGACCCCCAAAAGTTGGACGGATTATTAAATCTATTTGACTTGATCTTGAAAGTGAGT